>JBDKUG010000142.1:0-13602 GCA_039679815.1 Smithella sp.
CCATATCGAGCTACTCCCGGTGTTTAAAGCAGGTCCGGTACGGGATGAACAAAGACCATGAACCTCTTCCCCAGATTAATCTTGCCATGCTGTTTGGCGAAGAATCCAACCTTCCTTTTTATTACCGGAAGCTTGCAGGGAATATACCCGATGTGAAGACCGTCAGGAATCTTCTGGCCGACATGGATGTTTTCGGGTACGACAAGATCAAGCTGGTCATGGACAGGGGATTCTACAGCGAGGCAAATATCAATGACTTTTACCATCATCATCTGAAATTCCTGATTGCCGCGAAAAAGTCGCTGAGGTTCGTAACGAACGAACTGGATGGCGTGCGTGATTCCATCCGGACATGGACGAACTATCATCAGAAACATGATCTCTATGCCGTTACCGCGAAAATAGACTGGGACTATTCCCGGGAGCGTCCCTACAAGGGTAATATCCTGAAAGAGAAACGGCGGATGTATATGCATATTTATTTTAACAGTGAACGGGCCCTGGAGGATGAAAAGAATTTCAACGCCCTGCTTTGTCGGCTGCAGGAGGAATTGGAGAACGGAACAACCTTGCCGGAACACGACAGGCTCTACACCAAATATTTCGATGTGACGACAACCCCGGTAAGAGGGACAAAGGTTACCGCCAGGGAAGATGCCCTCGCCGAGGCAAGAAAGAACTATGGGTTTTTTGTTTTACTCAGCAATGAAGTCAAGGAGGCTATTGCTGCTCTGGAAATATACCGGAACAAGGATCTTGTAGAAAAGGCATTCGGAAATCTGAAAGAGCGACTGAATTTCAACCGCACGGCGGTATCATCCGATCAAAGTCTGGACGGCAAGCTGTTTGTGGAGTTTATTGCCCTGATTTATCTTTCTTATCTTAAAAAGAAGATGCAGGATGGGAATCTTTTTAAAAAATATACCATGCATGAACTTCTTGATGAATTGGACATCATTGAATGCTTTGAGCACCCCGGTTATGAACGGCGCATAGGTGAAGTAACCAAGAAACAGATAGAACTCTATGAGGCAATGGTCATCGCCCCGCCAACCTCGTTACATTAACCCGGGAATGTAGGATGCTTGCAAAACATATCTCCCGGAACTGATGAAAATTGCTGACGGCAAACTGAACATGTGGTAAAAGACCCCGTGAACGTGAATGCCAACGTTGGGGGAATTTATAAGGAGAAGTTTATCGTGCGCCTTTTTCCTAAAGAAGATAGTTTCTTTGATTATTTTGAACAACTTGCAAACAAGATTGACGAAGGCGGTCAATTCTTCCTTGAAATGACCCGAACTCATAATTACTCCGCTGCCAGGGTTTCCCGGCTCAAAGAAATCGAGCATGAAGCAGATGGCATTGCTCACAAAACATACGAAAGAATGCACAAAACCTTCCTGACCCCGCTCGATCGTGAAGACATATACGCGCTGGTCAATAAAATGGATGACATCCTGGACCACATTGAAGGGGTCGCAATCCGCCTCCATATGTATAAGGTAAAAAGGCCGGATGATGAAATTATCAAGCAGGCGGAAATTCTCTCTCGGGCGATTAAAAAAATAAAGAATGTCGTTCACGGATTGCGCAATATGAAAAACAGCCAGATGATTCTGGACGGCTGCGTGGAAATCCACACTCTGGAAAATGCGGGAGACGTCCTTTTAAGAACCATTATCACTAACCTTTTCATCAAAGAACAAGACGCCATCGAACTGCTCAAATGGAAAGAAATCTTTGAGCGGCTGGAACAAGCAATTGATGTCTGTGAAAGTGTATCCAATATAGTGGGAGGAATCGTTCTGAAACATGACTGAATCAACAATACGATTATCCTGTCAGCAAAAGCGCTCATGAGGAATTAAATAATGTCAAAAAAGAAGACGACTGGAAAATCTGGAAAGAATAAAATTACAGACAGGGACCGCAAAATGGCCAAGGTCTGTGTCAGCTGCCCGGTATGCAAACATGCCCGTAAAAAACAGCAGGGTGCCGCATTCTGGTTTGTCCAAAAGATTGAGGGCGACCTTTGCCCGTTCTGCAAAGCCTTTGAACGTGTTTACGGCCGTAAAGCTCACCAATCATTGATGTGATCCACCAACGCTCAGAAAGCTTATATTTCAGGACCTGACCCAAATCACAAATCATCCTTCAGCTGTCTGATGACATGGGAGGAAAAAGACATGGTTGAAAAAATCTCCAGACGAGATCTGATAAAAAAATCTGTTCGTGCCGGACTGGTTGTCGGCGGTGTTGCCGTGGTCGGCACTGCCGGTTACAAACTCTTCAGCAGTAAATCAATCGATGATCTCTACGGGGCATACCCCAACGACTCCCGACTTAAGACACTGAAAATCGCGAATCCTTCGGCCCCAAAACCAAATGTAATAATCATCTACTGCGACGATTTGGGCTACGGCGACCTGGGCTGCTATGGCAATAGAGTGATACGCACCCCCAACGTCGACGGGCTTGCCCGTGACGGGATGAAGTTTACCGACTATTACGCGTGCAATGCCGTATGTGCGCCATCGCGGGCGGGACTCTTGACCGGACGCTATCCGTTCAGGACAGGCATCATCGGCAATCCTTATCCGGCTGATAATCCGTTTTTGCGCAAACTCGAAAGGGAAATCGCCTATATGTCCACACCGATGGGATCTTTTGATCAGCATGAGGACTATGTCGCCGCGGGAATTTCCAGCAAGGAAATTACCATTGCCGAAGCCTTGAAGCTTGCCGGTTACAGCACTGCGATGGTGGGGAAATGGCACCTGGGCGACTACAGCCGTGATCCTCAATTCAATCCGCTGAGGCATGGCTTTGACCAGTACCTGGGCGTCCCGCACAGTAACGACATGCAGCCCTGTCCGCTCTTTCGCAATGAAACACAGCTGGAAGCGGACATCGGAGACAACCAGGCCAGGCTGACCGGCATGTATACCCGGGAAGCGCTGGCCTTCATTGAAAAGTCAAAGGGCGGACCGTTTTTCCTCTATTTTGCCCATACTTTTCCGCACCAGCCGCTGTATGCATCAGAGCGTTTTGCCGGAAAATCAAAAGCCGGAAAATTCGGCGACGCCGTCGAAGAAATCGACTGGAGTGTCGGAGAAATCACCAAAAAATTGCAGGAGCTGAAGATAGAACAAAACACGCTCATCTTCTTTGCCAGCGACAACGGCCCCTGGTATGAAGGAAGTCCGGGCGTTTACAGAGGCCGCAAGGGACAAAGCTACGAAGGCGGATTCAGGGTGCCTTTTATTGCGAAATGGCCGGGGCATATCCGGCCGGGTCAGGTGTCCTCTGAAGTGGCCGTCAACCTGGACATTTTCCCCACTCTCCTGACACTGGCGGGAATCGAACAGCCGTCCGACCGGATTATCGACGGGAAGAACATCGAAGGCCTTCTTTCCGGACGTGATCCCGTCTCGCCGCACGACATTGTCTATTTCTATCATTATGACCAGCTTGAAGGCGTGCGCTTCGGAAAATGGAAGTACCTGAGAAGATTAAACAGGTATGTCTGGCCGACACCCCTCGATGCGGAATATATTCCCAGCAGGATGGGAAAAAAGGCACTGGGAGACAGATGGCCGCTGCTTTACGATCTTTCCCTTGACCCGGGCGAAAGCTACAATGTCATCGCCACCTATCCCGATGTCGCCAAAAAACTGGAGGGCATGCTCGGAGAATGGGAAAAGGCGGCTAAAAATAACCCGCGGGGATTCCTGGATTAACGGGAAACAGAAACACGGTCATCGTCTGTTCATGAAAAAACACACGGCCCTCCAATCGATATCTTTGCTTCTGAAACCGGCCTCCAGCCTGTGCAACATTTCCTGCACGTACTGCTTCTACCGGCGCGTTAGAGACGTTTATCCGTCAATGCCGACGAAAATGAGCCGCCCGGTGGCCCAGAGCGTGATCCGCAAAACGCTCTGGGCAGATGCGCCGCACAACAGCTTCTGCTGGCAGGGAGGGGAACCGCTGCTGATGGGCCTGGATTTTTTCCGCGACGTTGTTGCACTCCAGAAAAAGTACGCCCGTCCCGGACAGGTCATTGAAAATTCTTTGCAGACCAACGGCTTGCTCCTGGATGATCAGTGGTGCGAATTTCTGCGTCAGGAAAATTTTCTAGTCGGCATCAGTCTGGATGGTCCCGCCGATATTCATGATTTTTATCGAAAGGATAATGTACAAAAAGGCACCTTTACAGAGGTAATAAAGAGCATCGGCTTGATGAAAAAGCATGATGTTCAGTTCAATATCCTGTGCCTGCTGACCGACCGGAATGTCAAGTCACCGCTGAATCTGTATAATTTTTTCCGGTCTCATGATTTTAGGTTTATTCAATTTATTAATTGTTTTGAAAATGATTCCTGTTCCGGTGCGCTGAAGCCATTCTCTGTGCATGGAGAGGAAACCGGTGAATTTTACATTACGTTATTTGATGAATGGTTTAAAAAGGACTTCTTTAACGTATCGATCAGATTTTTCGAAGATATGCTGCTGTACCTCGTTGACGGCGTTAAGGCATCCTGCTGCTACAATAATATATGCAACAGCTATCTGGTTGTAGAACATAACGGCGACTGTTACCCCTGCGACTTTTTTGTCTTTGAGGAATGGAAAATAGGCAACCTGATGCAAAATGATATTCGTACCATTATGATGAGTCCGCTGAGGTCCGTATTCGCTTCTCTCAAAGCTGATCTTTCAGAAGAATGCATGGGATGCCGTGTTGCCTCATTCTGCAAGGGTGATTGTACCAGGTTTAGATATCGTCCGGATGCCGGGTATAAGAATATCAGCGAATACTGTACCACAATGAAGATGGTTTATAATCACATTGAACCGTACCTGCCGGAAATCAGGTTACGGGTTGCGGCCTATCGCAACCGGCAATTCTAAAAGGTTCACCCGCCGAGGTAGGCCTCTTTGACGCGGGGATTCCCTGTCAGTTCTTTGCCGGTACCGGAAAGAACGATACGGCCGGTCTCCAGTACGTAGCCGCGCGAGGCGATGTGTAAAGACATGTTGGCGTTTTGTTCGACGAGCAATATGGTTTTCCCCGCCTGATTTATTTCCTTTATGATCTTGAAAATATCGCGCACTAAAACGGGCGAGAGCCCCATGGATGGTTCGTCAAGCAGAAGCATTGGCGCATCGGTCATGAGCGCGCGGCCCACAGCAAGCATCTGCTGTTCGCCGCCGGAGAGCATGCCGCCCAGTTGCTTGCCTCGTTCTTTGAGGCGGGGGAATAATTCAAACACGCGTTCCAGATCGGCGGCAATTTTAGCTTTGTCTTTGCGTTGCCAACAGGCAAGCTTGAGATTTTCCAGCACAGTTAGGTTGCCAAAAATGCCGCGTCCTTCCGGCACGTGGGCGATGCCTGCGGCGACAATCCGATCGGCGGCAATGTTTTTCAAATCTTTCCCTGCGTATCGAATGGCGCCCTGATAGTGAATCAGGCCGGAAATGGCCCGCAGGATGGATGATTTACCTGCGCCATTGGCGCCGATGAGCGTGACGATTTCTCCGCGCGCGACTTCAAAGGAAATAGCATCTACGGCTTTGATGCTGCCGTACGAGACGCTTAAGTTGGTAACGGACAGGAGGCAATCGGGGTTGGTCATGAAGCGACCTCCTCACCAAGATAAGCTTCCATGACTTTCGGGTTCGCCCGAATTTCGGCAGGCAGCCCCTGAGCGATGGTTGCGCCAAAATCAAGCACAACAAGCCGTTCGCAAATGCCCATCACCAGACGCATCTGGTGTTCTATCAAAATGATTGTCACGGAAAACGTTTTACGAATCCAGCGAATGAAATCCATCAGCTGCATAATTTCGTTGGGGTTCATGCCGGCGGCCGGTTCGTCCAGAAGCAAAAGATTGGGTTCGGTAGCCAGTGCCCGGGCAATTTCCAGGCGGCGCTGCAAGCCGTATGGCAGGTTTTTGGCTTTTTCATTGGCGGACTCATCAAGCTTGAAGATCGCCAATAAATCGAGTGCCAGGCTGGTAATGCGTTTTTCTTCGGCGCGGAAGCGGCCGATGTGCAGAAGCGCTTCGGCCGGCGTGTAGTCGATCTGACCGTAATGCGCGATGCGGACGTTGTCCAGCACGGACAGTTCCTTGAAGAGCCGGATGTTCTGAAATGTGCGGGCAATGCCCGACCGGGTAATCTGGTGCGGCGTCAGGCCGACCAGTTCCTTCCCCTGCAGCTTGATGCTGCCTTCGGTTGCGCGGTAGACGCCGGTAATCAGGTTAAAGACCGTGGTCTTCCCCGCCCCGTTGGGTCCGATGATGCCGATAAGCTCATGCGGTTTTAAAACCAGGTTGAAGTCGGATACCGCGCAAAGCCCCTCAAAGCGATGTGTGATTTTAGAGATTTCAAGGAGTGGCATCCGTGGCCTCCTTTTTCTTTTGCCGCCATAATTTTTCCGTCACCAGATCGCGAAGGGGCGTAAACATCCGGGCCTCCTTCATGCCCATGATGCCGCGCGGACGGTAGATCATCAAAAGCACCAGCATCAGCGGCATGAGCACCATCCGCCAGATACCCATCGGACGCAGGACTTCCAGAAGGATGGTGTAGATGACCGCACCAATGATCGATCCGGAAATCGACCCGATGCCACCCAGATAAACCATGATCAGAATATCGGTGGATTTAAGAATGTCAAACATACGCGGGTTGATAAATTGCAGCGCATGGGCAAACAGGCCTCCGGCAATTCCCGCGAAAAAAGAAGAAACGATAAAGGCGATGATTTTGACCTGGCGAGTGTTGACGCTCATCAGGTCGCTGGCGATTTCATCTTCGCGGATGGACAAAACGCCCCGTCCGAAATTGGAATAAACCAGGTTGCGAATCACCCAGACGGAAAGCGCGGTCCAGAAAAAGACCCAGGGAAGCGTGGTGAGTTTTTCCATGCCCAGCAAGCCGCGCGGTCCGCCGACGGCATCGATGTTTTCCAGGATGGATTTGACAATCATGCAGAAAGCCAGCGTAACAATGGCCAGATAATCACCGCGAGTCTTAAAAGACGGAATCGCCACCAGGAAACCGACGAGCGCAGCACCGATGCCGCCCGCCAGGATCGCCAGCGGGAAAAAAAGATTTTGTGCTCCCGCAGGACATACATGGACGGTTAACAGGGAGGCAACATAAGCGCCGACAGCCATGAAACCTGCATGCCCCACGGAGAATTCACCCATATAGCCGTTGATCAGATTCAGGCTGACGGTGAGAATGATATTGATGCCTACATAAATCAAAATCAGCTGCAGGTATAAATCAACAAAATCAAACGTGTCAACAGCGATACAAAATGCCAGACCCGCAGCCATGAAAACCGGCCAGAAAAGCTTATGGCCGGTAAGGGTGTGCCATTTTGCAAGAAGAGCATGGTATGTGGTTTTGATGGAAGACATCGCTACACCTTTTGCGGCTGCGGCTTGCCCAGGATGCCGTATGGTCTGACAATTAACAGAACAAGAAGCAGCGTGAAGGCCACAACGTCGCGGTAGGTGGAGGGGAAGAAAGCGGCCACCATGATTTCTACCGCGCCCAGAATAAAACCGCCAATCATGGCGCCCCGGACATTGCCGATACCGCCGACCACAGCGCAGATAAATGCTTTCCAGCCGACCATGATGCCCATGTAGGGATCGATCACCGGATAAGCCAGACCGTACATCACTCCGGCAGCTCCACCCAGGCCCGTGCCGATGGCGAACGTAAGCGAGATGATTTTATTCACCGACACCCCCATTAGCGGAACAATGGTCTTGTCCCACGAAATGGCGCGCATGGCCATGCCCGCCTTGGTGTGATGGACGATAAAGTCCAGAATAAACATCAGGCAAAGCGATAGGACAATGACGATAATCTGCAAAGAAGAAATGGATAGCGAACCGATCGTCCAGGTGATATTTTCCAACAGCTGCGGAATATGCTTGGGATAAGGAGAAAGCGCCAGCGTAAAGTTTTCCAGAAAGAGGCCGACGCCAAGGGCTGTGATAATAGCGGAGACGCGCGGGGCGCTTCGCAGGGGCTTGTAGGCAAAGCGCTCGATGACCACACCCAGGCAGGCCACACCCAGCATGGATAAAAGCAGTGTCGGGACAAAGGACAATTTGAGATAGACGGCAATCAGAAAACAGAAAAAAGCGCCGACCATGAACAAATCACCGTGGGCGAAGTTGATCATGGTCAGAATGCCGTAAACCATGGTGTAGCCCAGAGCGATTAGAGCATAGATGCTGCCCAGTTGGAGGGCATTGAGAGCTTGTTGAAAAATATAGGCCATAGAAATAAAAAACTTCCTTATGATTCCCTCCTTTCACTTGTCCCCTTCAGGGGATAAAGGAGGGTTAGGGAGGATTTTGCAAAAGTATCAAATCCCCCTCGATCCCCCTTTAAGAAAGGGGGATGCAAAAAATGGAATCTTTTGCTTTTTCATTCCCTCCTTGCGCCACCTCGAGTGCCCTTCAGGTTATCAGATGATTAAAAAAGGGAGGGAGGTAAAACATCGGCCACTTCTTTTTGTTCCCTCTTTTCTTAAAGAGGGGATAGGGGAGATTTTTAAGTGGTCATAAATCCGTTGAACCACCCCGTCTATGTTTTTGAGTACGTCTATGTCGGAAAAGCGAAGTACAGTTAATCCGAGTTTTTGAAGATCTCTATCCCTTTCCTGATCTTTTTTCATCCCTTCTGCTTCGTAATGCTGTCCACCATCTATCTCTATAATGAGTTTTCCCTTCGGACAGTAGAAATCCACTATGTAATGACCGATATTTTTCTGCCTGTAGAACTGAATATCACTTATCTGTTTCCTCCTGATCCTCGACCAGATAAGCTGCTCGGCATCGGTCATGTTGGTTCTTAAATCCCGAGCAAGCGATTTAAGTTTTCTGTCGAAGGGCAGCACTGTTTAAAATCCCCCTCAGTATTCCCTCCTTTTCTAAAGGAGGGTTAGGGAGGATTTTACATAAAACAAATCCCCCTCGATCCCCCTTTAAGAAAGGGGGATTCAACCAGCCGTCAAGGTTTGGCATTGGCAAACCACGTAAACTTCCCATCCTTAATTTTTAAAATGACCGCGCTTTTGATAGGGTCGCCGGACCCTTCCTTGAACTGCATGTTCCCCGTCACGCCCTCGTATTGCGGAATTTTTGCCAGCGCGTCGCGCACGGCCTGACGGTCTTTCTTGCCGGCTGTTTTTAGCGCCTGCCATAAAAGACCGAATGAATCATAGGTCAAAGCGGCTACATCATCCGGCGTGGTCCCGTATTTTGCTTTGTAGCCTGCGATGAATTTTTTGGTGGTTTCAGTCGCCGCGTCGGCGGCGTAATGTGTGCTGAAATAATAACCGTCGCATTCCGCTCCGCATAGCTTGGTCAGCTCGGCGCTCCCCCAGGCGTCGGCGCCGATAAACGGCACGGCAATCCCCAGGCGTTTGGCCTGCTGAATTTGCAGAGGCACTTCGCTGTAATAGTTGGGCAGGAAGATAATTTCCGGATCAGCCTTTTTTATTTTGGTGAGCTGTGATGAAAAATCCTTGTCGTTGGTGGTATAGGTTTCAAAGGCGACAATCCTTCCGCCGTTCTGCTCATAGACTTCCTTGAAAATTTCGGCGATGCCCTTGTTATATTCGGAAGCGACATCGTAAAGAACAGCCGCCTTTTTCAGCTTGAGATTATCCAGGACAAATTTTGCGAGCACCCTTCCCTGGAAAGGATCAATGAAACAGGAGCGGAAAACAAATTTCTTGGAAGCGCCCGTCCTGGAATCCAGCGTGGCTTTCGGCGCAGTGGACCAGGGAGTGATCAGCACCACTTTGCCTGTTTCCGCGATTTCGGCGGCCGGCAGGGCATAGCGGCTGGCATTGGGGCCGACAATCGCAACAACATTATTTTGAGTAATCAGCTTCTGCGCGGCGGAAGCCGATTGGTCAGCTTTCCCGGCATTGTCCTCGATGATTAAATTTATTTTATACTTCCTGTCTCCGAGCTGAATGCCTCCACCGTCATTGATTTCGGCAACGGCCATTTCCGCAGCGTTTTTGCAGGACGCACCCACAGCCGGAATATCACCGGTCAGTTCGGCAATGACGCCGACTTTGATCTGGGAGGAATCCTCTTTGCTGCAACCGCAGATTCCCAGAGACAGAATCACCAGGAAGAGAATGAAGATTACTGATTTTTTCATGAAATGCTCCCCTTTTTTATCTCAATATTTTGCCAACAGTTTATAGGGGAAGGTCAGCACGCTGTCAACGAAAAAGAAAAGACAGACAATTCCAAAAGACAGGCTATGGACAACCAGTCTCCGATTGACAGGCACCACCGGTATTGATAAGAAAGATTCATTATTAACGGAGCAACCTGAAATGAAATGGACGGGGAAAAAAGTCGGTCTGGCCCTGGGTGGCGGTGGCGTCCGCGGACTGGCTCACATCGGCGTACTCCAAGTTCTGGAACAGCAGGGCATTGAGATCGACCTGATCGCTGGAACCAGCGCGGGCGCATTGTTCGGTGGCGCATACGCGTCCGGCATGACTATCCGGGAAATTACGGCGAAAGTAGATGAATAACTGAAGAGTTCAGAATATAAGGACTCCGCCATTAAGTCCATCGGAGCGGCGTTCTCACCGGGGCGGAAAAATTTTTTTCAAAAAACGCAAAATTTCTTAAGAGGCCGGTATTACCTGATTCGGGCCTTGTTCAGTTCTTGCATTCTTCCTTCTGAAGATTTACAGTCGATCGTCAACTATCTTCTTCCTGATATTGATATCCGGGACACACGCATCCCCTTCATGGCTGTAACCACTGATCTGATTACCGGCAAGCAGGTTGTTTTAACAGAAGGTTCGCTGCGTGATGCGGTACTGGCCAGCAGTTCCGTCCCGGGAGCCGTTGAACCCACCCGTATGGGGGAGTGGCTTCTGGCCGACGGAGGCGTGACCAGTCTTGTACCGGTCAACGCGGCGCGACAGGCCGGTGCGGATGTTGTCATTGCCGTCATGGTGGATCGCGATCTGCCGAAGGACACCGGCATTGAAACGGCAAAAGATGTTCTATACCGGGCGGGTGAAATAACAGCCAACACGCTGGAAGCAGCTGAACTTGAAAATGCGGATGTCGTTATCCGGCCCTCTGTGGGAGATCTTCATTGGGCCGATTTCAGCCGGTCGGATCATCTCATCAGGGTCGGAGAAGAGGCGGCCCGTCAGTCGCTGGGAAAAATCAACGAATCACTTCCCCTGTCACGGCGCTTTGCCCTCTTTGTCCGGCGCTTTCGTAAAACCGGTAAAACGGATCAGTGACCGGGCATTAGGCACTCGCGGTAAAACTGGAAATCTTAAACGTTCAAACGGCCGGAAAGAACAATTTAACAAGCCATCGGCTAGTGAACGGATATTTCTATCGCTACATGAATGAGGAGTTCACCGGCATCGCCGGACATACTACTTTCTTCCACCGTCCCGATCCTTTTTAATCCAGACAGAATTTCTTTCCAGTCCCTGGCGAAAATTTCGGCCCGTATGATGGTCCGGCCCTGTGTCATTTTTTTTGTCACTTTAGCTGCACCATGCCGGGTAAGAATCCTCTCCACTTCCACCGTGGCCACACCCAGATCGTCAACCCGTACAAAAACCCTGGCCTGCGGCTGAGCTGCCGCCGACGGAGCCATGGAACCAACTGCAGAAGGGGCTGCCATTTTATAAGCAGCTTTCTTTCTCTCAATGGCCGGTGATGCTCTCTCCGCAGGTGATTTTTCCAAATCAGCCACGCTCTCCGGAACAGATTTAAATTCATTCACTTCAGCCTGAGGCGCCGGAGATACAGATGCTTCAGTACCATCTGATCCTTTTGAAACGGGTTCATCTTTCACCTGAATGTCCCTGGATTTGATTTCCGGTATTTCTTTTTCTCGCAGTCGGCCGGCGCCTAAAGGAATCACCGCATCTTTGTCTTTCGTGCGCCTTTCCACAACAGCTGCCTTTTTCTGCCCAACGGTGGATGAAACTTCTTCACTGACCTGCGGCTTCGGTTGAGGTGCAGGTGTAGGCTCCGGAGCCTGTTGTACTTGATCTTCCATGGCAGGCGGCGGGGCGCCAGGCAAAATCCTCTGCACCTGATCGTCACCTGAACGGTAAATATAGACCGCCAGCACCGCAATAACAATTGTCGCCGCTATCTGAACGGGAATTCTGAACCTGAAAGGGGAGAACCACTTCTGCCAGAAGCTCTTTTTAGCGGCTTCTTCACGTACCCGCGCCATGATTTTCTGTTGAAACCAGAGGGGTTCTTCCACGGAAGAGAGATTCTTCACAAGCTGGTCGGCTTTTTGTAGAAAAGCCATTTCCCTGCGGCAATCCGTGCATTGTGCAAGGTGATCCTCAATCACTTGCTTTTCAGCATCAGAAAGAACACCCTCCTCGTAAAGGGGCAGGAGCTTTTGTATGTCATGGCACTTGCTCATAAATCACCAATGATTTTTTTCAGACAATCTTTCATGGCCAGACGCGCACGCGACAGCCGTGATTTTACGGTTCCATCGGGTATCCGCAGCGTCTGCCGGATCTCTTCATACGAGAAGCCCTGGATATCCCGCATGACGAGCACTTCCCGGTAATCTTCGTCAAGTCCCGATATACATTTTTGCACCCGGGATTCAAGCTCGCGGCGCTCCAGTATTTCCCCCGGATCACTTTCATCTGATGCCGTAAGACAGGCCGCGCACCCTCCCTGCCCACCGGCCGCTTCATCAAGAGATATGCTTTCTTGCCGTGACAGCCTCTGTCGCTGCTTTAAACGGTTCCTGGCATAATTGATGACAATCCTGCACAGCCATGTCGAAAACTTCGACCCCCCCTTAAAACCGGCAATGGAACGAAAAGCCGCCAGGAAAGCCTCCTGTGTTACATCACAGGCCTCATCGTAATCCCCCAGCAGACGGTAAGCCATGTTCAACATTTTTTTGGAATGCCTTTCCACCAGAAATGCAAATGCTTCTGCATCACCCTTCTGGCAGGCCCGGACATGCTTCATATCTTCATCAACATCCGGCGCTTCTTTATGCTCTATGGTTTTAGACATCCAAAGCAACGCTTTTGTTCCCCTCGGCTTTTCATTTCTGCTTAGAAAGAATTTACCACAATAAGAAGTTGCATTCATGTTTTTCTCATAGGTGCAATTAGCCGTCTGACCATGCTTGTGCTGCTCCAATGATCGACTTTTAAACCTTTTTTGTTCACACAGGGCAACTGTAAAAAGAATTCTCTAATATAAATAATGCTTAGTGCCTTAATTCACGCTGCCGCCTCAAATAATAATTGACACACCATCGCATTTTATGTATGTTCCTCCCCGCTATGAACTGATTCTTATCAATTTTCTGTATCTTCCGAGATATTCTAATAATAAATCACAATGATATTGAGGTAATAGGTATAAACAATCATATTCCACTCTTTAAAGAGTGTTTCCATAGAGGAGATAAGGGTAGGCCAAGGTAGCTATAACCCAAACTGTGCAAAAGAGCGATTATGCTCTTTTCAACACAAGGAGGTAATTATGACGAGAATTA
>JBDKUG010000130.1:0-6156 GCA_039679815.1 Smithella sp.
TCGCGATGCCAGCATGTTCGCGTCAGTCCGCTTGCCGATGAAACGGTTGCGCGTTTTTTGACCGAAAATATGCATATTGATCCATCCAGATCTGCAGTGCTTTATCTTCTTTCCGCCGGTTCGATCGGACAGGCGCTCGAGTCAAACACCGAAGATGTGATGGCGTTTCGGTCCGAACTGGGCCGACTTCTGTCCGCCGCGGGCGGCGGTGATCCGATGATCCCGCTTTCTCTGGCGTCTTTTCTGGGGCAGGATAAAAAGGAAGTCAGACACGGGCTCAAGATTCTCGGTTCGTATTTCCGTGATGCACTGGTTTATAAGGAAACCGTCAGCGCCGACATGATCATTAACGCCGATGATCTTGCTGTTGTATCCTCTCTTGCCAACCGCCTGCGGGGCGAACAGATTCTGGAAAATTTATCTATCGTTGAGAAATCAGGGGAAATGATAGAACTGAATGTTAACAAATCGTTGACATTAGAGGCAATGGCATTTAAGCTTCACCTGTGAAAATAAAAATCAGGATTTCAAAGTGTTGACCAATATCATCGGCATAAAATTTAAAAAAGAAGGCAGAATCTACAATTTCAACGCAGTTGATCTGATTCTGTACAAGGGCGATCAGGTACTGGTCAATACGGATAACGGCATTGCCATGGGAACGGTCGTAACAGATGTTCATCGATGCGAGCCTTCACAGGTGCCTCCCAATCTGAAAAGTGTTGTCCGCAAGGTTACCGTGGATGATTTGCGGGTCAGAGAAGAGCTTGAAATGCTCGAGGAAGAAGCCCGGAAATACTGCATGGGAAAGATTGCCGAAAAAGGCCTGAACATGAAATTGATTACAGTAGAGTGCCTTTTCGACAGAAGCAAAATGATCTTTTACTTCACCGCGGATTCCCGGGTGGATTTCCGTGAACTGGTGAAAGACCTGGTTGCCAGATTCAAAACCAGGATCGAACTCAAGCAAATCGGCGCACGGCAGGAAGCGAGAATCGTCAAAGGCCTCGCGGTTTGCGGCCGAACGGTCTGCTGCGCGGGAATTCTGCAGAATCTTGACAGGGTTACCGTAAAGATGGCCAAAGAGCAGAGCATGTCGCTCAATCCTGAAAAAATCTCCGGTTTATGCGGAAGGCTGATGTGCTGTCTTTCTTTTGAGCATGAAGGATACGCCGGAACAAAAAAATGTCCCCGGGGAGCGAAAACCCCAACCACGCAGGATGCAGGGGAGCAGCCGCAGGAAAAGCATCAAACAGCAAACTCGCGGAAAATAAGTCAAAAAACCGTGGATTCATGAGGAGTCGGGAACCACTATGTCCAAGCCATTTTATATCACCACGCCGATTTATTATGTCAACGCATCGCCGCACATCGGTCACGCCTACACAACCATCGTCGCCGATGTTCTGGCCCGGCACGCCCGCATGACGGGGCGCGAGACATTTTTTGTTACCGGTACGGATGAACACGGCGACAAAATTGCCGAGGCCGCACAAAAGGCAGGGATCAGCCCCAAGCAGTATGCAGACGGGATCAGCTCGCAGTTCCGTAATCTATGGCCTGAACTGGCCATTACCAACGACTATTTTATCCGTACAACCGACGCAAATCACATGGATACGGTTCGTTCCATTTTACAGAAAGTCTATGACGCAGGCGATATTTATTTTGGCTCTTATGAAGGTTTTTACTGCGTCGGCTGCGAACGCTTCTACATGGAAAAGGAACTGGTAGACAGCAAGTGTCCCGACCATCAAACGGCGCCGGAGCACCGCAAGGAAAGCAATTATTTCTTCCGCATGAGCAGGCATCAGGAATGGCTGATCCGGCATATCCAGGATCATCCGGATTTTATCCGGCCGGAAAGGTATCGCAACGAAGTCTTGGCATTTCTGCGCGATCCGCTGGAAGACCTCTGCATTTCCCGCCCCAAGACACGCCTTACGTGGGGGATTACGCTTCCTTTTGATGAAAAATACGTCACCTATGTCTGGTTTGATGCGCTGATCAACTACGTGACCGCGCTCGGTTATCCGGACGGCGAAAATTTTAAGGCATTCTGGCCTTATGCCCAGCATCTGATCGCCAAGGATATTTTAAAACCGCACGGCATTTACTGGCCGACCATGCTGAAAGCCGCGGGCATAGAGCCTTATCAGCACCTGAATGTCCACGGTTACTGGAATTCGGATCAAAGCAAGATGTCCAAAAGCCTCGGCAATGTTGTCCGGCCGCTGGACTTGAAGGATAAGTACGGCCTGGATGCTTTTCGCTACTTTTTGCTGCGCGACATGGTGTTCGGTCTGGATTCCAATTTCTCCGAGGAAGCCTTTGTCGCGCGTCTCAATTCCGATCTGGCCAATGACCTCGGCAATCTGGTGAGCCGGGCAGTGACCATGGCCATCAAATATTGCGACGGGAAGATTCCCGCGCCGCCCGCGCCTGATCTGGAAAAAAGCCTGCAGGTGGCAGCGCTGAAAGTGGTGGCGGACGTGGAGGCATCTTTTACTGATATGTCTCTGCATAAAGCCTTGATGGCCATCTGGGAACTGATTAGTGCCGCCAATAAATACATTGTAGAAAACGAACCCTGGTCGCTGGCCAAGGATCCGGCCAATCAGGAGAAGCTTGTAGCGATCATGTACCGGCTGCTGGAAGCACTGCGCGCCATCGCCATTTTAATATCCCCGTTCATGCCGCAGGCGTCAGAAAAAATCCTGCGTCAAATCGGTCTGGATCCGTCGAAAAAGCTCAATCTGGACGTGATTCGTAAAAACGACCCCCTGCCTGCTGGCAGCGTCTTAGTTCGCGGCGAGTCGCTCTTTCCGCGCGTGAGCGCTGAAAAAGAAGTGCCCCCTCCATCAAAAAAACCGGCCATCGACCTGAAGCCGGAAATTGAATATGATGAATTCACCAAAGCGGATCTTCGTGTGGCAAAAATTCTGGCGGCAGAAGCCGTTCCCAAATCCAGCAAACTGGTCAAGCTTCGTATAGATATCGGAGAAGAGCGGACGATTGTTGCGGGAATCGGGAAGGATTACAAGCCGGAAGATCTGGTTGGCAAATCCATTATTGTTGTGGCTAATTTAAAGCCGGCCAAACTGATGGGTGTCGAATCGCACGGCATGCTGCTGGCGACGGATTCTGCTTCCGGACTGACGCTGATCGGTTTTGACCGGGAACCTAAAACGGGTGCAAAGGTCCGTTAAAGCTCATTTATTTGTTCAATGTTTTAAGATACTGCAGAACAGCGGCTCTTTCTTCCGGTTTTATTCGGTTAACAGTTTTTCAATAACCGGCTGATCAAAGCCGGGTACGACCTGACCTTTGATATACAGCAGCGGTGTCCCCCTGACGCCTGTTTTTGATGCGGCATTGAGGTGCGCTTTCAGCATGTCTTCAGCTTTTTTGTCGCTGCATAAATTGAGCCGGGCGTTTCCATCCAGTTTGCCCCCTAAAACGTCGTTAAAGGTCTGCTCCATGTTTTTTGAACATAAAATATGGCGGATTTTCTTTTGCGAATCCTCGGACAAAGGAAAGAAAAAAACATACAGCGTAACTTCTTTTTTCCGCTTATTGAAAAAATCGAAGGACAATTTACAATAATGGCAATTCGGATCAATGAATTCCACAACCGCCGTTTTCCCGTTTCCGATTTTTAGAGCTTTATCCAGGGGCAGTGCGGCCAGTTTAGCGGCCATTTTTTTTGTGTTGCTTTCCTGCGTCAGATTTTTCCCGTCTTTTGTAACAATGCTCCCCAGCAGAAGAGCATCATCCTGGGAAAGATAATAATAAACCTGTTTCCCGTTATAGACTTCATAAATACCTTTGAGGGACGTTTCTGAAAATGTTTCATAAGTATTTTTGGGGAAGCTTTTTTTGAACTGCTCTTCGCTGGACAACTTTTGCGACGATGCACATCCCGGAAACAATAAAACAATTATGGCTAAAGCAATCAGTAACTTTTTCAAGGGGATACTCCTTTGTTAAAGTGATAAATATTTAATATTCTACCTTTAAAAGTACCCGCCTGTCAACCGGCAAATCGGACAAGCAATCTCTGAAAAACAAACAGATCAAGTCTTTAATCATCGTTAAAATGACCGGCATCGATAATGTTATCGGATATATTTCATTTGAGGCAATACAAAGTCCCCGCAAGGGAATCATACCGCCAATGAAGTTTATTCCCATTGCAGAAAAAACAAGTCTTATTCATTCCATCGGCTAGTGGGTACTGATGACAGCATGCCGCCAGAATGAGGAATGGCAGAATCAGGGACTCAAGCCGGCGCGGGTTGCCGTAAACCTTTCAGTGAAACAGTTCTATAATCTAAATATCGTCGATATTGTTGACAGGGTGTTGAAGGAAACGAAATTGAACCCATGCTACCTGGAATTAGAAGTAACAGAAAGTCTGGGTTTACAGGATACTGATTATGTGATTAGTACGATGAACAGGTTGAAGGCACTAGGTTGTCTCTCTCCATCGATGATTTTTGGACCGATTATTCCTTAAAGAGAACTTATGCTGCGAAATTCAGGGCTATTACTTCTACAGACCAATGATCGCAGAAGATAAAGCGCCCATATTGCGTATTCCGGGGAAAAGCCAACCCCTGATCCTATTCAGGAAAAGCCGGATTGTGGGGAAAATCATCTTGAAAAAAAATAGGGGTCAACCAAAAATGCCACATCATTTCAAAGAAATCCGCTTTTTTGTTTTTGCTTTTTTCGTGATCGTTTCTTCATCAGGCGGGACCGCCTGGGCGAACAACTCGATTCAATACGCGACCATGGGTGATTTCCAACTGGACAACGGGAGCATCATTCGCGATTGCCGTCTGGGCTACCTTACAGCCGGAACCCTTAATGCGGAAAAGTCCAATATTGTATTGGTTCCGACCTGGCTTGCCGGGACCTCGAAAGAACTCTTTGATTTGGGATTCATCGGGCCGGGCAAGCTCTTTGACAGCTCAAAATATTTTATCATTGCAGTGGATGCCTTCGGGAATGGGGTGTCGTCATCGCCGTCCAACAGCCAGAACCAACCGGGTAAAGACTTTCCGCAATTCAGCATCCATGATATGGTCCGCGCCCAGCATCTTCTGCTGACCGAAAAGATGAATATCCAACATGTGCATGCGGTGGCAGGAATTTCGATGGGGAGCATGCAGGCGTTTGAGTGGATGGTTTCCTATCCGGACTTTATGAATCGATGCATTCCAATCCTCGGAGGTCCATGGACGACTTCCCATGAAATGCTTTTCTGGTCGGCCCAGTTAGCCATCCTGGAGAACATTGCGGAATATAGAGGAAGCCGGGAAGCCATGAAGGCATTGACCCCTTTGCATGTCATGCAGGTCTGGACACGCGATTACCGGACGGAACATACAAGCTCCTCCGGCTTTGCAGAGTTTCTGGCCGGTGAACGTGAAAAATTTTCCGTTTATGATGCAGACAACTGGGCCTCGCAGGTCAGGGCGATTATGAAGCATGACATTCTGAAATACTTCGGCGGCTCTCGGGTAAAGGCGGCCGACGTAGTCCGGGCAACAAGCCTCATCATTACCTCCGAACAGGACCAGGTAACAAGCATGAAAGAGGCAAGAACTTTTGCCTGTCTCATTCATGCCAGAATCATCGAACTGAACGGCACATGCGGACATTTTGCATTCTTCTGTGATCATGAGAATCTGAAAAAAATGGTGCATTCTTTTCTTTCGGGGAAGTTCAGTGGTTCATCAAAATTCAAAAAGAAAGGCCAAAAATAAAATCAATTATCCGGAACGACAACCCGCGGTGATTATTTTGGCACAAGAAAATGATATGAAAATACAGGGGGCGGTATTATAATACCCAAGCTAGTTGCTCTTTTTTTAACATATGGTCTAGATATTTTTGTTTGTGAAAAGTGATCCGCTTTGTTCAAGGAAACCCCGTGATCATTTTCCTGAAAAGAAGCGATGGACAACAGGAAATAATTATTTTTTGATATTTTCAAACAAAGGAGGAAACAATGATGACAACAACCAGTCTAAATATTAGGTCAATTCCTGCATTAATCATTTTAATGATCATGGCTTTTTGCTGCCAGACGGCACTGGCTGCTAATGGCGAACCGTGGCTCGAAACGGATAAACGCATCTATCAGGG
>JBDKUG010000261.1:0-3642 GCA_039679815.1 Smithella sp.
GTGTCCAGAGTTTGCCGTTCTGATCGGGCAGTGTGAAATCGAAGGCTACCTGGTCTGTTTCAGTTGGTGTGCTTTTAATTTCCGCTCCTGCGCTGGCGCACATCGCCAGAAGTACCAGCGCGATGAACATGAATTTGACCTTTAGCATAACGACCTACTTTCCGTGTCTGGGGTTTGTAAAAAAAATAATGTGCGACGCACACCATGTCTTGAGCGTAATTGTATGCCTTTTAAGCTGCTACGTCAAACGATATGGCTAATCATCTTACTCCGTGCGATGACCGGATCGTATGCTTGGTTATTCAATGCACAAATAAATGATATATTGCCTGATGCTCTTTAAGACGGTGAGTTACGCCTGAGAGGGCGAAAAGATTCTCAAAACGGGAAAAATCCGCACAGGCTGATTCCCATCCAAACTTCTGAGGCTTTTACTCGCCTCTAGGCCGAGTAATGGTATGTCATCATAAGTTCGGTTACGGCCTTTCTTCAAGCGCTTGTTGTCAATAGTCCCATCTCGTGTGTAACATGGCAGAAATGTTTAAGCCCCAGCAGATGCGCTATGCCAATAATGGTCACACCATAGAAATAAGTGTCCCGGCCCGTGCTGATTATTTCGTCGATGGTTCCGTTCGCAGCCGTGCTGCCAGTGGCAAAAATCACGCCGGCCCATTCGGCGTTGTCGGAAAAACGATCCGGGCCGTCGATGACCACGCCGTATTTGACTTTTCCAATGTTTTCCGGATTCAGGTCACAGACTCTTACATTGCCCAGCGCTGTCAACTTTTCTAAAAGACGCGGCTGTAAACCAACAAGCAAGACATTGTCTGTTTTTAAAGACTGACCCTTGACGAAGGCAACAAATTGATCGGCGCATCGCAACATATCATCATCCTTGCAGTGAAGCGCCTGGGGAATTCTCCCAACATGGGCCATAATCGCATTCAAAGATGAAATGAAAATCGCCCTTCTGGTATTTGCTTCAAGGTTTAGACCAAGGATGTCGCCAACCGTCCCACTGTAGTTAAAATAGGAATCGGAAAAAGCCTGTCCTTTTTTCCCCAAAAATTCGGCTTCAATGATCCGCTCCTTTCCCAATTGAATAGGATAGTCGTCATGAAGCGGATTGCCGATCGCCTCCTCAGGCGTGAGCGTCTTGCACGTGATCGTAACTTCGCTGTCCAGGATATCGAGCGTATCGATGGCATCCATCAGTTTTTTTCTGGCCTGTTCCAAAATCATCGCCGTGCACCTGGAGACACAAATTTCTCTTTGCCGGAGACCGGTTGATAACCATACTTTCTTTTAATTTTTTCCGCATCCGGCGAAACCAGAAACGCGGCAAACTGCTTAGCCTGTTCATGGTTTTTTGCATTCTTGATGACACAGGCGGAATACACTATGGCTTGAGCCTCTCTCATCTCATAATAACATCCTTTTTTGCCTTTATCGGTATAGGCAAGGGCAAGCGGGCAGAAAGCGGCATCTACGGCGCCTTCCGAAGCATACTGAAACGCCTGAGCCATGTCCTGCGCATAAACAAGTTTCGACACGAGGCCGTCCCAGAGGCCCGCATCCTGAAGCGCTTTTTTGGCCTTTTCCCCATGCACACCGGTTGCGGGATTGACAATGGCAATTTTTCTGACGCCGTTTTGTGCGAGCGCGGCGCGCCAGTCGCCATGAATACAGAAATCTTGATTCGACGACCAGAGCACAACCTCTCCTATCGCGTAAATAAACGGCTTTTCACTGATCCCCTTTGAATGAAGCAGATCGGGCCTCTCCCTGTCGGCGGAAAGGTAAATGTCGTAGGGCGCGCCGTTGGTGATCTGGCTGTAGAGTCTGCCCGCCGAAGAAAAAGTGACCTCCATTTTAGCACCGGTCTTTTCTTCGTAGGCGGCGGCAATCTCATGAAACGTCTGAATAAATCCGCCGACAACCGCCGCGGATATTTTTTGTTGCGCCTGAGCCGGATTGGACATGAGGATAAATGCCGCCGAGCCAATCGCCAAAACAAGAAGATTCAGAATGCGCAATTTAATCCTTGATCGTTTCATAAATGATATTTCCTTTACGCGACAGTTTACCGGTAACCGAACTTGGCCTTAATCTTTTGCGCGTCCGCCGAACTTAAAAATGCCGCGAATTGCTCTGCCGCCGCACGGTTTTTTGTCCTTTTCAAAAGGCAGGCGGATTGAATAATATCCGGGGCGTCCGTAATCACATAGAAACAGCCTTTCCTTCCTTCCACGCTTACCGTGGCTGACAGCGCGCAAAATCCGGCGTCAACCGCTGATGACGACGCATACTGAAACGCCTGAGCAATGGTTTCGCCAAAAACCAGCTTTTTTTGAAGACCATCCCACAATCCGGCTTTTTGCAGCGCCGCCTGGGCTGAAGTTCCATATGGCGCGGTTACAGGATTGGCGATGGCGATTTTTTTTATTTGTTCGTTCTTCAAAGCGTCCTGCCAGGTTTTTGCCGTGCAGAACTCCTTATTGGCTGACCACAAAATCACCTGCCCTCTGGCATAAACAAACGGCTGATCCGCAAGCCCATCTTTGTACAAGACCTCCGGGCGTTTCTCATCGGCGGATAACAATAAATCATATGGCGCGCCGTTGGTGATCTGGCTGTAGAGGTTTCCGGTTGAAGAAAAAGTGCCTTCGACTTTAATCTTTGTTTTTGCCTCAAAATCAGTCGCCAGTTCTTTAAAGGCCGCAATGTAGTTTGCCGCGACGGCGGCGGAAATCTTTTCCTGGGCCTGCACGGAAAAAGAACCCAACAATAAAATCAGAACGGTAACGACAGCAATTTTGTAGTTTTTCATAATGGGCACCTCATCTATGTTTTGTGAAGCATATATTATTCATAACATATGCATTGCTGCTCATATGTCGTATTTGACATATGTGTCAAGGGAAATTTAAGAATGACATTAATTAACCATTCTAATCAGCCAATGTAATCAAATAATTTTAAGAACATGACTGACGAAAACAAAATTCATCAGCCAGAATAGTGGGAAGGACATAACCGCGTTTCATCCGGGACGACCTTTATTCTCTAATGTGGGTTTCATTCTCGTCGTTTCGGATTAATTTCTGAAAATTCTGATCGGCCTTGTGTAGAAGTTTTTGGATGCAAACTGCGGGTGATGTGTCGGCTTTACCCGCAGTTTGCTTGCAGCGCTGGTTAATCATCAAACGCCATTTTTGTCTTCCATACTTCCCAGACCTTGCCCACCAGATCGGGACCGGGTTTGAGTGTGGCTTTGCCGGGTTTCCATCCGGATGGCGTGGCCTCAGCGCCCTTGGTTTTGCGCACATGCTGGAAGGCCTGAATCTGCCGGATGCTTTCGTTGACGTTTCGCCCTACCGGCGGGGTGAGCACTTCAAAGCCCTGAATGATGCCGTCGGGATCGATGATAAAGCGGCCGCGGGCTTCCACGCCCGCATCTTCCAGATAGACGCCGAAGCTGCTGCCCACCTTGCCGCCTCCGTCGGAAAGCATCGGGAAAGGGATGCCGCCTTTCACCATTTTGGACAGTTCATGGTCATCCCACATTTTATGGACAAAGACGCTGTCCACGCTCATGGAAAGAACTTCGACGCCCAGTTTTTTGAATTCGGGATATTTCTC
>JBDKUG010000121.1:0-8764 GCA_039679815.1 Smithella sp.
TACTTCTTTAACTTCTGTCTGCTTCTTCCTGATCTGCCTGCAATCAGGTCACAATGTTCTTCACTGCATCAATCACCGGGTTGGTGAACAGCGCCATCAGTATTGTGTAAAGAGCGAAGGCGCCAACGACTTCTGCCGTGTACATCTTGTCATACTTCCGTTTCAGGCTGACCATGATGAGTCCGCCCACAATCAGGCACCCCAGCTGGAAATACGGGAAATTGGTTGCTCCCGCTGCCGCGTATTCCGCGAATCCAAAGGTTGCCGTCAAGAGAACTACTGCTGCCGCCGCTGCGATGGTTCCTAATGTCTTTTTCATGATCTGTTACCTCCTTGAGGGTAGTGTTTGTTTCTTTTGCCTTTATACTAATGAAATTTGCGTGCCAAAATTACACAGCTGGTGAAGAAATTTTGCAACATGTCGATTTAAATTATGAATTGTCGATGATGGTTATCTGCGAGATTATTTCAACAAGCTTTTTTCTGTCTTTTCTTTAATCAAATGTTCAATCGGATTGAACGATATATGAAATTTGGTGGTTCCCGATAAAAGAGTTGTGTATGATAACAAAAGGAGTAGAAATTACCTCAAATACTTATCAAAACTTGCAGCTGTGTTTTTTAACGTGGAGGAGATTAATCATGACGGAAGGAGAAAAACTTATCATTGAGCTGTTTGAAAAAGTAAGTAAACAGCAATGGGACGATATCGACAAATTTATTCATCCTGCTTTTCAGTCCGTTCATCAGGATGGCAGCAGAAATAAGGAAGAAGAGATCGCGACCCTCAAAGGTCTATGCATGGGGGAATACTATCTGAGTAACTTCAGGGTAACAGAGGATACGTCCCTGATGGTTGTATCTTATACCGTAAGGGCACAGGAGATCATTAATAGGAAACACACCCTGACAAAACCGGCGCAGAGATTGTCCGTCTTTGTGAAGTCAAAAGACGGATGGCGATGGCTGGCCCATGCGAATTTCATTCCCATAGAGGAGACAAAATGAAGACAAAAAATATTCTGGTTGTTCTGGGCAGTCCGAGAAAAAAAGGAAACAGCGCTATTCTAGCGGAGCAAATCAGCAAGGGGGCAAAATCAGAAAAAGCAGAAGTTGAAACGATTTATCTGCACGGTAAGAACATTGCCCCCTGCAAGGCCTGCATGAGCTGCCAGAAGAAAGGAAGCAAGGGCTGTTCTATCGCGGACGACATGCAGGAAATTTATGCAAAGCTGATCAAGGCAGATGCCTGGGTCATTGCCAGCCCCGTTTACTGGTTTACCATGTCCGCACAGACCAAGATATTCATGGATCGCTGTTTTGCACTTCCCGCTTACCAGCATGATCCCTTTCGGGGCAAGCGAATAGCCGTTGCAATGGCATACGGTGATGAAGATCCTTTCAGATCCGGCTGCATCAATGCTTTAAGAACGTTTCAGGACGCGTACAGATTTACAGGGTCTTCTCTTGTCGGAATGGTCTATGGGAGTGCTATGGATGCTGGCGAAATTCGATCAAATGAAAAAATAATGCAGGACGCGTACGATCTCGGGGGAATTCTGGCTGCAAATTAGAAATTGTCTTTGTCAGAATTTCTGTTGATGAACCTCCAGATTTTATCCAACAAAACAGGCTGACGAACCTTGCTGAAAAACCATCAAATTATTTGGAGCGTGTGCTTACAGGCAGGGATATTTATGCGCAAATACTTTAATGTGCGTGCAATTATTTAGGGAATATGGCATAAAAAACAAAAGGTTCTTGTAAACCGGAGATCAAAGCGGGAATGACGCAAAAATAGCTGTGCACAGGTAAACAATTTTTTATCCTGAAATGAGTTTGCTGATTAGTTGCGTGAGAGGGATCTATGGAGCAAAGAAAGAGCCCTTTTCTGTGCGGCGTAAGAATTGTTCCGGGATTGCTGCTGCTGATATGTTTTCATGTGCCGCGCCTCTATGCACATCATGACACATCCATGCGTACGGATCTCAATTTTTCCTATACGTTCAATGAACAATTTCAGGCTGTATCCTACGTATTTATCCAGGCCGATCAAAATATTTCAAATTATGATTATGGTGAATGGGGAATCGGACTGCAGTATCAGACGCCTCTTTCATGGCTTTCGTTTCTGATTTACTATCAACAGGGATATTCGAAGGAGGATGATCGTCACTGGGAACTTGAACAAAAACCCAGTGTCAACATGAACACACAGGTTACGCTTTCCGGTTTCAGGATATCAAATCAGATCCGCTATGAATACAGGATAACACCCGAATGGAATGATTATCGGATTGATTTATCCAATATCAACAGCGGGTGGGAATGGACCAGACAGCTCATCGGATTTCATGTAACAATCAATTATTAGGGATGGATCATATGGCGATAGATGAAGAAACCGTTGGCTGCCAAAACAAGGCAACCCTCACCGGTCAACTTTTGCGATCATTTTTAATTCTGCTCATGA
Organism: Smithella sp.; assembly: GCA_039679815.1. GTDB lineage: Bacteria > Desulfobacterota > Syntrophia > Syntrophales > Smithellaceae > UBA8904. The sequence continues at coordinate 2,474 of JBDKUG010000121.1, forward strand.
TTTTGTTCCTCGGGGCTGGATTTGCGTGGTCGGAGAGCCAGGTTGTCAGAGTTGGTGTTTACGAAAATGCGCCGAAGGTCTTTACGTCCGAATCCGGCAAGCCATCGGGAATCTTTATTGATATTATCGAGTATATTGCAAAACGTGAAGACTGGGACCTTGAATATGTGCCCGGGACGTGGGCACAGGGGCTGGATCGTCTCGCCCGGGGTGAAATAGATTTGATGCCGGATGTGGCCTTCACGGCTGAACGGGAAAAGAAATTCTCTTTCCATAAAATCCAGGTGCTCTCATCATGGTTTCAGGCATATGCCGGCAAAGACAGCGGGATTCGGTCGATACTGGACCTGAATGGAAAGCGCATTGCCATTCTGGAAAAATCGGTTCAGCAGGAGGCTTTTACACGCTTCAGTGAAGGCTTTGGGTTGCACATCAAGCTCGTTCCCGTTGCGGACTACAAAACGATGTTCGAAATGGCCGCCCGGGGTGATGTGGATGCGGCTGTAACGAATCAGTTTTACGGTGCCATGCATGCCAGGCAATATGGCCTTGTGGACACGGCCGTTGTTTTTGAACCCTCCGCCCTCTTTTTTGCGGCATCCAAAAACGATCCCAAAAAGCTGCTGGAAGCCATTGACAGCCATTTGTCCGTTCTGAAAAAAGACACGCATTCGTCCTATTATAATACTCTGAGGAAATGGACGTCCGAAAAGGTTCGTTTCAAGGTACCAGTATGGCTGCAGATTCTGGCCCTGATTGCGGGCGTTGCCCTGCTTACGAGCTTGGCGGCAAGCTTTGTGTTGAAGCGCCAGGTGAATGCGAGAACCCGCGAGCTGCGGAAAATTAATCAGGAAATGGAAAAACGGATCATTGAACGGACCGAAAAACTCGAACAGGCCAATCAGAAACTCCTGTCGGAAATTGAAGAACGCGCCAAAACCCAAAAAGCGCTTTTCATCAGCGAGACCATGTACCGCGACTTGGTGGAAAGCGCCAACAGCGTCATTCTGAGATGGACAGCCGAGGGGGAAATTACATTTATCAATAAATTTGCTCTGCAATTTTTCGGATTCAGCCTGGAAGAAATTATCGGACAAAATATTATTGGCACCATCGTGCCTGAAGTGGAAACCTCCGGTCGTGACCTGACGTCCTTGGTTTATAATGTTGCTAAAGATCCGAAAGCCTATGAAGGACACGTAAATGAAAATATCAAAAAAAATGGCCAGAGAGTTTGGGTTGCCTGGACGAATAAGCCCTTAATGAATGAAAACGGTCAGTTGGTGGAAATATTGTCCATTGGCACTGATATCACGAAGCTGGTTGAAGCCGAAAAGGAGCTTCGTGAAACCATGATGGAACTGGACCGCGCCAAGGTTCGCGCCGAATCCGCCGACCGTTTGAAATCGGCCTTTCTCGCCACCATGTCTCACGAACTACGCACGCCGCTCAATTCCATCATTGGTTTTACCGGCATTTTATTGCAAAGACTCGGGGGGCCGTTGAACGAGGAGCAGGAGAAGCAGCTTGGCATGGTATACAACAGTGCAAAGCATTTGCTGGATCTCATCAATGATGTTCTGGATATTTCAAAGATAGAGGCCGGGCAGCTCAACGTGGTCAATGAGCCCTTTGATTTGAGGGAATCCATCGAAAAAGTCATGAAAAGCTCACAGCCACTGGCCGATAAAAAGGGGATTGAGTTTTCCTCGGTGATCGCTCCTGAAATCGGTTTGGTCACGAGCGACCGCCGCCGGGTTGAGCAGATTTTGCTGAATTTGATCAGCAATGCCATCAAGTTTACGGAACAGGGGTATGTTCGTCTGCGGGCTGAAGTCAGAGGGAGTGATATTGTCATAGACTTGAGGGATTCGGGCATCGGCATTAAGCAGGAAGATATGGGCATTCTGTTTAATGCCTTTCAGCAGATCGAGTCCGGAATTACCAGAAAATATGACGGCACGGGACTGGGCCTTTCCATCTGCAAGAAGCTGGCGCATCTGCTTGGTGGAGAAATCCAGGTTGAAAGTGAATGGGGGAAAGGCAGTACCTTTATCTTAATTTTGCCCAAAGAAAGGGAAGTCGTATGAAGGAGAATATTCTTGTTATCGAAGATAATGAACAAAACCTCTACCTGGTCAGGTTCATACTGGAAAAGAACGGCTATCAGGTTCATGCCGCCATGGACGGCCGGACGGGTATTGATATGGCGGATCAGTTAAAACCGGACTTGATCCTGCTGGACATACAGCTTCCGGTCATGGACGGTTATGCTGTTGCCCAAAACCTGCGTTCTAATCCTCAGCTTTCGAGTATTCCCATCATTGCCGTGACCTCCCATGCCATGGTCGGGGACCGCGATAAAGCCATAGCGGCAGGGTGCAATGGCTACATCGAGAAACCCATTAATCCTGACACATTCATGTCGGAAGTCGAGCTGCATTTGATTAAAAAATAATCGGGGCGATTGAAGCATGAAAAAAATACTGATTGTCGATGATGTTGCCGAAAATCGTTATATTCTGGAAAAACTGCTTGAAGGCCATCAAATGAGCGTGGTTTCCGCTCAAAACGGTCAGGCGGCTCTGGATAAGGCATACGTAGATCCGCCGGATTTGATTATCAGCGACATTCTCATGCCTGTCATGGATGGATACACGTTATGCAAAATCTGGAAATCCGATGATCGCCTCAAGCATATCCCCTTTATTTTTTATACGGCGACTTATACCGATCCCAAAGATGAGGCTTTTGCAAAAAAACTCGGGGCTGATTTGTTCATGATCAAGCCGCAGGAACCGCATGTTTTTGTTAAAACAATCAAAGAAATCATTGCGAAGGACCATGTTGTTCAATCCGCACAATATCAGCCGCTGGGATCGGAGATGGAATTTTTCAGACAGTATAACGAGATTCTGTTTCATAAACTGGAGAAAAAAGTGTCTGATCTGGAGGAGGTTAACCGGCGTCTGGGCCAGGAAATTGAGGAGCACAGGCTGGCTGAAGAAAAATTGTTCAGACTCAGCCGGTCCATAGAAGAAAGTCCGGTGGCATTTGTCTTAATGGATGTCAACGGAAACGTTGAATATGTCAACCCGGAGTTTTTAAGGATGAGCGGATATGCCCGTCAGGATACGGCGGGATTGAATGTAAAGAGTCTTCAACCAGAGGGAACCGAGCCCGACGATTTTCAGAGGGTGTGGTACAGCGTTGGATCGGATAACATCTGGCGTGGCGAAATGCGCATTATGAAGCAAAATGGTGAATGGTTTTGGGCGTACCTGACCATGTTGCCGCTGAAAAACCCGGAGGGTCGTGTCAACAGCTTGATGATGATTATGGAAGACACGTCGGAGAAGAGGCGACTTGAGGCACAACTGATCCAGTCGCAAAAGCTCGAAGGCATCGGCCAGCTGGCGGGAGGTGTGGCGCATGATTTCAACAATATTCTGACCGCTATCATCGGTTACGCCCAGTTGATTTATCTGAATATGCAGAAGGATGATACCAACAGGGGACATATCAGGCATATTCTGGACTATTCGGAAAAGGCCGCGACCATTACCAAAAGCCTGCTGGCTTTCAGCCGGAGACAGACAACGAATCTGTCCTGTTTTAACATTAATGATTTGATTTCCGATTTTCAAAAACTTCTGCTTCGGCTGATGCCGGAAAATATAGAAATACAAACCCATTTACATCCCAGAAGCTGTCTGTTCTGGTGGATAAGGTTCAGCTGGAGCAGGTCATCATGAATCTGGCAACCAATGCGCGTGACGCCATGCCCGATGGAGGATTGATTATTATAGCCACGAACATGATGGCGATTGATCAGGAATTCATCAAGGCCAATGGATACGGCAAGACCGGTTCTTATGCTCAAATAACGGTGGCCGATATGGGAAAGGGCATGGATCAGCAAACCCGTGAAAAGATCTTTGAACCTTTTTTTACAACAAAGGAACATGGCAAAGGGACTGGCCTGGGGATGACGATTGTCTATGATATAATAAGCAGGCACAATGGCTTTATCACCGTGGAAAGCGAACCCGGCAAAGGCACCCGTGTGCGGTTATTATTGCCGATTGTTCAAGCTGTTGAATCAGTGGATGGAAATAAAACGGAGGAATTAATTAATCAGGGAGGGGCAAGAACCATTCTGGTTGCTGAAGATGATTCGGGAATCCGTGATCTGATCACGACTATATTGACCGAACGCGGTTATCAGGTAATCGGCGCCGCCGATGGCGTGGAAGCCGTCAGCCTGTTCAGGGAAAATAAGGAAAAGGTGGTGCTGGTGATGCTTGACGGCATCATGCCGAAGAAAAACGGCAGAGAAGCCTGCCGTGAAATCAGAACGATGAAGCCGGACGTGAAGGTGATTTTCATGAGCGGATATTCGGAAAATATGCTCGACTTCGATAAGATGCAGGACATGAACATCCATTTTCTGCAAAAACCGGTTCTGCCTCTGGATATTTTGAAAAAAATACAGGAACTGCTGGGCCCCGAAAATAATGAACAGGGATGACCATGCGATCAGCGCCGGATCGTGACAACCGACGGCCGGTAGAGAAAGGTGTTTTTGCGGATAAAGCTTTCCTGATTGTCGATGTCCTCGATTGAATTGCAGACATAAGTGACGACAATGTTCCTGCTTCGGGCGAATTGACGGTGTTCCTTGCCCGCGTAACAAAAAGTATTTTGATTATAAAGGGGGCTTGCCTGGTCCACTTCGGCAATGGATTCAATAAGAGACGCGGGTGCGCTCCATGGACCTTCCAGGTTCGGGGCCGTTGAATATAAAAGTTGACGCCCCTTGTTTTCAGGCGACAGGTAAACGGCCATCCACTCCCGGTCCTCCGGGTGGTAGCGAACACTGAGTTCGGAAACGCCGGCGGAAAAAATGATTTTCACGTCTTCGGGTTGCAGGTTTTTTTGCCAGACATCTCCCTTCGTCAGATATTCAAAATGGCCGGCAGGGTTGTCCAGTTGACGAATGGGAATCCGCGCCAGAATGTTGCCGGAGATATTGACGTTGCCTGCGGCATGCCGATAGAGGGGATAGAAGTATACGTATTGATCATAAACGACAGACGTTGTCGCCAGCGCTTCAATACCGTTTGCCAAAGCGCGGGTCCAGTCCAGGTAGTCAACCGGCCATAAATTGGGATTGTCATTCTGGAAGTCTCTGATCCGGGCTATCTTGTGACCGCCGACTTTGAAATTGTACGGCGGTGGATTTTCGGGTAGGCCGACAATGATCAGGAGGGGAATATACAAAACGCCCTGCGCGATAAACGGGTCTTGTGGCCAGAGAAATTCGTTATCGCCAAACGATGATACAAATTTGCCGTTCTTCTTTTTCAGGTAGTATTTGATATTGAACCCGGTGTTTTCAGAGCAGGTGGAAATGGCGACCGTAGTCCCCAGGAGAACATCCATGCCGACCCGGTCTTTTCTTTTTTGTTCTTCCGAGACAAACGTGTCCCCGAACAGCCAGAGGGTTCGCTTTTCATCCAGACTGATGGAGTAGGCTCCATCGGCCCCATACCAGCCGTTCTGATCGGGGAAACTGGGTAAACACCCGGCCTGCGAAAACGGGTAGGGGCATGTTGACGGCCAGATTGCCGAGCAGGAGGTAATAAAAAGGCTCAGAAACAGCAGGATCATGCCTGCGTTGTTTTTATTGAGTCTGCCCCAACGGGTTAAACCGTTCATAAATTGTTCCTCAGGATTTCACTGTTTTTGTTGAAATGGTTTATCAGGAGTTATGGTCAGGTCTTTCCCGCGTGTTTCTGCCATCCGTGTTATCTCAATTTAAATCCCACCCGGCTGTTTTTCGTTTTCTCTTTTTTCTCTGGTGCAAGTGACGGAGCTTTGACGATAAATATTCGTGCCGGTTCGACTTTACCATCCTGCAGAAGCTGTTCGCGGACGGCCTGTGCGCGATTGGCTGCGAGCTCAGTCAAGTCGTTGTCCGTGACAGGGATGGTGTCATGAAACAGCTTTTCCCTTTCGGCCCGTGGCAATGTTTTGAGGATGACCATGGCCGTCCGCGGCCTGGAAAACTTGGCCGCTTTGTAAGCCAGTGTAAGGTATTTATCATATTCAGACGGAGCAATCGTAATATCCTTGAGCGGTGCGGACGATTGATCCTTGCTGGCCATTTCTTTGAGCTTCCGGGTTTTCATCAGACGGTCAAGTTCAGCTTGCTTCAGGCCTTCTTTATCCTTTGCCGGGTCAACGTGGCCTTCAATATCCAGTTTCAGGCTGGGACGGTCGTAAAGC
>JBDKUG010000034.1:0-2957 GCA_039679815.1 Smithella sp.
GACCAATATTGATTAAGCATGTTGATTGATATTATTGGATTATATGAAACCGGTTGGATTTACGTAAAAAATGTTTTCAATTAATCAGTATGAAAGTGGTCCGGAAATATTCAGTGCGAATACCCTGTTGGGTAGATAATATCCACCTTGGACAAACAGCACAATTAATTTTGGATTGTTTCACAACAACCAAACGGATTATGAGCTATTGTCCGGTATCAGCAAGAGCGCGCAATACATCGGACACCGCGTCCTTGTGTTCCACCAGAATAACCTTGATGCCGGCACTTCTGCCTGTAATCAGTTGCCCCAGTGTTTTGCCGTCAGTATCCAGTTGGCAGCCCAGAATGCGGAGGTGGTGTACAGTCAAAGCCTGCTCGATATGGCGATAGAGACGCTCCGCCCCGTCATTGGAGAATAAAAGCAGACGCGAGATGCGTTCATTTTGCTGTGATTTCATTTGCTCATGCAGGTGATCAATGCCTTTCTTTTCTGAGGTAAGTTTTTCAAATATTTCATCAAAACCAAAACGGACGCGTCTTTGCATCCGGGCTTTTCTAATCGCGCCGGTCAGCGATTCACTAATGTTCAGCACAGGCACTTCCAATTTGCCTTCCGGCCAGAGTCTGGTTTTCCGTGCCGCAAGGACGTCACGAATCTTTCCCGCGCTTCCGTCCGCTTCCAGCTGACGCGGGAATCGTATATCGAACAAGTTCATTTCGTAATCCTTTTGAAAGTCATTTCTACATCAACCACCTCGCAGCAAGCTACGGAGGCCGGAACCCGGAAATTATTTAACTGGACCCCGGCGTCCGCCGGGGTGACGTTTGCGTCTTGTGGGACTTAAGCGTAGTTTTGCTGGACCCGTTGGGGCCTATAATGCCAACCTTGTCACCGCGCATAATCTTTGTGGAAAATGTATCGATAATTTTTACATCGCCATAGGCAAAGCCTATTTTTTCGGCATCCACTACCAGCCTGCCGCTGGCTTTCTTCCGCTTCCTGCATAGCCTGACGCCTTTCAGGACAGGTGGCGTAGTTGCAGGAAAAAGAGAAAAGTTTGCCCCGGTCGATTTCGACGATGCGCATAGAGATTTTTTGCAGAAACGTCCGGTCATGCGTGACGAACATTATGGTTTTATCATAATTCTGCAAAAACTCCTCCAACCAGAGAATGGAAGCGATATGCAGATGCACCTGCCCGCCGGACGCGACGACATCATAAACCGTTCCCGGCAGATCCTCGATATCCTGCGGCATGGCGGATAGCCGGACATTCTTATCCCGGACGATTTCACCGGCATCCGGCGGAAAAACGCCGGCCAGCAATTTCATCAGCGTCGATTTGCCCGACGCATTTCGACCCAAGAGGCCGATGCGCTCGCCCGGCTCGATCTGCAAAGAGGCCCCATCCAGCAGCATCGGTCCGCCAAAACTGACTGAAATATTATTAACCCAAAGTAACGCCATATATTTTTTCCAATTTTCCCCTCTCTCTGCCCCTTCAACAAGCAAAGGAGAGATGAGAAGCTTCCCTTGCCTGATGGAACACGTGCCCTCCGGGGAAGGATCGAGGGAGAGTCAATTCGCTACACGCTTTAGCACAGATCTCTCAAGTGCAGCAATCTTCATGATGTTCGCCGCTGACCTGAAACCTTTTCATAAAATTTTTGTCGATGGCGTTTTTCAGAATGAAAGGAAACCGTCCGGATAAAATCAGGGACCGCCAGACAAGAAGACCGGACCCATCGCCCATGTTGAGAGCGGACAGATAGCCTGTCTGGGGTTGGAACGGGCGCAGCTTCCCGCAAGACAAAGCCGCGATAATGTTCTTATAAAGAACCGGACCCTGGCGGACTGCATACACACCCACGCGGTCCAGCGGTTTTGGGGTGAAGCTGATGCAATCGCCTCCACCGAATATCCTTGGATGATTGACGCCCTGAAGATATTCATTGACCGGCAGGCCACCGTCGTTACCGACCGGCAAGCTGGAGTGCCGAAATACCCTTGTCGGCCGGATGCCTGCCGCGTTGATGGCATAATCAAAAGGCAAAGCGCTCCCGTCGGGGAGGAACGCTTCGGTATCCGAGAGCCCGGTAACGGAAACGCGCTCATACACGTGAATGCTTTTTCGGGCAAAGGAGGCAAGTGCCAGATTTCGCATCTTCGGAGCATACCTGGCAAGGATGTCGCTCTGGCTCAAAAGCGTAATATCGAGACTGCCGGATGCAGGTTTTGCGAGGTGATAAAGATTCCCGGCGATCTCAACGCCCGCGGCGCCGCCGCCGATTACCAAAACGCGAAGGCTCTCCTTCTTTAAGCGCTGCTCGATGACTCTGCCGATAGTGTACAGATTTTCAATGGGCTTGACCGGAATGATCTTATCCGCCGCATGCGCGAGCGGCACAACCTCGCTCCCCAGGTTGCAGGACAGGACGTCATAATCCAGGGATTGGCCATCTTGCAGCCCGATGCGGTTTTGATCGGGCTCGATGCGTTCGACACAACCCTGCACGAATCTTCCACCCCGCTTCTCAACCATCTTCCGCACGGCAAAGCGTGTCTGGACAGGCTTATAAAGGCCGGAGAGCAATCCCGGCCCCATCCCCGAATAATAGTGATATTCGCCGGGGCCGACGACGGTCACTGAATATCCCGCCCGAATGAGTTTACCGAGATGCATCATCGTGATTAAATGCGCAGGCCCGGTGCCGGCTAAAATCAGCTTTTTCATAGTCACTCGACAAATCGCTTGCGGATTTCCTCTACGCGTTTGCGGTTAACGCCCATATCGGAATAGCCGACGCGTGAGGCCGACCGCACGTGGATAATTTTCTCATTCGCCGGAAAGTAAAACTCGACATCGTCCACAAAACGGAAGATGAGCGATTTAGCTTCGGCATGGAGATAATCCTCTTTTTCCGCAACAATTTTTATACGCTTCATTCCACTTA
>JBDKUG010000155.1:0-3945 GCA_039679815.1 Smithella sp.
GCAGTCTCGTCTATCTCAAGAAAAAATCCCTGACGCAAAAGGAATGGCTGGCCAAGATTCGACCGCTGGGTGACCGGATGTTCCGCAAGGGCGAAATACTGCGGGCCGAGGCCCTTTCCCAGGCCAAGTATCTCAATGCCATTAAGTTTTTGGAAGATGCCGAGTTGATTGTTTCTCAGTCAAATGAGGAAAAATCCGGCAAAAGCGAACTCAGCTACAACCTGACGGACAATCGCGCACAGCTGGAAGTGCTGAGAAGACGGCTATTCAAATTCCTTTAGAACTCACTGAATCGCTTGGCCGTGAAGATCCCCGCGCCTTGCTGCGGGGATCTTCACGGATTTATCTCAACGGACTTACCTCCTTTTCCCGGTATTTGCCGTTTGTTTAATGCTGTAGAAAGCCGACATGCCGAGATAACTGGCGGAGTCGCCCAGTTCTTCTTCTATGCGCATCAGCTGATTGTATTTAGCCAGTCTTTCCGTGCGGGATAACGAACCGCTTTTGATCTGGCCGCAGTTGGTGGCCACGGTGATGTCCGCCATGAAGGTGTCTTCGGTTTCGCCGGAACGGTGAGAAACGACGCACGTGTAACTTGATTTTATGGCGCGTTCCATTGTTTCCAGCGTTTCTGTAAGCGTACCGATCTGGTTGAGTTTAATCAGAACAGAGTTGGCCACACCTAGCTCGATTCCTTTTCCAAGGCGCTTGACGTTGGTCACAAAAAGATCATCGCCGACGATTTGAATCTTGCCGCCCAGTTCGTCGGTCAACAGTTTCCAACCGGCCCAGTCGTCTTCCGCAAGGCCGTCTTCAATCGAGATAATTGGATAGCGCCCGACGAGATCCGCATAGAACTGCACCATGTCTTCAGCTGATTTTTTGGGTTTCTTCTCAGCGGCCAGAATGTATTTGCCTTTTTCGTAAAATGAGCTGGCGGCTGAATCCAGCGCGATCATGACATCTTTACCGGGTTTGTAATTGGCTTTTTCAATGGCCGTCATAATCAGCGACAGGGCTTCTTCATTGGATTTCAGATTCGGCGCAAATCCACCCTCATCGCCTACGGCCGTGTTGTAGCTTTTGCCTTTCAGTACAGCCTTCAGGGCGTGGAAAACTTCGGTGTTCATGCGGATGCCCTCTTTGAAGTTTGGCGCGCCCACGGGCATGATCATGAATTCCTGAATATCGACGTTGTTGTCAGCATGCTGTCCACCGTTTAAAATATTGGACTGCGGAATGGGCAGAACATTGGCGTTGACGCCGCCGAGATATCTATAGAGCGGCAGGCCCGATATTTCCGCACCCGCCTTGGCGCAAGCCATGGATACGGCCAGAATGGCGTTGGCCCCCAGTTTTCCTTTGTTGGCGGTTCCGTCGAGTTCAATCATGGCAAAGTCTATGTCGCGTTGCCTGCGGCAGTCCATGCCGATGATTTCCGGTCCAATCTTGTGAAGAATATTTTTAACGGCAGTTTCAACGCCCTTTCCGTTGTATCTTTTTTTGTTGCCGTCACGCAGTTCCAGCATTTCATGTTCTCCGGTCGATGCGCCTGAAGGTACGGCGGCTCTTGCGGTAATTCCCGATATCGTGGTGACTTCGGCTTCGACAGTGGGATTTCCACGGGAATCCAAAATTTCTCTGGCATGAATATTGATGATTTCCGGCATATTAAAACCTCCTTTTTGCTTTGCCCCGATCTATAACAGAGAGGCGTGTTGATTTCAAGGCGATAAGCAAACGAGCTTGATAACTTTGATCAAGTCGGATAAAAAGAAACCAATTTTTTGCATCCGGAAAGAGGAATGAACAAAGATTTAGAGATGGACATAGTTAAAAAAGATAAAAAAACCAAACTGTTTCTTCACTTGAAGAAATGGCTGGAAAAAGCCGTGCTGGATTATTCCATGATCGGAGAAGGGGACAAACTGCTCATCGGTGTCTCCGGCGGGGCGGACAGCTTTGCCCTGCTGGATTTGCTTGATTCACCGATGATTTTTGTGCCGAAGTTTTCTTTTATCGCGGTCAACATCGACATGGGATTTGACCCGGACTACATAGCTTATCGCGAGTTGGAAAAATATTTTCAGGAAAATCGATATGATTATGTAATGGAGAAGACGGATATCGGTCCATTATCGCATAGCGATTTCAACAGAAAAAACCCCTGTTTTTTGTGTTCGCGTCTGCGGCGGAAAAGAATTTTTGAAATTGCTGATGAAAAAGGCTGCAATAAGATTGCTTTTGCCCATCATCGTGACGATATTATCGAAACGCTGCTGATTAACATGTTTTACGGGCGGGAAATCAGTACCATGATGCCCAATCAGAGCATATTCGGCGGCAAACTGCATATTATCCGTCCTTTGGCATATCTGAGGGAGAAACTGGTCAAAAAATACAGCCGCGAGCGGGAATTTCCAGCAGTTAAAAATGCATGCCCGAGCAGCGAAAATTCGAAAAGGATTTATGTGAAAAAGCTTTTAAATGAACTGGAGAGAGACAATCCTGACATCCGGCATAATCTTTTTACGGCCATGAGTCACGTGAAACCGGACTATTTGCCGACCTGGCCCCAAAAATAAACCTACTGATTTGTCATCCCCGTGGCGAGCCTGCGCCATTATGAGGAATCTGTTAAACCCTCCTTTCGTAACAGAGGGCCAGGGGAGGATTATGGGGTTTGTACTTGTGTCAAAACAAATGGTATTTAGTGAAATAATTGTAGCATTAAGTAGGATTTAAGGTAAAATTGAACCATGGCAAAAGAAAACACAGCACAAAAACTGATCGCGTCCAACAAAACGGCGCGCCTTAATTATGATATCGGCGATACGTACGAAGCCGGGATGGTTTTATCAGGAACAGAAGTCAAGGCGCTGCGCGCAGGCAAGGCCAATCTCAAAGACAGCTATGCGGTCGTCAAAGATGACGAGGTTTATCTTCGCGAGATGCATATCAGCCATTATGATCACGGCAACCGCTCCAATCATGAGCCGCTGCGGCCGCGTAAACTCCTCCTGCACAAGCGGGAAATAAAGAAACTTTACAGCAAATCGCGCGAAAAAGGATTAGCCCTGGTTCCGCTCAAGCTCTATTTCAAAAACGGCATGGTGAAAGTTGAAATCGGTGTCGGCAAAGGTAAAAAATTATATGACCGACGCGAGGACATCAAGGTGCGTGAAGAACGCCGCACGCTGTCCCGTGATTTCAAATCCAGACAAATCAAGATTTAACTGCTTCAGTGATCTTACCATATTCTTCGCTCGCGAAGGTGTCGCAAAGCATACGCCGGGTAAACTTCGTGATGGAGGTAGACAGAAAGTTTCCTTTGAAATTCAGAGATGATCTTAACGTACTATTTCCAGGAAGAGGATAAACCATGGAAGTCGGCGTCAGAGTGGAGGCGGAAAATCCGATCACCGGAGAGAAACGCCACACCGGTTCCGCCTATCTGACATTTGTGGCGCTGGATACGGATAAACGGCCCATACAACTACCGCCACTGATACTGGAGACGGATGACAACAGGCATCGCAAAGCTGAAGCAGGGGAAAGAAGGCAGATGCGACTGGCAGAAAAGAAAAAAGAAAAGGAAAAACAATGAAATGAATGATATTCCCTAAATTAATTCCTGTCGCCATTCCCACGGTACGATAATGATTCAATAACAAAAATGGTCATTTTGCGTCCGTAGCTGGTAGAGGTATAAACCACATACTGCGGGTAAACTCCATAACGAAGGAGGATAAAAGGGAATCCAGAATTCTTTTCCGCCTCTTTTCTTTGACAAAAGTGCATTTACTGTCTATATTACAAACAAATAAACAATTAAGGGGGCGTAACGGTTTCGACGGGGACATTTGAAGTTGTAGAAGCGTGCCGAGGTTCCTACAGGCCTCGTTAAACAGGTAGGAAACATATAATCGCAGACAACTACGATTA
>JBDKUG010000100.1:0-6681 GCA_039679815.1 Smithella sp.
GCAGTCAAGAAAGACGGCAAAATTACCGTGGCCGGAGACGGTCAGGTTACACTGGATACGACCATCCTGAAGCACGGTGCACGCAAAGTGCGTAGACTGTATAACAACGAAGTGATTGTCGGATTTGCAGGAGCGACCGCCGACGCTTTCACGCTGTTTGACCGCTTTGATCAGAAACTGGAGCAGTACAACGGCAACCTGCTGCGCGCAGCAGTGGAGCTTACGAAGGACTGGCGGACCGACCGGGTGCTCAGGCACCTTGAAGCTCTGATGATTGCGGTCAGCCGTGATTATTCACTGATTATTTCCGGGAACGGCGATGTCATCGAATCCGATGATGATGTCATGGCCATTGGATCCGGAGGCGCCTTTGCCCAGGCGGCGGCTCGCGCACTGGTGAAACACAGCAGTCTGTCCGCGACGGACATCGCCCGGGAATCGATGAGGATCGCTTCGGAAATTTGTATATATACCAATGACCATATTACACTTGAAGAGATTGATCTCACTGAAGAGAAGTCACAGGATATCAAAAAGAGTAAAAAGTAAGGAGCCGTTTTGAAGATGAACAATTCTGGGTTAACACCCCGCGAAATAGTGGAAAAATTAGACAGGCATATCATCGGGCAGGCCGATGCCAAAAGAGCTGTGGCCATTGCGCTTCGTAACCGCTGGCGACGGCAGAATGTGCCCGATGATCTGGCGGATGAGATATCGCCAAAAAACATTATCATGATCGGCCCCACGGGTGTCGGCAAGACGGAAATCGCCCGCCGGCTGGCCAAGCTGGATAACTCGCCTTTTCTGAAGGTGGAGGCATCGAAATTCACGGAAGTCGGTTATGTGGGCCGTGATGTGGAGTCGATGGTGCGTGATCTGGTCGAGCTGTCGATCAACATGCTCAAGGCCGAGGAACAGGAAAGTGTCCAGGCGAAAGCCGCGGAAATCGCGGAGGAGCGCATCCTTGATCTTCTGCTGCCACCGCGCCCATTAGAAAGAAATGTGGGTGATATGCTGACTGATTCCGATCGGGAACAGACGGATCTTCCACTGACAGAGGATCAGACAAGGAAGCAGGATGCGACCAGGGAAAAGCTGCGCAAACTGCTACGCGACGGGAAACTCGATGAGCGAATGGTCGAATTGGAGGTTGCCGAACCGAGAAGCGGCCCCATGATCGAAATATTTTCCGCCGCGGGCATGGAGGACATGGGGCTGAACCTCAAAGATATGCTGGGCAACATCATGCCGCAGAAAAAGAAAAAAAGAAACGTAAATGTGCCTGAAGCCCTTGAAATCATGGCTTCCGAAGAGGCGCAAAAACTGATTGACATGGACAAGGTTACCAGGACCGCGCTGGATCGCGTGGAGCAGTCGGGCATCATTTTTCTGGATGAGATCGACAAGATTGTCGGCGGTGATTCGCAGCATGGTCCGGACGTTTCGCGCGAGGGCGTGCAGCGCGACCTGCTGCCGATTGTAGAAGGATCAAATGTCAACACCCGCTATGGCATGGTGAAGACAGACCATATCCTGTTTATTGCCGCGGGTGCGTTTTCCGGCACCAAACCGTCTGACCTGATCCCGGAACTGCAGGGCCGTTTCCCGATCCGCGTAGAGCTTGATTCGCTGGGGAAGGAGGACTTCGTAAGGATTCTGACCGAGCCGAATAACGCCCTGGTCAAGCAATACACGGAAATGATGGCGACGGAAGACATCAAGCTCTCGTTTACCGCGGATGCGGTGGCGCAGATTGCCGAAGTGGCCACAGTCGTCAATGAGAGAACGGAAAACATCGGCGCGCGCAGGCTGTACACCATCATGGAGACGCTTCTGGAGGATATCTCCTTTGACGCGCCGGACATGAAGGAGAAGGAAATTGTCATTGATGCGAAATATGTGGAGGAAAAACTCGACAATATCGTTGAAGATGAAGATTTAAGCAGGTATATCCTGTAAGGCGGGGAACAAAATGGAACATATTCAAAGTTCAATGGAGCGGGCGGACATATTGCTGGAAGCACTGCCCTATATCCGGCGGTTCTACAATAAGACCATCGTCATCAAATACGGCGGACACGCAATGATTGATGAGGATTTGAAAGACAAATTCGCCCGGGATATCGTCATGATGAAATATATCGGGATGCATCCCGTTGTCGTGCACGGCGGCGGTCCGCAGATCGGCAGCGTGCTTGCAAAACTGGGCAAGGAATCCAGGTTTGTTCAGGGTATGAGGGTGACCGACGAGGAAACCATGAATATTGTGGAAATGGTACTTGTCGGCATGGTCAACAAGGAAATTGTCGGTCTGATCAACCGGCATGGCGGCAAAGCTGTGGGGTTGAGCGGGAAAGACGGTAATCTGATTGAGGCGGAAAAATATTATTTAAATGATGAAAAAGCGAAGAACGCGCCATCGGAGATTATCGATATCGGACTGGTCGGTAAAGTCAAGGCGGTCAACACCGAACTGATCGTGTCCCTTGGGCAGAATAATTTTATTCCCGTAATCGCGCCTACCGGCATCGGTGAGAAGGGTGAAACATACAATATCAATGCCGACATCGTTGCGGGAGAAGTGGCCGCCGCCCTGAAGGCGGAAAAGTTACTGCTCCTGACGGATGTAGAAGGAGTGCTCGATGCCGACAAAAACCTGATCAAAACAATGACGAAGCATGATGCCCAGAATCTGATCGACAACGGAACTGTGGAAGGCGGCATGTTTCCCAAGGTCAAGTGCTGTCTCAAGGCCCTGCGCAGCGGTGTGAAAAAGGCGCACATTGTTGACGGGAGGCTGAAGCACGCGATCCTGCTGGAAGTGTTTACTGATAAAGGCATTGGTACGGAAATCGTTTTGTAAGCGGAAAGAAGGATACACTATGAAAGAAAAAAAGATCATGGATCTGACCGATAAAAACATTATGAACACCTACCGGCGGGTCCCGATTGCGCTGGTGAAAGGGGAAGGCGCAAGGCTCTGGGACGCCAATGGTAAAGAATATCTCGATTTTGTAGCGGGTATCGCCGTTTGCAATCTGGGGCATTCCCATCCGAATGTGGTGAAGGCAATAAAAAAGCAGGCGAAGAATCTGATGCATGTTTCCAACCTGTATTATACCCGGCCGCAGGGAGAGGTGGCCGGACTGCTTACAAAGCATTCGTTTGCCGACAAGGTCTTTTTCTGCAATAGCGGCGCCGAAGCCAACGAAGCGGCCATCAAGCTGGCGAGGAAATACGCTCATGAAAATCTGGGTGATGATAAATTTGAACTCATTACCATGAAGGATTCCTTTCACGGCCGGACAATGGCGACGATAACTGCCACGGGGCAGGAAAAATTCCAGTTCGGATTTACACCGCTTCTGGAAGGATTCAAATATGTGCCTTTTAACAACCCGGCGGCGCTGGAGGATGCTATCTCGCCCAGGACCTGCGGCATCATGCTGGAGCCGATTCAGGGTGAGGGCGGCGTGATTATTCCCGACGGCGGTTATCTGGAAAAAGTCAGGGATATCTGCGACCGGCACAGGATTTTGATGATTGTTGATGAGGTGCAGACCGGCATTGGACGGACAGGAAAATTGTTTGCATATGAATATTCCAGCATCAAACCGGATATCATGACGCTGGCCAAAGCCCTGGGGAACGGTTTCCCCGTGGGGGCGATGCTCGCGACTAATGAGATCGCCAGGGCTTTCGGCCCGGGAAATCACGCGTCCACCTTCGGCGGCAACCTGCTGGCCATGGCGGCGGCTAAAGCTACGCTGGAAACGTTACTGGACGAAGATGTACTCGAAAATTGTCAGAAAATGGGAGCGTATTTTCTGACAAAACTCCAGGCCCTGAAGGCTAAACGCGGGATGATTGCCGGAGTGCGGGGAAGGGGACTTATGCTTGCCTGCGCGTTGACTGTTGAGGGTGCGGACATTGTCAAAAAGTGTCAGGAAAAGGGACTGCTTATCAACTGCACCGGCGGCAAAACGCTGCGTTTTGTCCCGCCGCTCATTATTACTGAAAAAGACATCGATATGGCGGTCGCCATTCTGGATGAGGTCATGGAGGGGAGATGAAAAAGGACCTGCTGAGTTTTGCCGATATGAAGCCGGAGGATTTCGAAGACATCTGGCTTCGCGCCGCCCGGCTGAAAAAAATGCTGAAGGAAGGTAAAGAACATGCGTCTCTGAAGGGCAAGACGCTGGGCATGATTTTTGACAAGTCTTCCACGCGGACGAGGATTTCGTTTGAAGTCGGCATGTACCACCTGGGAGGGATAGCCCTTTTCTTAAATTCGCGCGACACCCAGATCGGCCGCGGCGAAACGCTTGCGGATTCCGCCCGCATGATGTCGCGTTACTTAAACGGGATTATGATCCGGACATTTGCCCAGGAGAGTGTGGAAGTCCTGGCAAGCTATGCGTCTATTCCTGTTATCAACGGGTTGACGGATCTTCTGCATCCCTGCCAGATTCTGGCGGACCTGTTTACGATCAGGGAAAAGAAAGGCACTTATGAAGGTGTCAGAGTCGCCTATATCGGTGACGGCAACAATGTTGCAAACAGCTGGATTGAAGCGGCCGCACACCTGCCTTTTGAATTGACGCTGGCCTGTCCGGAAGGGTATGATCCCGACAAACGGATCATGGAGCAGGGCCGGAAGTACGGGAAAGGCTCTGTCCATCTGTATCGCGATCCCCATGAAGCCGCAAAAAATGCGGACGTCCTCTATACAGACGTCTGGACAAGCATGGGTCAGGAAGCTGAATTACAGGAGCGGAAAAGAATATTCAGAAATTATCAGATTAACACTGATCTTCTGGAAGCGGCAAAGAAAGACGCCATCGTAATGCATTGTCTGCCTGCGCACCGCGGCGAGGAAATTACCGCCGACGTGATTGACGGACCACAATCCGTTGTGATTGATGAAGCGGAAAATCGCCTGCACGTACAAAAGGCTGTATTAGAAATCTTGATTTAGGAGGAATCCGTTGTGGCAAGTAAAATTAAAAAAGTAGTCTTGGCGTATTCAGGCGGACTGGACACGTCCGTGATTGTCCGCTGGCTCATTGAAACGTATAAATGTGAAGTGATCTGTTTTGCGGCCGATGTGGGGCAGAAAGAAGAATTAACGGGATTGAAGAAAAAAGCAATCAGCACCGGCGCCAGTAAAATATATATCGAAGATCTGCGGGAAGAATTCGCGCGTGATTTTGTTTTTCCGGCATTGCGCGCCAACGCGATCTATGAAGGAACCTATTTACTCGGCACATCGCTGGCCAGGCCTTTGATCGCCAAAAAGCAAATTGAAATTGCCAAAAAGGAAAAGGCGGATTCTGTTTGCCACGGCGCGACCGGAAAGGGCAACGATCAGGTTCGTTTCGAACTGACCTACATCGCGCTCAATCCCAAAATCAATATCATCGCCGCCTGGAAGGACGACAACTGGACGTTTGATTCCCGTGAATCCATGTTTGATTACGCAGAAAAATATAACATTCCTCTTCCGTTGACCAAGGCCAAACCCTATAGTTCCGACCGTAATCTGCTGCATATTTCGCACGAAGGTGCTATTTTGGAAGACACGTGGGCGGAGCCGCCGGAAGATATTTTTGTGCTGACAAAGTCGCCCGAAGCCGCGCCGGATAAGCCGACATACGTGGAAATCAGTTTCGTTAAGGGAAATCCGGTGGCGATTGACGGCAAGAAAATGTCGCCGGCTAAATTAATGGATCACATGAATATCGTTGCCGGCAACAACGGGATTGGCCGTGTGGACATGGTGGAAAACCGTTTTGTCGGCATGAAATCCCGTGGCGTTTATGAAACTCCCGGAGGAACGGTATTGTGGGCGGCGCACCGGGCGGTAGAGTCTATCACGATGGATCGCGAAGTGATGCTGATGCGTGACTCCCTCATTCCGAAATACGCTCAGCTGGTCTATAATGGCTTCTGGTATGCCCCGGAGATGAAGACACTTCAGGCGTACATTGACGCGACGCAGGAAAACGTTAACGGTACGGCAAGGATGAAACTGTACAAGGGCAATTGCACCGTTGTCGGACGCAAATCGCCGAACTCGCTGTACAGCGAAGCATTTGCCACATTTGAGAAGGATCAGGTCTATAACCAGAAGGACGCGACTGGATTCATCCGTCTCAACGGCCTCAGGTTAAGGATTCAAAATATATTGAAAAATAAACCCTGATTGCACGGAGAGCAACTGCATGGCGGCAAGAAAAAAACCATGGGCGGGACGTTTTGAACAGGATACGGCCAAAAGCGTCGAGAGATTTACCTGTTCGCTGCATTACGATTCAAGGCTGTACCGATACGATATCGAGGGCTCCATTGCCCACGCGACGATGCTGGCCGATTCGGGAATCATCGCACGGAAGGAAGCCGCGGCAATTGTCCGCGGTCTGAAAAGTATTCTGCTCGACATGGAAAAGGACGGATTTGTCTTTGACCCGGCCGATGAAGATATTCACATGGCTGTTGAAAAAGAGCTGATCCGCCGGATTGGCGACGCGGGCGGGAAGCTGCATACGGCGCGCAGCCGTAACGATCAGATTGCTCTGGATGTGCGGCTTTTTCTGCGCGGGGAGATTCAGGCCATTGCGGGACTGCTTGCCGCCCTGCAAAAGCAGCTGGTGAAAATGGCCGGGAGCGAGATTAAAACCA
>JBDKUG010000126.1:0-6207 GCA_039679815.1 Smithella sp.
CATAAGAGAAGCCATCATTGCCGGCATACTTCTTCATCAGGATATCAAGCGCCTGCTTCTTTTCTGCCGCGTGTTCAATAAAATCAGCCTGACCGAAACCGATTACACTTCTGTATTTCATGCCCCACGAACAGGCCGACTCGCTTCGGACCAGATCACCGGGCATATCTACCTCAAAACACACTATATGGTTTTTGCGCAGCATGTCAATTTTTCTGCCCGAGGTTGCACAGTGAAAATAAAGGCAACCAGCGCTCACGGCAAAATTAACGGGAACAATATAAGGAACATCCCCCTCAGCCATCGCAAGCCGGCAAACCTGCGCAGCCTGTAAAATCGCTTCAATTTCCCCGGGGTCTTTTATTTCTTTGTCTGAACGCCGCATTTTACCTTGCTTTCCAATACCGGACAGCCCTGAAGAACTCTTGGCATGTTTAAGAAAGTTATGATAAAAAGCATCACTTTTTAATGATCGGCTTTTACGTCCTTGTCTATACAGTGTTTTATACGAACAACCTAAAAAAGTCGATGACTTTATCATGCGTATATGAGAGAAAAAAATATGGACAGCAAAACAAATCAGGCTATAGGCGTTTTTGATTCCGGCATCGGGGGATTGACCGTTGTGCGCGCGCTAATGGAGCGCCTGCCCTTTGAAAACATTATTTACTTCGGCGATACCGCCCGTGTGCCCTACGGCGTCAAATCGGTGGAAACCATTAACCGTTACGCCATGCAGATTACGGAATTTCTGCTGAAGAAAGACGTCAAGCTTCTGATTGTCGCCTGCAACACGATGGCGGCGGTAGCCTATCGCGCCATCCGGGATTTGTCGCCTGTGCCCGTGCTGGAGGTCATTGAAGCCAGTGCAAGGCTCGCGGTATCCGAAACGCGCAGCAAGGCCATCGGCGTGATTGGCACACCTGCCACGATCAACTCAAATGCATACGCGCGTGCCATACACCAGCTGGATCGCGACGCGAAGGTTTTTTCGCAGGCCTGTCCCCTGCTTGTACCACTGGTGGAAGAGGGCTGGCTGGATCATGAAGCCACAAAACTTGTTGCCGAAGAATACTTAAAGCCGGTCACGGCCGAACAGATCGACACGCTGGTTCTGGGCTGCACGCATTATCCGCTCCTCAAACCACTCTTTCAGGATATCGTCGGCGCGAATGTGCGGCTTATCGATTCGGCCGAGGCAATGGCGGAAATCGCCGCCGACTTGATTCACCGCGAAAATCTTGGCAACACCAGCCGTCAGTCACCCGATTATCTGTTTTACGTAAGCGATGTGCCGTACCGTTTTCAGACGATCGGCGAACGTTTTCTTGGACGAACACTTTCCCGTGTTGAGATGGTCAGACTCTAAAACAACACCTCATCACTCATAATATTTACTGTAACAGAACAA
This sequence comes from Smithella sp., assembly GCA_039679815.1. Classification (GTDB taxonomy): domain Bacteria; phylum Desulfobacterota; class Syntrophia; order Syntrophales; family Smithellaceae; genus UBA8904. The sequence goes on from JBDKUG010000126.1 coordinate 1,412, forward strand.
GAAACAATTTATATTGCAAAATGCGCATCGAAAGATGTATGTATCTGCAAAATCACCCAAAATACTATAAGGGGCGCATAAGCCCACCGCGTCAGGGACAGAGGATTGATCTCCCTGATTGTTTTCAGAACATTGTGTTGTCAATGGATTGAACGTCGATAACACTTTTAACGAAGGTTATGGAAATGGGAATATTTGAAGATTTAGTGGCCGAACATTGGAGCACTCGATGTAATCATGAATATGAGCAGATCAAGAAACTCAAAGAGGCGTTTGGAAGCAGGTTTGATGATCTCAACTTCATGAATTATGAAACCGGCGATTTCATGAAGGGTGCGGCGCTGCGGGATGCTCAAACCGGATGTGAGATTATGGAGCTTCGGGGATGGTTCAGATCAGGCAGTAACAACATTGATCCTTTGGTTTTTCATGAACGGGGTTTGGATGGCTATAAGCGGTGGCTACTATGAAGAAAAAGGTTATAAATACGACCCTATAGCCGACAAGGGCAAGTCATTACCAGATTTCAATTTTGAACAGCAGGGGGATATTATTGCGCACTATTTTGCTGCAAAACATCTGTCCAATGATAGATACACTGGAGAGATTGCGTTCAGTGAACATATATTAACCGACTTTATTAAGGAGCCCAAAAATGCTAAACTTCTACCGAAATAGTTTTATTATATTTCTTCTATGCATATTGCCCCTTGAAGCGGGTGCCGTATATCTCATTAAGCACGATGACGTAAACATTACTTTGTGCAACGACAATCCCTGCTTTTCTTTTCCGTCGGAAAAGAATGGAAAAAACGATGAGTATTTCTTTGATTCATTAGAGGTTTATCTTCAAAACCCCGTCAGATCAGCGTGGAAGATATATAAGCCAGATCTTAATTGGAAAGGTTCCATCAATCCTATTGGTGAATAAAATATTGATTATGGGCTTATGGACAAACGGCCCCGTTTGATATAAGAAACTCGAATGAAAATTCTACTTGCCGGTTACAATATTGACAGCGATTTAATTTGCGAGCTTAAAGAAAAAAGCGTTTTGAAGCAGGATATCACGCCGGAAACCATATCCGCCGCCTACGCCCGAATCAGCCGCAGCCCCAAATCGGTTGACGCACTGAGAAGGGATGCCCGAACCGAAGTAGAAAAAGCCCGCAAATCCAACCGCAACATCGTTTTTGAGATGGGCCACAGCTCTGTTGCCGAGCATGCCGTATTCAACATCGACGTCATCGGTGTCTCCCGCCTGCTTACGGAAGAAATCGAAAAATTCCGCCTGTGCTCCTATACGGAGAAATCGCAGCGCTATGTCCTGTTTGACAAAGACTTTGTTGTGCCGGAAGAAATTACCGAGGCGGGTTTGAAGGATTTATTTGTCGCAACCGTCGGAATGCAGAATGATTTCTATCATCAACTCTATGATCAACTGCGCCCTTATGTGTTCGAGCAAAACAAGACGCTGGCCGAAAATCCCGCCAATAAGTCCATGCTGGAGGGCTGGGCCAAGGAAGACGCCCGCTACGCAATCTCACTGGCCACTAAAACACAGCTGGGCATGACCATCAACGCCCGCAATCTGGAGCTGATGCTGCGGAGGCTTTCGGCGCTGCCGCTTGCCGAGGCGCACCTCTGCGGCGAAAAGCTTTATTCGGCCACCAAAGACATCGCGCCGTCGCTTATCCGCTACACACAGGCAACGGACTATGACCGCCTTACCCGGCGAAATCTTCGCGAGGTTTGCGAAACGTACGGCAAGGAAGACAAGAAACGGTTGCCTCAAAGTGCACGCCTGGTCCGGACGACAAAAGACGCTGATATCCAGTCCGCCGCCGCGCTGCTTTTCGCGTCGTCGGGCATGAGTTACGACCTTTGCCTGAAAGAGGCCGGACGAATGAAACCGGCAGATGCAAAAGCCCTGTTCAAAATCATCTTTAAAAATATCCAGTCCTATGACGCGGTACTTCGGGAACTTGAAAATATTGACATGCTCTTTGAGTTGACCATGAGCGCCAGCTGTTTCGCTCAGCTCAAGCGCCACCGAATGGCCACCATCATCAGCCAGGATTACAACACGACCCTGGGCGTTACCATACCGCCCGCTGTGCGCGCCATCGGCCTGCAAAAAGAATTTATGGCGATGATCAAAAAGACCAACAGCGCCTATGAGATCATCAGACACAAGCGTTCTGCTGCCGCTCCCTATGTGCTGACCAACGCACACCGCAGGCGCGTGCTGATGAAGCTGAACGCGCGGGAACTCTATCATCTGGCACGTCTGCGCGTAGATCAACATGCCCAGTGGGACATTCGTGATCTGTCGGAAAAGATGCTGGAACAGGCGCGCAGGATCATGCCTCTGACCCTGATGATGGCCTGCGGCAAAGACGGTTTTGCCGCGCGGTATAAAAAAATTTTCCCTGGCGCTTGATGCCCTTTCATTCAACGTGACCGCATGACAAACAAAAGAAAACTTCCGATTGTTCTTCTGGCCACCACTATCAGTTCATTTACCACGCCATTCATGGGTTCATCCGTTAATGTCGCCTTGCCGATGATTGCCAACGACTTTTCCATGAATGCATTGGCTATAAGCTGGGTGGCCTCATCCTTTCTTCTGGCCGCAGCCATTACGCTGGTGCCGCTGGGACGCCTGGCCGATATTTACGGACGGAAAATTTTTTTTCTGGCCGGTTCCCTGATCTTTGCCCTATCGTCTCTTTTATGTATATGGTCTGGAACGGAAACATTCTTTATCGCCATGCGCGTTGTTCAGGGTGTCGGCGGTGCGATGGTTTTCAGCACGGGAACAGCAATGCTGATTTCCGCCTATCCGCCTGGCGAGCGGGGCAGGATTCTGGGAATTAACATTGCCGCGGTTTATATCGGTCTTACCTGCGGCCCATTTATCGGTGGCCTGCTCACCCAGCACCTGGGATGGAAAACCATTTTCATTTTCAACGCCGTGCTGGGTGTGGCAGCTGCGAGTCTTTCCGCCTTTGCGGCGAAAGAAGAACGGACGGAAGCCCGTAGCGAAGGATTTGATCTGGCCGGTTCCCTGCTTTACGCGGCTGCACTGTTTTCACTGATGTATGGCTTTTCAAAACTGCCCTCCCCGCAAGGCGGCGCACTGATCGCGACTGGCGTTTTATGTTTTATTGTCTTCATCCGGCAGCAGTTGACAAAATCTTCCCCGCTTCTCAACATTCACCTGTTTCTGGAAAACCGTGTTTTTGCATACTCCAATCTGGCGGCGCTGATCAACTATTGCGCCACCTTTGCGATTACTTTTTTGCTGAGCCTTTATTTGCAACACGTTAAACTGCTGACACCTTCGCAAACCGGTATGGTCCTGGTGATTGAACCGCTGCTGCAGGCGATCTTTTCGCCGGCCGCCGGAAGGTTGTCCGACCACTATGAACCAAGGATAATTTCCTCTATCGGCATGTCGCTGACGGTCATCGGTCTTGCGGGACTGATCTTCATTGCTTCGAATACGTCTCTATATTACATTATGGCATGTTTGGCGATACTGGGCCTCGGCTTTGCGCTTTTTTCCTCTCCCAATGTCAATGCGATCATGAGCTCGGTGGATAATAAATTTTACGGCATCGCGTCGGCGATGCAGGCGACCATGAGACTGGTCGGGCAGATGCTGAGCATGGGCATTGCCATGCTGGTTTTTGCCTGGATCATCGGCGACAGGAACATCACCAATGAAAACAATGCGCTTTTAATTATAAGCTCCAGGTTGATTTTTGGCATTCTGGCCGTGACGTGCATTTTCGGTATATTTGCGTCATTTGCCAGGGGCCGCGTGCATAAATGATGATAAGCTAATCACAAGGTGGTGATACGAGATCACCCGACAATTATCCACTCGGTTGGGGATAATCATGAAAAAATATTACATCACTTTTGCCATCGGCCTTGCCGCCGGGATTTTAGGCGGCCTGATCGGCCTGGGAGGCGGGATAATCATGATCCCGCTGCTGGTGGGATTGATGAAACTCGATCAATGCCGCGCACACGGCACGAGCCTGGCAGTGCTGATCTTTACGGGCATCAGCGGAGCTGTCACTTACGGCTTTCATGGCCAGATTGATTGGACAGCTGCGGCCGCACTGGCCCTTCCGTCCCTGTTCACGGCTGCTGCAGGCGCCCACCTGGCTAATCGGCTTCCCGATTGGAAGCTGAAAAAAATATTCGGCGTTTTTCTAATCTTCTGCTCAGTTCTTTTGCTTCTCAAACCTTTTCTGACGGATATGATCGGCACGCTTCCGGGTTACACGCCAATCATCGCCCTGGTCATTACGGGCACAATCACCGGATTTCTCTCCGGCCTGATGGGAGTAGGCGGGGGAACCATCATGGTACCGGCCATGGTTCTGCTGGCGGGATTTTCACAGCATGCGGCACAGGGAACCGCCTTGCTGGTGATGGTTCCCATGGGTGCTGTCGGAGCATTTACGCATTGGCGGCTCGGCAACGTGGCAGGGAGTCTTCTGTACGGTTTGGTGCCGGGCATCATCCTGGGAACATTTACCGGCGGCAATATCGCGCAAATCATCCCGGATAACCCTCTGCGCTACATGTTCGTTCTGGTGACGGTATATATGGGATGGCAGTACATAAACGCTGTATCGTCTGAAACATGCGAATAAACAGACTGAATCTTCCCGTGTTTCCCATAACGATTCCCGTCGAACTGTTTGATATTTAAAATCATCTATGATAGGTAATTTTTTTGTGTCATTCTTATTTTGAAAGAAGGCATGTGTGTC
>JBDKUG010000288.1:0-3160 GCA_039679815.1 Smithella sp.
GAAATCATTTCGATCATGGACGGGCAGGGCATTATCAATAAGCACGGCGGGAAGTACAAAGGACAGGACCGCTATGAGGCACGCCGCAACGTGATTGCCGATCTGGAAAAGGAAGGGTTCATGGTCGGCACCGAACCGTATGCTCACAATGTCGGTCAGTGCTACCGTTGCAAGACGGATATTGAACCGATGGTTTCCAAACAGTGGTTTGTCAAAATTAAACCGCTCGCCAAGCAGGCTATCTCGGCCATTACGAAGAAAAAAACAAGAATCGTTCCCGCCTCCTGGGAAGCCACTTATTTTGACTGGATGAACAACATCCGCGACTGGTGCATCTCACGGCAATTATGGTGGGGACACCGGATTCCCGTTTGGTATTGCGGCGACTGCGGCAAGGTGATTGATTCCACGGCAGATCCCGACTCGTGTCCCGGCTGCGGCGGTGCGTCGTTGAAACAGGATGAAGATGTGCTGGACACCTGGTTCAGTTCTTCTTTATGGCCGTTCACTACACTGGGCTGGCCCGAAAGAACACCGGCGCTGAAAACGTTCTATCCGACCTCCCTGCTCATTACCGGTTTTGATATTCTGTTTTTCTGGGTGGCCCGGATGATGATGATGGGAATTTATGTCATGAAAGACGTGCCGTTTAAAGATGTTTATCTTCACGCGCTGGTACGTGATGAAAAAGGCGAGAAGATGAGCAAGTCGAAAGGCAACAGCATTGATCCGCTGGTGATGATCGATCAGTACGGCACGGACGCGTTTCGCTTTACACTCGCTGCATACACCGCGCAGGGGCGTGACGTGCGCATGTCGCCGGAGCGTATAGAAGGCTACAAATTTTTTGTCAACAAAATATGGAACGCTGCCAGGCTGACGCTCGGTAATCTTGCGGATTACGATGAATCCGCGCCGATGGCCGCTCCGGATTCGCTGCCTGAAAAATGGATCAAGGCGAAATTAAACGAAACAATTGCAATTGTAACTCGCAGCCTCGACGAATACCATTTTAACGATGCCTCCGCTGCCATTTATAACTTCATCTGGCACGAATACTGCGACTGGTATCTGGAAATCAGCAAACCTGCGCTTTACGGTAAAATCAGCGCCGGGCAGAAGCAAGCAACACAGCGGACAATGAAAGAGGTGTTCGGCGCCATGCTGCAGCTTTTACACCCCTTCATGCCTTTCGTGACCGAAGAACTGTGGCAGGCGCTGCACAACAGCGATGAACATTCCATCATGGTCAGCAGATTTCCCGATATAAACGACACGCAGGAAAACAGAGCCGCTCAGCAGGAGATGGAGATGCTGATGGAGATCATCACCTCGATAAGGAATATCCGCGGCGAAATGCGGATTCCGCCTTCTCTAAAGCTGAACGTGTTAATATCTGCGGCGGACGAACAGAGTAAAAAGTCCATCGAAGCCGGTGGAGGTTATATTTTGAATCTGTCCAACCTTGAATCTCTGAGCGTGGAAGTCAACCTGGTCGAACCGAGGGGAGTGTTGACCGGTGTGGTCGGAGCAACAAAGATATTTGTGCCGCTGGCCGGCATTGTTGATATTGCCGCGGAGAAAACAAGGCTGGAAAAAGAACTGGCGAAAGTATCGAAGGATCTGGAGCAGAGCTCCCGAAAACTGGCCAATCGTGATTTCCGTGCCAAAGCGGCACCCGAAGTGATTAGCAAGGAAGAAGACAAAATGAAAGACTTCCAGAAAAAATATACAGCCCTGGAGAGCGCGCTTAAAAAACTGAAAGAAATTTCCGTGGGATAGCTTGGTTATTGCGACGCGTGCCCTTCAGGGCAGCCGGCTCTCAGTCGGCGTGGCAGTCTAAAACCATGAGATTGCTTCACATCATTCGCAATGATCTGCTCGTATTTTTTAGGAGACAACAGATGGTTTCTCTACACCTCAAACAAATCATTGAAGCCGCTCTTGCCGAAGATATCGGCACAGGCGATATCACCACAGAGGCCACCGTTTCCCCGAAAAAGAAGGGCAGGGCACAGGCGATTGCCAAAGGTGACTTTGTCATTGCCGGGCTGAACGTCTTTGAAGCCGTGTTTCAAGCTCTGGATAAAGATATTCACGTTAATAAAAATATCACCGACGGAAGCCGGGTAAATATGGGCGATATCATAGCCGAAGTCACGGGCAGCCTGTCCGGTATTCTGCAGGCGGAACGTGTCGCTCTGAATCTGTTTCAACGCATGTGCGGCATTGCCACGTTGACCGCAAAATACATGGAGGCCGTGCGTGGCACAAAAGTAAAAATACTTGATACCCGTAAAACCGTGCCAGGCCTGCGCGTGCTGGACAAGATGGCCGTACGGATCGGCGGGGGAACGAATCACCGCACAGGACTTTACGACGGCGTGCTCATTAAAGACAATCATATCGAAGCCGCAGGTGGCATCACCGCCGCGGTGCAGGCCCAGAGAGAACGCCTGTCCCATCATCTGAAAATTGAAGTGGAGACCAAAAATATCCGGGAAGTGAAAGAAGCCCTGAAATGCGGTGCGGACATCATCATGCTGGACAATATGACTGTCGATGCCATGAAAAAAGCGGTTGATGTTGTGGCCGGACGCGCACTTCTGGAAGCCTCAGGCAACGTCAATCTTGAGCGCGTTGCGGAAATCGCCGCAACCGGTGTCGATCTCATTTCTGTGGGAGAACTGACCCATTCCGTCCGGGCAGCGGATATTTCACTTAAAGTAAAAGGGTCATAGCCTGAAGGCTATAGGTCTTACGTTGGAGCAACCATGTTGATTGCTTCTAAATTAGGTGCCCAAAGGTCACAAGAGCCACGCATTACGTCAGAACAAGATACCGGACATGTGAAAAAGCTCATTGACTATATGTATATAAAAGGTATAATAATTATACTATGGAATTTGAATTTGATCCGGGGAAGAGTGTAAGCAACAAAGCAAAGCACGGTATTGACTTTCAAGAAGCTCAGGCTTTGTGGAAGGACCTTGATCTTTTGGAAATTTCTGTGAAAACGAGCGATGAAGAAAGATTTTTCGTTGTCGGCGTAATTGATGGAAAACATTGGTCGGGAGTAATCACTTACCGTTCAGGAAAGATAAGGATTATTTCCGTGTGACGCTCCTGTTTAGAAGAGTTTATTTTATTTGAAGGCGAG
>JBDKUG010000333.1:0-2181 GCA_039679815.1 Smithella sp.
CGCGCAGAGGATACTGGAACTATCGGACGAAGGTATTCCGCTCGACAGGATATCCGTCCTTTACCGTGCGCATTATCATTCGATGGAAGTCCAGATGGAATTTGTACGGCAGGACATTCCCTTTGATATCAGGTCGGGCATCCGCTTTTTTGAGCAGGCGCACATTAAGGATGTAACATCCTACATGCGGGTTTTGGTCAACCCGCATGATGAACTGGCCTGGCGAAGGCTTTTGATGATGTATCCCAAAATAGGCAAGGTCACATTTGAAAAAATCTGGAGCCGGCTGGCCGGGCAGGACAACCCGCTGGAGTCTTTGCTTGAGGAATCGTTTATGAAAACCCTGCCCAAAGCATCTCATAACGGTGTCGGGCAGTGTCGGAATACCTTGTTGATTTTACTTTCGCTGGATGTCCCCGACAGAACCCCGGAAAGAATCATCGATTTGCTGTTGAACAAAGGCGACTACCGGACTTATCTGCAGGACAATTATGGCGATGCGTCCGCACGCGAAGATGATTTGATCCAGCTGGGGAATTTTGCGGCAAAGTTTGAGCGCATGGATGATTTCCTGAATGAATTGGCCTTGCTTACCAATATGTCCAAGGAAGAAGAAATTGAAGAGCGGCCCGATGATAAGGTTATCTTAAGCACGATCCACCAGGCCAAAGGACTGGAATGGTCTTATGTGTTCCTGATCTGGTGCACCGACGGCATGATCCCCCTGCAGCGCGCCCTCAAGGAAGCGGGCGGAGAAGAAGAGGAAAGAAGGCTTTTTTATGTGGCCGTCACGCGCGCCAGGGATCAGCTATACCTTTCTTCACCCGTGCTGGATTATACCCGAGCTGCGGGCACATTGACACTCAGCCCGTCCCGTTTTATCAGTGAAATAGCGCCCCTGTCGTCAAAAGACGAACAGCGCGCCTTTGAGCAATGGACGCTGTTTGATGAGTATTAGAATACTTCCATTTACACAGATTGTTTTGCATGTTGTAAAATCAAAGTCCGTTGACAGTAAATGTCAAAGCCGACCGTAAAGCTTCCCAAAGCCAATCACATGGTTGCAATGGATGTTATCGAAGATTTCGTTTGATAATCATTATCTATACGTGATAATCTATTCCATAGAATTCATTTTTAAATACATTGCTTAAGTTGTTGATTTGGATATAATATTTGTTTATTTTTCCATGTTTGCCCGCTTAATAGCGCAATAAGTGGAATTTGGCAGGTTGAAATGTAATAAGTGGAAAACAGGTAGAGTGTTTTTCCATGTTTTGTAGTTTAATATCATAATAAGTGGAAAATCGTTCCATCTATATGGTCTGATATGACGGACAAGTTTCCACTTATTACTCTGTTAGGAGAAGATAAAAGGTATAAAGGTATGAAGAAACTGGCTATCATTATTTTTGTAACCGTCTTCCTTGCGATTTTGTTCTCAACATCTTTTGCACAATCACAGCAAACATCCCCGGGACCAACTGTAGTCGGTAAGGCAGAACAAGATAGACCCAGCACAAAGCAAACAGAACGCAAGAATGACCAGCACGGAACCGATAATCTTCCTTTGGTTGTCAAAAGAGTAGAAGCTCCAACGACCAAGACCGAAAAAGGCAATAAAAGAGAAAATGTAGATCAAGGTTCGGCTGTAGATTGGCGGTTTAAATTTACCGATCTGTTGCTCGTTATTTTCAACGGGCTACTTGCTATATTTACTTTTCTCTTGTGGTGTTCTACTCATAAAATGTGGAAGGCCACCGAAAAATCTACCGAAATCGCCTATAAGGCCTTCATCACTGCCAACCGTCCGCGCCTGCGAATTCGGCATATCCATTCAGACCCGCATATTTTGCCCGTTTGGGTACACATCAGCAACGTTGGGGGAAGCAACGCCACCAGCATTGAACTCCATGCCGTTTTTGCCCTTAGAAAATGCAATGTTAAAGAGGCTCCGTGGATCGAAAACCTTTCTAAAAGTGTTTGGTGCGGCCCAACCGTTCTCGCCCCCCGTGAAGAAGCTCCTTATGAATTGAGGTCTGAGCCGGATGTTAACGTCGAATCCTTTGACACCAATTACGACATCGCCACTGACGCCACTCTTTTGATAATTGGTGAAGTCAGCTACAAAGATGCCAATCAAACGGAACGGAAAACCAGCTTCGGTTGGGCTTACAATCT
>JBDKUG010000150.1:0-5920 GCA_039679815.1 Smithella sp.
GTAGTATTCAAGACGCATGGATTGAATTCCACAAATCAGACCTTCGAAACCGATAATAAAAATATTCCCGAAAACAATAATGATGAGAGCGCCCACGGATTTCATGGCGGGGTCAACCATGCCGGCAAGCGTATACGTCACAATGCTCAAGCCCGCATGCGAGAGCGCAAAAGCTCCTACTCTGATAAATGAAATTGTGTTGGCAAAGAGGCCCAGGGCAATCTCTACAATGTCCATAACGGTTTCGATGATATATTCTGAAATGCTGTGCGGTTTTCCTTTCTGAAAAAACACAGAACCCAGCACTCCCCGCAGTGAAAAAAGAATAAGAGGAAGGAAGATGAAAGCGCCGATGGCCCATAATGCGGGCAGCTGACCGGTCCTTTGGTAATTTAAAGCAAAAACCACAATAGCAGCATAGAGGACCAGGATGGTCAGCCCTCGCTTCTCAAAAAGGGCTTCGGTATAATCCGAATTAAGAAAACTGTTGAGTATATTAATACACAGGCCTGCCACGATAAACACGACTCCCATCAGGATGGTTGTGGCAAATAGTTTCATAATGTGCGCGGCAGGATGAAACCACAGCGCCGGGATAATATGTTCGCTGGAAAAAATGCTGCCGTAAAGCAACCCGCAAAGAGATGCGGAAAGGCCGCAGGCCATCAGGATTCCGCCCGCCTGCGTCAAATCTTCCTGTAATTTCTTTTTACCGAACTTTCTCAATATCAAGCCGCATAGCACGAGCACCAATCCCTGACCGAGATCGCCAAACATCAGGCCGAACATGAGAATAAAGGTAATGGCCGCAAGCGGTGTGGGATCAATCTCGCTGTTGGACGGCATGCCCATGGTTTTCACTAAAAGCTCGAAAGGCTTGAATAGTCTGATATTCATCAGGCGCACCGGGGCATCCGGGTCTTTGCGCTCGGAGATAACAAACCGGTTGCCGCAAATCCCCTGCATGATCTCAAGTAGCCGCTTCTTATCCCTCCTATCCATCCATCCCGTAATGAACATCGCCCTGGCAGAAAATAGGGACATGCGCATGGCCTTGAGTATCTCTTCATAGGCATGGTAAGTGCTGTTCAATTGTTTGAGAGCCTGGCCTCTTTCTTCCTTCAAACGATTGATGTAGTCATCAATGACTTCATTACGCCGCCTCAGGCTCTTTGCCCGTTTTTTCAAACTTTCCAGAGGGACATCGCGGACATCTGCGGATGTGTCGGCAAACCCATAGCCTTTCAGGAATTGGAGAATCGCGGGATAATGAACAGGTAGAGCAAGGCCAAACACAAAGCTTCCCTTCCTGGTCAGCATGAAACGCTCATCAGAGGGAACATCCCAAATGGCATTTTCCACCGTACCAAAAACCGGCTTCACGAGTCTTGCTCTTTTAATCATTCCGGGATCAATGCCCATCTGATACAAGGCATCACCATATTCGATTTGCCGGTCAACCGTATCTGTTGCCGCCCGAATCATGGACCGCAGCCGCACTGCGCGCTCAATGACTTTTTTCGTTCCGGAGACAAACGCCGCATCCGAACGATTATCAATGGTACTCGAGGTCACATCGGCCTCTTCCGGCTGGATAAGCAAGGCATTAAGTGCATACTCAGTGCCCGATATAATCTCCCGGGTCAGGGCTTCCTCCTCCTGAAGTCCGGTGTCCATTTTGGAATCTTGATCATGAAAACGGGCAAGATGGATGATGCCTGCCTTCCCCAGCGCAAGATAGACTTCGGAGTAGAAGGTCTTTTCAAGGGCGATGGTCATTTTGCGAATGTCCGATTTTACAAACATTCCCGTCCTCACGCTTCACAAATCATTTTATTGAGCATTGCCTCGGGAGAAAAACCGAAGCGCCGGCCGTCAATGATGCGAAACAGATTACGTATTTGATAGAAGAGAAGCCACAGATAGGCAATCACACAATATATGGAGTGGAAATCCCTGTGAAACCGGGACGAAACCCAGACGTAATAATCCTGTTCAATATGACGCTCAATATCAACGATGGATGGTTTCTGCGCGCCGCTTTTTTGCAATTGTTCCAGGTGCTGATTCAACGCTTTCTCCACTATCCGCACCTGAAGTTCTACATGACCACCGAAGAGGTCATGGAACTTCTTCAGAGAAGAACGGACCTGTTCATCACGAAAACGGTAGTATCCGCGAAGCCTGTAGGACCAGATCACCGATAGCACGGCAATCCGCCTGAGCATCATCTCCTGAAATTCTTTTTTGGCCTGACCTGAAAGTAAGGCGGAAGCGTTATAAAGGTTTTTGGCGGTGGAAATATCCATTTGTATCTCCATCCGTCTGAAACTTGAGACATCCTTAAAATCGCAGGCGAGATACGTGTTGGCCAGAAGCGATTTTATCTCATCGAGCGATAGATTTTTAGTAAGAAGACCCTTGTCCAAGACAGCAAAGGGGCCAATATCATACCACTGATCCAGGCTTTCTTTTCCCAATGCCCTGGCGAGCAGAAGCTTTACGTTGTGCGCTTCATATTGACGAAGGTAAGCCAGAAAAAGCGAGGCATATTTGTCATAGGCCTCGGCAAGCGAAATAACAGGGGCTATCTGTTCCCGAAAAAGTTTCTCCTTGGCTTCGATCATATTCCGATTTCCGGAAATTTTATCAGAAACCTGCTCCCCGGTTATGGAGGCATAATCATGCAGCGAGAGAAGGCGGCCTCTCATGGCGTAAATTCGGGCGTGGAGATTATCGGCGTCAGCATAGTTTCTCATCGTTCCTCGTCCACAAGCAGAATGGAAATTATATCTTCTTTGATTGATTCATTCAGGATCGGGTCCTGGAAAAGACTTTCGCTGTCCTGCCGAAAAGCAACAGAAGTGGACTCGGTTTGTTTTTTTGCTTCTTCAATAGATTGTGTCAGTCTGGTGTTTTCTGCGGCGATGATCTGGGCGAATTCCCGGGTTTTTCTTTCTTCCAGGATACGTTTTTGGGTCTCAATATCCTTTGCGTACTCAAGTTGGGCATGCTCGATATCAGCCGAGCATTGACTTTCAATTTCGACAATCCGGGTGATCACTTCATCCATACCTGATATCCATGACCTGCTTAAGTGATTGTTGAAAGTTTCTTTACGTACAGTTTGAATAAACCTGGATACAAGACGTCCCGATGGAGTTTGAAATTGTACTTTCCAGTAATACTTTACTTAATTATAGTATAAGACTTACGGCCCCGTCTGTCAACGGCAATCAAGGGGTGTGAATCCTAAATCAAACGGTGTTTTGACCCCCAGTTTTTAGCCAAAGCCATCTTTGATAATGAGTCTTTTGAGGCGGGCGTGGAATTCTTCAATACACCCATGACGTGATTAAACTATTGGCGAATTACCTCTTGTGGAAACAAAACCCGGTTCTAACGATAACAGGTTCTGTTTATGATGATCTTTTTCAAATCATCGGAAAGGTCATTGAAGTATGAGCAGTAGCCGGCAACACGAACCAGCAGATGTGGGTATTTTCCGGGATTGTTGTATGCGTCCAGTAAAATATTTCTGTCAATGACGTTTGGCTGGAACTGCATACCGCCTTTATCAAAGTAAGTACTGATTATACCCGAGAGGTTTCTGACTCCGTCCGGACCTTGAAACAGCGCTGAGTCAACCGTGAAGGTAACCGTAGTGCCATTGGGCGCATAGTTTACAAAATCAACACCGGCAACAGCATTCAGGGATGACAATAAATCCGTCGTCTGCATTCCATAATGAGGAGTAATGCTGTTGGCAAGAGAAACGCCGCTCAATCTGCCTGAAGGCAAGGCAGGAGTTTTCGTTCCGTAGACATCATTTACATTCAGGGCATAATATCCTGCGGTATATATGCCGCCTCTTGGACAGTTCGCAACCGAGTTCAATGCGTTGACATAAATCTGTAATGTTTTGTTCACCCAAACGACTGCTTCATGCGAACCATCATGACCAAATTTCGGGACTTCGAGTAACGCCGATCTTACCTGCTGAAAATATTTCCCCTCAAAGTTGTTGTTGATGGCGTCGATGACGTCATGGATGGAATAAAGCTTCTTCCTGTAGACCACTTCGTCAATGGCAAATAAAGAATCCGCGACGTCCGTAATGCCTACCGCTTGAATACCGCTGCTGTTTATCGTCGCGCCGCCTTCGCACAGGTCCTTTCCATTTTCAATACAGCCCTTAAAAAGAGAGGATGAAAGGGGTGTTGTAAAGTTTTCACGAATTACCTTCTCAATGTTCTGGTGATCGGCCAGGATGGAGTTCGTCAGATGATTCAACCGCACCTGAAAACGCTGAAGCAGCTCCTCCATGTTTGCGGGGGGGCTGGGTGCGGCAGTTCTTTTCTTTTTGAACCGCTTCCTTGCGTGCATGTATTTCGAAAGAACATATCTGGAAAATTTATTATCCCTGCGGCAGTTGTATTCGAAAAACTTAGTGGTCATTTTCTCCAGTTGATCAATGAGGCCGATATTCCACAGATCGTCTTCTTCGCCCTTGAGAGCCTGCAGGAAAGGCAGTGCAACATTCACATTGGCGCAGTCGGTATTGCCAAAATGATCATCAGACACATTGGGTTCAACGCATCCGATTACCGCGTAATTTCTCGCATCCTCCACGGGAGTTGCGGGATAATGCTTTTTCAACGTTTCCAGGTAAATTTCATCATTATACAAGGCAGGCATGGGTGCACCGTTGATATATACCTCGGCAAGCCTGTCCAGATATTGGCTGGGGCTGTTCTTATGAATCCTCGCGGTCATATTGCAGGCGTAAGGTTGCAGTTCGCAAATATCGAGCAGCATATAGGTGATGTCATTGGTGGCGTCCCTGCCGTCTCTGCCAAGACCTCCGGCCGTCACAGCCTGATCCGTAGACATCGTCTCAAAGAGTCTTCCTATTCTCAGATAGGTATCGCCATCATTGACCAGGATGGCTTCGTCCATTTTTAGAATATATAAGGCCAGCAGTTCTTTCGCTGCATCATAATCAATGATGCCGGCCTCTTTATCCCTTTTATAGTAAGGATATAATACCTGATCGAGGCGTCCGTGGGATATTGCATTTTCGTAGGATTCTGTGCAAATTGCAATCTGCAGAAACACCATGCTCTGGAGCGCTTCATGGTACGTGCGGGCAGGGTATTTGGGGACATGCCGGCAGATCTCGGCCATTTCTTCCAGTTCTTTGCGGCGTCCAGGGTCCTTTTCCTGCAGGCTAAGGCTTGACAGGCTGTCGGCGTAGCGCGCGGCAAACGATTCCAATGCCGTAAGTGCGATGATGGCGCCCTGGTAAAAGTCCTGATTATTTCCGGGTTTTTCTTTTTGCACCGATTCAATTTCTTTTATGATCCCTGTGGTGCCCAGCTCAAGCATGCGCTCGAAGTTGACGGTAAAATGCGCTATGGCTGCCGTGTTATTATTGAATCCGGCAACATTCTCGGAAGAGCGTGCCATGGTTAGCATAAACTTGGGGATGGAATTATTGACCTTCATTAAAAGACAGTGTCTCTGCCAGAAAGGCAGTGTTCTATAAAAGAAGTTAAGCCTTTCCTTCCATGAGCACTGGAATGGAACCGGTTTCTGGCGATGGATCTGATGGAGAATCGAAGCGAAGAGAACGCCATAGTGTTCTTCCCATATCTGACCGCCACATCTCCTGGCGGTGAAATTGCCGACGAGCAATTCCCGGGGGTAAATAATAATGCTCTTGTTTTCTAACACATAAGACAGACGTTCCGCCCTGTGAATGGGGTTCGGTTTTTTAAATCCATGCTTTTTGTAGTAGTCTGTTTTCAGTCTGGATACTTCGAAACAGAGACTCCTGCCACTTTCTCTGATGGCGTTTTGTATGTCATAAACGCGTTTGGAAAAGACGGCTTTATGCCTTTTGGCATCCAGATCATAG
>JBDKUG010000272.1:0-6786 GCA_039679815.1 Smithella sp.
ACACTGATATCCTGGTTTTTAACAAACTTCTGATCGACCAGGCAAACATCTTCATAATATTTTTTAAGTTTCCCTTCGATGATTTTATCCCAGATTTTCTCAGGTTTCTTCTCTTCGCGTAATTGACTGCGGTATATTTCCTTTTCTCTGTCAAGGGCATCACCGGGAATTTCATCAGAACGAACATACTGAGGATTGGATGCGGCAATATGCATGGCAATATCTCTGGCCATTGTCTGGAAGTCGTCCGTTTTAGCCACAAAGTCAGTTTCGCAATTGACTTCGACCATGACGCCGATTCGACCGCCCATGTGTATATAGGAAGCAACGGTTCCGTCTTTGGCCGCCTTGGATGATCGCTTGGTTGCCGCCGAAAGCCCCTTCTTTCTTAAAAAATCAATAGCCTTTTCAAAATCACCGTCCACCGCCGCCAGCGCTTCCTTGCAATCCATCATGCCGGCACCGGTTTTCGTTCTTAATTCCTTAACCATTGTTGAAGTGATTTCCAATTTCATACCCTCCTAAAATTCTATTCCTGCATATTCTTTTGTGGCAAGTACTGCGTGCCTACTGCTGATCCGTCGCTTCAGGAGAAGCGTTTTCCATCTCGACGCTTTCGGGGATGTCCGATTCGGCATCTTTCTTTTCCACCGCAGCTTCCGGCGCCTCTTTGTTGGATTCGGCGGCCAGTTTCTCTTCAAATTTTTTCTTGCCTTCTAAAACCGCATCGGCAAATTTTGAAGCAAACAGTTTGATGGCCCGGATTGCGTCATCGTTTCCCGGAATAATATAATCGATATCTGTCGGATCGCAATTGGTGTCAACAATAGCCACCAGCGGCACTTTCAGCTTCTTGGCTTCCATAACGGCGATGTGCTCCCGGTTGGGATCGACGATAAAAACGGCTGCCGGCTGGGATTTCATGTTTTTAATGCCGCCCAGAACATTTTCCAGTTTGTCCATATCTTTCTGCAGTTTGGTGATTTCTTTTTTCGGGAAAGCCTTGATTGAATCGTCACTGAACATTTTATTCAGGCTGTTCAAGCGATCAACGCTCTTTTTAACGGTAATAAAATTGGTCAGCATGCCGCCCAGCCAGCGCTGATTGACATAGGGCATTCCACACCGCAACGCCTCTTCGCGAATGGCCTCCTGGGATTGTTTCTTGGTACCGACAAAAAGAATTTCTTTGCCCTGGCTGACCGTATCCACTACAAAGTTATAGGCCGTCTGAAAAAGACCGACGGTTTGCTGAAGGTCGATAATGTAGATGTTGTTGCGCGCCCCGAAGATATAGGGCTTCATCTTGGGGTTCCATTTGTTGGTTTGATGTCCGAAATGGACACCGGCTTCGAGTAACAGTTTCATCGAAATTGCTGACATACTTTTTTTCTCCTTTTTGTTTTTTATCCTCCACCCCCATCAACTTGCCCGGTACACTTAATTTCTAAGCAACATACCGACAATCCGGAGATGTGTGAAATGTTTGCGGCAATTACCACAAATTGTTTGTTTATTCAAGTCATAATAACTGTTTTGGCAATAAAATTAGCGTATTTTATTGTTTTCGGGTTTCAGGTTGAATAATCGGCGTTTATCTTAACATAATCATAAGAAAGATCGGAGGTATAGACTGCGTAGGACTTATCGCCGCCGCCCAGGCTGATGCGGACCTCAATGTTGCCTCCTGCAAAGACCTCTTTCAACTTTGAAAGCGTGGCGCCTGCCGGCGCATCCTGTGAAAATACGTTGACATTGCCTATTGATAAACCAATTTTTTCTCTTTCCAGGGGGATTCCCGAAGCTCCGATTGCGGCAATGATTCTGCCCCAGTTGGGATCTTCGCCAAAAAAAGCGGTCTTGACAAGATTGGAATTGGCTACAGAATAGGCGACACGCTTCGCATCTGATTTTGATTTTGCCCCTTCAGCCACGACCGTGATAAATTTTGTTGCGCCCTCCCCATCTTTCACCACGGCCTGGGAAAGTTCGGCCAAAACATCCGTTAACATGTCTCGAAATCGCTGAAGTCGCGCTTGAGCTCTCTCCAGCGGATTGTTTCCGGCCAGACCATTTGCCAGAATGATGGCGGTATCGTTGGTGCTCATGCAACCGTCAACACTGATGGCATTAAATGTCGAGTCAATCACCTGATGAAATACGGTGTTGAGCGCCTTCGTGTCGATCAAAGCGTCGGTCATAACGTAAGTGAGCAACGTTGCCATATTGGGTTCAATCATACCGGCGCCTTTGGCAATCCCGCAGACTGTAATATCCCTGGCACCGACAATACCCTTGCGAATGGATATTTTGGGATATTTATCAGTTGTCATCATGGCCGATTCGGCATCCTCGATGCCAAACTCATTCAGCCCCTTGACCAGTTTGCCGATGCCGGTTTCAATTTTTTTCAGAGGTAGCCTTTTCCCGATCACACCCGTCGAACACACCAGAAGATGTTCTTCGGGAATTTTTAACTGTCTGGCCGCCGCCGCAGAAACGGCCAGCGCGTCTTCCATTCCTTTTTTTCCGGTAGCCGCATTGGCGCAGCCGCTGTTGGTGATAATCGCCTGTGCCATTCCTCTTTTGATCCTTTCCGCATCAATCAAAACGGGCGCGGCTCTGAAAATATTTTTTGTAAACATCGCGGCTGCCTTTGCCGGAACAGTGGAATAAATCAGCCCCAGATCCTTCTGGTCACCACCCTTAATGCCCGCAGAAACTCCGTTGGCTAAAAAACCGGGCACGCTTACTTTATTGTTGGTTGATTTTACCATTGCAGCAGCTCCTTGTTAAATCTTAAATCCCGCAGCATTTTTTATACTTCTTGCCGCTACCGCAGGGACAGGGATCGTTCCGTCCAACCTTCTCCGTGTCACGTCTGATGGTTTGGCTTGCCGGCGTATCTTCACCACGGCTCATTATATAATCCTGTTTCTGTTTCTGCCGTATTTCTTCGACTTCTTCTTCCCTCTGGATTCTAACCAGGCATAGTTTTTCCAGGGTATCCATCTTAATGCGGCTGATCATTTCCATGAACATGGCATAACCTTCACGCTGGTATTCCCTTATCGGATCTTTCTGACCGTAGCCGCGCAGACCGATGCCTTCCCTCAGATGATCCATGGAGAGCAAATGCTCTTTCCAATGGGTATCAATTGCCTGCAGCATGATGACTTTCATGAGGTAATTCATCAGCTCAGAGCCGAATTCTTTTTCTTTGCCGCGCAAATATTTTTGCACATTCTCCATGATGAAACTGTGGATGGCGGTTACAGATGTCATACCGGGTGCCGTGCTTATATCCAGCCGCAAATTAAATTGTTTGAATAGTGCATCATCGAGGGATTTAAGGTTCCAGTCCTGAGGGTGGCTTTTTTCTCCTGTAAATTCAGACAAAAGATCACCGGAAATTTCCTCAACCATTTCTTCAACATCTGACCATAAATCCTCGCCACGCAATACTTTTTTACGTTGCTCATAGATGACTTTTCTCTGATTGTTCATGACGTCGTCATAATCGAGCAGATGCTTTCGAATATCGAAGTTCTGGCCTTCAACTCTCTTTTGAGCGTTTTCAATTGCCCTGGAGATGTATTTATGTTCAATAGGCTGGCCTTCTTCAAGACCGACGGTATCCATTACGGTAGATATTCTGTCCGCTCCGAAAACCCTGAGCAGGTCATCTTCCAGCGAAAGGTAGAAACGCGATGAACCATTGTCTCCCTGACGGCCGGACCGTCCACGCAACTGATTGTCAATCCGTCGGCTTTCATGCCTTTCCGTTCCCAGAATGTGCAGTCCGCCCAGTTCAGCGACTTTTTCGCCGAGCTTGATATCGGTTCCGCGGCCGGCCATATTCGTGGAAATGGTAACCTGACCGGGCTGGCCTGCCTGGGCGACTATTTCCGCCTCTTTCTCGTGATTTTTCGCATTGAGAACGTGATGCTTCACCCCCGCCCGTGACAGGTATTTGCTCAGAAGCTCGGACTTCTCTATGGAAATGGTACCGATCAGAACGGGCCGCTTGGCCTTGTTCAACGTTTTCACTTCTTCAATGACAGCCTGAATTTTTTCCTCCTCCGTTTTGTAGATCAAATCGTTATGATCTTCGCGGATCATCGGCATATTGGTCGGGATGACTAACACATCGAGATTGTAAATTTTCTTGAACTCGGCGGCTTCCGTATCGGCCGTACCTGTCATTCCCGCCAGTTTTTTGTACATTCTGAAATAATTCTGGAAGGTAATAGAGGCCAGGGTGTGATTTTCTCTTTCAATCTTGACTTTCTCCTTGGCCTCCAGCGCCTGGTGCAGTCCGTCACTGTATCTCCTGCCGGGCATGACCCGTCCGGTGAATTCATCGACAATAATCACCTGTCCATCCTTGACCAGGTAGTCCACATCACGCTTGAACAGCGTGTGGGCCTTGAGAGCCTGATTCACATGATGAACAATTTCAATATTTCGCGGTTCGTACAGATTCTGGACATTTAAATATTTTTCAACGCTGGACACGCCTTCTTCCGTCAGGACAACCGTCTTACTTTTTTCTTCAATCGTGAAATCTTTATCTTTCTTTAAGCGCGGGATAATCTGGTTGATTTTATAATATTTGTCCGTCGATTCTTCCGAAGCACCGGAAATGATCAGCGGTGTTCGGGCTTCATCAATCAGAATACTGTCAACTTCATCTACAATCGCGAAGTTGAACTCCCGCTGAACATAATCTTCGAGACTGAATTTCATATTGTCGCGAAGGTAATCAAATCCGAATTCGTTATTCGTGCCGTAGGTGATGTCTGCTGCATAAGCAACACGGCGCTCATCATCATCCATACCATGCACAACTACCCCGACCGTTAAACCCAGAAAATGATAAATTGGGCCCATCCACTCTGCGTCGCGGCGGGCCAGATAATCATTGACGGTAACAACATGGCAGCCCTTGCCCTCCAGGGCATTCAAATACAGCGGCATCGTCGCGGCAAGCGTTTTGCCCTCACCGGTTTTCATTTCGGCTATTTTGCCCTCGTGCAAAACAATGCCGCCAATAACCTGCACATCAAAGGGACGCATCATTAACACACGGCGCGAGGCTTCCCTGGCCACAGCAAATGCCTCAGTCAAAATATCATCCAGTGTTAATCCGCTTTGAAGTTTTTCCTTAAAATAGGCTGTTTTTGCCTGAAGCTCGGCATCACTGAGCAACATCAATTCTTTTTCAAAACCGTTCACCTCATCTAACAGCAGGGATAATCTCTTCAGTTCCCTGTCGTTCTTTGTTCCTACTATTTTTTTAAGGATTGCACCCAGCATTTGTCACCTTTTTTAAAAAAAACCGGTACTGTTACCGGTGAATTTTAACACATTTGATCCCTTAATAAAAACCCCTGTTTATCGGGGAAACAATTTACCCGGACAAAAAAACTCCTTTAAAACCGCCAAGGATTGACGATTTTTAATATTAGTTCAGATTCGTTGATTATTTCAAGTATTTTCTTGGATTGATCGGGACATTATTCATGTAAACGGCATAATGGAGATGCGGCCCGGTGCTGCGTCCGGTACTGCCGACATATCCGATCAGGTCGCCTCTTTTGACGCGGGTTCCCTGCTTAACAGCCGCTTTCGTTAAGTGCGAGTAACTTGTGGAACGACCGTAGCCGTGTTCGATCCTGACACTATTACCGTCATCAGACCCATGGCTGATTTCAACAACAATTCCGTCTGCTGCGGCCGCAACCTCTCTGCCCATTCCTGTCGCAATGTCGATACCTTTATGAAATTCGTTACCGCTCCCGAAAGGATTCTGCCGGACCCCGAACTCGGAGGTCACCCATCCCATAACCGGCCAGACAGATGGTTTGGCGGCAAGAATGGACTTCTGCTCGTGAAGAAAAATTAAGAGTTCGTTGAAACTCTGCTCCCTTTCATTAGCTTCCTCACTCAGTTGGGCCATGCTCTTATGTATGCCGGAAACAAGCATTTCCTGGTCCTTGTCGATCAGCTCTTTTAAGTGAATCTGACTGCTGTTTGAACCTCCGATGCCCAGAGGAATTTTTTTGTCCTGTCCGATATCGTCGGATGCCATGAGCCTTAATCGTCTGTCAAACTGCTTAAACTCTTCCATCCGGTCGGCAAATTCGTCAACTTTTACCGCAAGGCCGATTATCTCTCTTGATTGCTGGACGGTTTGCTGCCTGAGGCGGGCGAGCTCCGCACGGTCTCTTTTGATGCTTGCGTAATCATAAACGACATACAGGCTTAACAGGACGGCAAGGAGTGAACCAACAAAAAGACCGCGAACCAAATTACTCGAAAGAGAAATCTTTCTGACTGCGCTCTTTCGGCGAGGTATGATCATCAACGTAAAAAAGTTATCCGACATCTTTCCCCTTTAGCTGAAGCCCAAAAAACATCTTTCAAACCTCATTGACTGAAGTGGCTAGCACATTGAAAAACCAATGTCAAGCATAAGACGCCCCAATGGATGTCTAAAAAAAGACATCATCAATTAATAACATTAATTATTTTAATGACTTATATTCACATAACGGCTATACGGCACAGCGAGAATGCCGGCCGGGAAGCAATTCCATCCTATGCTTTCTTCTGGCCAGGCGACCTACATCGAGACCTGCTTTCATGCTTTCCAGCCCCGTAATCTTTATGCCGCCGGCCAAAGCATTTTTTAAAAGCTCCCTGAACTTCTCTTCGAAAATCCCCCCCTCGACTTCGGCATGTACGGGAAGGACATGATTTCCTCCGTCGCTGATCATGTTA
>JBDKUG010000015.1:0-13416 GCA_039679815.1 Smithella sp.
CGGTGCCTGCTCGAGCTCAACGCTCAAGGAAGCCAATTCCTGGGGCAAGGTGGATTCATCGTGTGAACAGATGGTTTACGCGGAAGCCACAACGGTTCTGCCGCTTCTGGCCAGTTATGCCTACCACAAGGGAAGCTGGAAAAGGCGTAAAAGGTGGGAGCTTTCCAGGATTTTCGACAACACGTCCGGAAAGACCGGGAAGACAAAATAATCCACAGAAGGGCTGAAGGGATTTCTTTTGTCGCCCGTTTCACGTGAGAATGATAGGCAAACCGTCATGAGTTGCCGGCGTCATGGAATTCTTCAGGATTTTGCCGGATCGGATTCTGGTGGAGATGAGGGGGATCGAACCCCTGGCCTCGGCGTTGCGAACGCCGCGCTCTCCCAGCTGAGCTACATCCCCAACCGTAAAAAAACGCCGCGAGCATATATATTGATTGCCTCGATGTCAAGGATTAGTTAGGAATCCGGTGAAAAATCAAAACCGGTGTTGCCCTGAATCTAGGCTTGACAAAGCAGACTGGTTTTCCCTATACTCAAAAGCGCTTAACTATCATTACCATTTATAAAGAAGTAACAGTTTTTCGAACTCAATACCAGGTTAGAATTAACACTCACAGGAGAAATCCATGGCAAAAATCGACGCTTTTTTCCAACTGATGCACGAAAATAATGCATCCGACCTTCACCTTGTGTCCGGCCAGCAGCCTGCTATCCGTATTCGCGGTGACATTGAACGCATCAAGTATGATATCCTCAATAATGATTCCCTGAAAGCGCTCCTTTACGAGATCACGCCGGAACATAAAATCAAGCATTTTGAAGAAACCGGTGATGTTGATTTTGCCTATGAAATCCCGGGCCTCGCAAGATACCGCGCCAATTATTTTCAGCAGAAATACGGCATCGCAGCGGTGTTTCGTGAAATTCCCAGTAAAATTGCCACGTGCGTGGAGCTGGGAATGCCGTCCGTTATTGCCAAACTGGCCATGCTGCCGCGCGGCCTGGTGCTGGTAACCGGACCGACCGGAAGTGGAAAATCGACAACGCTGGCGGCGATTATTGATGAGGCAAACCGTCTCCGCAAGGATCATATCATCACGATTGAAGATCCCATTGAATTCGTGCACAAAAGTCAAAACTGCATCGTTAACCATCGTGAAGTGGGGATTCATACGAAAACCTTCTCCGCGGCTCTGCGAGGCGCGCTGCGTGAAGATCCGGACATCATTATGGTGGGCGAAATGCGCGACCTTGAAACCACGGCATTGGCGGTTGAGGCCGCCTCTACCGGACACCTGGTGTTTGCGACCGTGCATACGACCAGTGCTGTGAAAACCGTTGACCGCGTTGTTGAAATATTTCCGGATTCGGAGCAGCTGCAGATTCGGTCAACACTGGCTGACGGATTGAGAGCGGTAATCTCTCAGGTAATTTTCAAAAGAGTCGACATCAAGAACCGATGTGTCGCCCTGGAAATTCTCATTGCCAATGCAGCGGTGCGCAACCTCATCCGGGAACAGAAAACCTATCAGATTCCGTCCATGATCCAGACGGGCAAGAAGTACGGCATGCAGCTTCTGGACGACGGCATCATGGATCTTTATAATCGAGGCTGGATTAGTGGCGAAGACGCGTATATGAAAGCAAATGACAAACCCAGGTTCCGTCCGCTTTTAAAATATCCACCGACAGACTTTACCGAAGTCTAGAGAGGAAACGTTATGAGAAAACCGGAAATAGATCATATTCTGATCAAAATGCTGGAATCCAGTGCCAACATTTCCGACATTATCCTGACCGTCGATAAGCCTTTTCAAGTGGAGGCCGCCGGTGTGCTGGTGCCGGTTGACCTTGAACCTCACCTTGAAAGACTGACGCCGTTTCAAACGGAAACGTTCGCGCTGAATTTGATCAATCAGGACCGCCGCCTGATAGACATATTAATGGACGAGGGTTCGTGTGACCTTTCCTATGAATTGCCGGGCCTTGCCCGTTTTCGCGTGAATATATTTTCGCAGCGCGGTCAGTATTCCATCGTCCTGAGAAAACTGGAAACGCAAATTCCTTCGTTTACCGAACTGGGTCTTCCGGAAGCCTACCGCCGCGTGGCGACGGAGAAAAACGGCATTGTTCTGGTAACCGGTGCAACCGGTTCCGGTAAGACGACATCGCTTGCCGCCGTAATCAATGACATCAACGAAAAGAATCCGGTTCACATCATTACCCTGGAGGACCCGATCGAATACACGCACACTCAGAAGAAAGCGACGGTCAATCAGAGGGAACTGGGCAAGGATTTTGACTCGTTTGCCAATGGTTTACGCGCAGCACTGCGCCAGGCCCCCAAAGTCATTCTGGTGGGCGAAATGCGTGACCGCGAATCGGTTGAGATTGCTTTGAATGCCGCGGAAACGGGGCATCTTGTTTTGAGTACGCTGCACACAACCGATGCCGGCCAGACGATCAATCGTATTCTGGGCATGTTTGCAATCGATGAGGAAAATCAGATCCGAACGCGTCTGGCGGATTCATTGCGCTGGATTATCTGCCAGCGGCTGCTGCCGAAAATCGAAGGCGGCCGGGTTGCCGCGTTTGAAGCCCTGGGAACTTCTCTGAGGACTAAGGACATTATTCTTCATGGTGAATCAGAGGGGAAGACGTTCCAGGATATCATTCAGCAGGGCAAGGCATTCGGAATGGTCACATTCGATAATGCCATTGTCGATCTTTTTGCCAAAGGCCTGATTACCGAAGAAACGGCCAAAGCTTATGCGTCCAACCGCTCCAATATTTCACGCGGTATCGATTCCATCAAAAGCGCGAGGGGAGAGAAAACAACAGACATCGAAAGTCTCGAGGTGGATCGGTTTTACGGTAAAGATAAGACGAAGGATAAATTCTGGGGGTAAGAGCAAAACCTTTCTCAATTGACAGACGAAGGAGACGTCAATGGCCGAAGAAACAGTAAAACCAGTGGGGAAAAAAGCAGCAGAAGGGATTGATTATTCCGGAAGGCCTTTTGGTTATACGATACCGGATACACAAACGGCGATGATTTGTGAACAGGATCCCGTCATACGGGAAAAGGTGGTGGCCGATTTAAAGAAAATGGGGTTTTTAACCTCTCAGCCGGCCACCTACAAAGACGCTCTCAAGCACATGCGTTTTCACGTTTTTAGCGTTGTTTTTGTAGATGATGATTTTGATACCGGCGTCTGGGAGACCAATAATGTTCTTCGTTATCTGGAAAACCTGAATATGACCGTCCGGAGACAGATTTATGTCGTTTTAGTCAGCGCGACACTTCCAACGATGGATAACATGCAGGCGTTCAATAAAAGCGTCAATCTGATTATCAACAAGCGTGACATCGGCAGTTTAGAAAAGATATTGCGCCAGGCCATGGCGGAAGATGAAGATTTTTATCACGTCTTCAAAGAAAAAATTCGAAAACATACTTAAAAAGTTCTCTGCTTCAAAAGGATGGTTTTTTTGAGCGGCCGGAGGCTTGACGGGCTTTTTCCAGGGATTGTCCGCAGGGTGTCGATGCGTCAAAGAAAAGCGCGGATTCAAAAGCGTTAACCGCGTTGTTAAAATATTCCGCTTTCATCAATGAAACGCCCAGACGATTAAAATAGGCCGCAGCATGCGGCGGGTTATATTCACATGCCTTTTCATATTGGGCAAATGCGTCCGGGACATCGTTTGTGGCAACCAGAATATCTCCAAGAGAACAATAGTAAAGACTGTTGGATGGAGAGAGCTCCAGACAATTGATCAGCAACGTTTTGGCTTCGCTGAAAAGGCCTTTCTTCATGCATAAATTGGCTGCCTGAAAGAGGTAGCGGTCCGCCTCTTCCGGATCAACTATGCCTGCCTGACGATAGGCGTTTTCAAAATCCTGATTCTTTCCTGCTGCCAGAAGGGCTTCACCCAGCAGGCAGTAAAAAACGGGATTGTCCGCTTCCATCGATGTAAGTTTTCTGAATGCGTCGCAGGATTTTTCATTCTGGCCGGAGAGCAAATAAGCCGTTCCCAGTTCCTGCAGCAATCCGATATCGTCCGGCTGCACCCTGGCCGCTTTCTCGCAAATGGCGACCAGGCTTTCGATCGGTCCCTCCTGTTTATAAATCCGTACCAGTTCATCATAGGCAAAGCCGGTAAAGACTTTGCGTTGGAGTTCGCGATCCAAAAGGATTTCCCAGTATTCAACAGAGCGTTGTTTATCTCCGCTGTCCCAATACGCCCAGGCCAGGCGAAGCAGCACGGATTCATCGTCTGGATGAATATCATAGAGCTCCTCCAGGCAGGCAATGGCGTCGACGAATTTTCCCTGCTTCAACAGGTCATCCGCCCTATCGAGTTTTTCCGTGATGTTGTTGTCTTTAATCATGGAGTTAAAAAAACGGGGGAGCAGATTCTCCCCCGAGAGTTTTTAGCAACTGCAGGAACCGCATCCTCCGCCCTCTTGAGAGAGGTTTGATGTTAATTTAAAACCGGCTCCCTGGGGTGATGTGATGAAATCAATGTTAATGGGTTTAGACTGATTCAGCAGGTCTTTTTCGATGACAAATTTTGTTCCTTTTTCTTCAATCACTTCATCTTCATTTTTTGGCTCATCCAGAGCCATTCCCAAAGCGGGTCCGGATCAACCCATGGACATGGTGATGCGGATGGCCGCATCAGGATTTTTATCCTTGAGAAACTCTTTAATGACTTCCGAAGCCTTGTCTGTAACTGTCAGCATGTAACATTCTCCTTCCGGTGACGTCCTTTTGACATCATAGTTTTTCATAACTTATTCATAATTGGTCCATTGTCAATTACAATTTTGCAGATTTTAATTAAGATGTTGTATTTACAAATAAAAAGCAGGATTGATGGACATTTGTTGCAGACCTTATGTTCTTTTTCACACGATGACAGGTTCAGTGATGAAATTGTGCCGATGACAGTGGAATAACGGGTCAGTGACCTTCATTATGTTCTTCGTCTAATTTTTGTCTTGCCGAAACCAGTGTCTCGTCAAAGCGCTTTTCCAGATTTCCGTTGATTCCCCGCAGACCTGCGACAACGGCTTGGGCCCATTGCAGATATTCGATTCTTCTCTGCAGGGACCAGTGATCCGGTGGAGCAAAGGCAATATCATGGACATTGCTTATTTTATCCGCCAGTTTAATTAATTTGGCGCTCTTTGAAAGATTGGGCGAATGAACAATCTGCTTTCGTTTCCTTTCCTGTTTCGGCAGATTTTTGTCGTCACTGACTTCCAGAACCAGTTCCAGAACTTCATCGCCGAAATTCACGCGCAGTTCTTCACAGGTCGTATCCGTATCTTCAATTGTGTCGTGAAGAATAGCAGCAGTAATGGCTATTGTGTCGCAAACCTCACCGACAGTCCATAAGAGGTTGGCTACTTCAATTGGATGATTGATGAAAGGCGAGGCCGCCGTGTCCTTTCTTGTTTGATGGCGATGCTTTTGTGCGGAAAAATAGATTGCTTTCAACAACAGAGCCAAATCGTCTTTCAAAGATACCTCCTTGATTTGATCTTATATCACATTTAGGGTTTACCTTTGAAAGAAAATAATGCTGCTGTCCTGTTTGAGATTATTGCGGATGTATGATAATCATTTGCATCCTCAGGAGGTGCACCATGTTTGATAATCTGTTTGCCGGGTTTCCCAAGTTAATCTTTGTTCTCCTGCTGGGGTTTGTGACGTTCTTGTTCGGTCATATCCTGAAGCCTTTTTTCTTTGCAATCTTCTGGGCGATTTTGCTGGCTGCGATTTTTTCACCCTTGTATAAGTGGTTGCAGTTGAGGTTTAAAAGTCCCAATCTCTGCGCGGGTCTTTCGCTGGCGGCTGTATTGATTACGCTGATTCTGCCGGCAGGATTTATCCTTGCCCTGCTGGTCGGGGAGACGTTCGATCTTTATCAATCCATCCATTCCAGCGGCGGTTCCTGGATGAATTCGATTAACGGGGTCCTCAATTCTTTGAGCAATCATCCGCTCTTGGCGCGTTTCAACATAGATCAGCAGTTCATCACGGATAAAACTGTTGATGTCCTGAAGGTTGCCGCAAACTTTTTTGTCAAGAATCTGTCAGCTCTGACCGGAAACACGATTGTTTTTTTCGTCGAATTTGCCGTGATGCTTTACTGCCTGTTTTATTTTTTGCGCGATGGGAAAAAACTGATCGATACCTTCACCCATTATATGCCGGTTGATGAACAGCACATGAATACGTTTATTTCCGAGTTCCTTGTCACATCGAAGGCCACATTGAAATTCACCTTTATTATCGGTGGCATTCAGGGATTGCTGGGCGGATTGATTTTTTATATCACCGGCGTTGATAGAGCGCTGGTCTGGGGCGTGCTGATGGTCGGCCTTTCCATTGTGCCGGCAATCGGCAATTCAATCATCTGGGCGCCGGCCGGCATCATCATGCTGCTTCTTGGACATATCTGGCAGGGGATTGCCATCCTGCTTTTCGGAGCGGTCGTGATCAGTTCCGTCGATAATTTGCTGCGCCCGATTCTTCTAGGGCAGGACATTCAGATGCATTCACTGTTGATATTTTTATCAACCCTGGGAGGCATTGCGGCTTTCGGTTTTTCGGGTTTTGTTTTGGGTCCCGTGGTTGCCGCATTTTTTCTGGCCAGTTGGAAAATGTTTTTGGAGCTTTCCAGTCAAGGAAATGTATCTGAAAAAACAGGGCTGGATCCTTAGGGCTTAAGTAAAAATCTCCAGAGCGCCTCGCGGTCTTTCCTGCTGGCGTAATCAATGCCGATTCTGGGCGTGGACAAGACCATGAACGGACGTTCATTTTGATGGTTTTCCACCCATAGCCGATCGCCCCGCGTTACATCCCATCCGTTAAACGATTTGTCGATGCCCAGCGCCTGGCAGAGCTTGGCAGGCCCATTGGTCAGTTCTTTTCCGTGGCGCTTTCTACGCGCCTGCATTTCCTCAAGTCCCGAAAGGGGCTCTATGGAACGAAGCAGAACGGCGCAGGGATTGCCTTCTTCCTCAGTCACCAGGTTTATCAAATAGTGCATTCCGTATGTAAAATACACATAAGCATAGCCCGGAGGGCCGAACATGACCGCGTTGCGTTCGGTTCGTCCACGGTGTGCGTGGCAGGCGCTGTCTCCGGCTCCACAGTAGGCTTCAGTCTCAACAATGATTCCGGATAGTTCCACGCCGTCTACCCGGTGAACCAGCTTTTTTCCCAGAAGGTCACGCGCAACGTCCAGGGTAGGGCGGTTATAAAAATTTCTATTGAGTAGAATCATGAATATTATCTGAGAAAATGCGATATAATTTCAACTTGACTTAGTCTGTTCTTCGTTTTAATAGCTCTCTACCATGATGTAGTATAATGTCAACTTCAACATGCAGAAATTTATTATTACACAGCGAAGATCTGTTCGCAGTGCAAAACAGTTTACGCGTCATAAGGGAAACAGTAAGTGGGAGTACTGCTGTTTTTATTGTAAATGGTGAAAGGTTTCAACCTTTTGCCGAATGTGCATAAACAACGATATCCTGGCACGGATTGTGCTTTAACGCGGGCGGCAGCTCAAATGATGAGGACTCGATATGACTGAGATAAAAGGCATAGTGGCCGTCTTTCCAGGGCAGGGATCGCAAAGGCAGGGAATGGGCAAGGATTTCTACGATCAAATGTCCGTGTGTCGTCAAGCCTACGAGGAGGCATCCGATGCCGTGGGATTGGACATTGCTTCGATCTGTTTTAATGAAGATGACAGATTGAACCTGACCGAATACACCCAGCCCTGCATTGTGACAACCGAAGTGGCCATGATTCGGGGCCTGGCCGAAAGGTATGGATTTCAGGCCGGCTATTTCGGCGGACATTCGCTGGGAGAATTCACCGCTCTGGTCGCGGCAGGCGTCATTCCGTTTGGCCATGCTGTGCAGATCGTCCGGATGCGCGGTAAGCTGATGCAGGACGCGGTTCCTGTGGGTGTCGGCTCAATGGCCGCCGTGATCTCCGAAGACATTGATGTCGACGCCTTGAAGAAGATGATAGAAGATTTGCCGGTTGACATCGCCAATATCAACTCCGCCAACCAGGTGGTGATCAGCGGAGACGCCGCTGCTTTGCCCGAGGTGGAGAATCGGTGCAGAGACCTGTTTGTGGCTCCTAAAACGTTCAGGTTTGTGAAACTCAACGTCAGCGCGCCTTTCCACAGTCGTTTTATGAAAAAAATTGAGCAGCCCTTTGCCGAAACCTTGAAAAATTTCAGCAAATCATTTGATATCAGCACTGCTTCCAGAGTGACTTCCAACTATGCCGGTTTCTTTCATGCCTCAAGCGTTGATGCGGTCATCAACAATCTGGTCAGCCAGCTTTCCAACTCCGTGCTGTGGCGTGAAAACATGCAGGTTCTGGCCCGGCACGCTTCACGGATTTACGAAATTGGCCCCGGACGCCCTCTGCGGGATTTTTTCAGAACCATCGATGTGACCTGTGATTCCATTACGGGCCTTGTCGCAGCGGAAAAAATCTTTGCCAGAACTTCATGAACAGCCAGATAATATCTTATTGAATCACAGAGTAAACGAAAGGTAGATTATGGATTGAAATCTCAATGAAAATCAAATCATGTATGTGGAAACCGTGCGCAAGCTGGTTAAAAACGACATAACGCCCCACATTCTGGAGATGGAAAAGGGTCATCAGTTTCCATGGCCGATCATCAATAAAGCATGGGAAATGGGAGTGGTTAATCTGTGCATCCCGGAATCGGTCAAGGGGTTTGAGATCGATGTGTTTTCTTCAGCGATGATCATTAAGGAAATATCATACGGCGATACGGGCATTGCCACGTCCGCCATGTGCAACGATCTGGCCAACGTGGTCATCAGTCAGCACGGGACGGAGGAACAAAAAGAACGGTTCCTGAGGCCCTTTGTTGAAAAGCCGATACTCGCTTCTTTCTGTCTTACCGAACCGGGAGCCGGCTCCGACAATTTCATGATGACCAGCTTCATCGCCAAGCGTGACGACGGAACCCATGTTTTAAACGGCTCCAAGTGTTTCATCACCAATGCGTCCTACGCGTCCCAGTTCACGGTGCTGTGCAAGACCGGATCACCTACAAGCAACTTTATGGCGTGTGTGGTTATTCCCGCACCCCATGTGACCTCCGATGACCTGCCTGACGTGGGCGGCGCCACCCGGGAAATTGAACTGCCCACAGGAGGAAGAATTGTCATCGGAAAGCCGGAGGACAAGCTGGGGCAGAGGTTGTCCAACACGGCCAGCGTCACCTTCGAGGACGTTATTATTCAGCCCGATCAGATTATCGGCAACCGGCGCTTCGGCTTCAAGTACATCATGGACGTGCTGGATTTCGCCCGTCCGATGGTTGCTGCCATCG
The DNA here is from genome assembly GCA_039679815.1 of Smithella sp. Classification (GTDB taxonomy): domain Bacteria; phylum Desulfobacterota; class Syntrophia; order Syntrophales; family Smithellaceae; genus UBA8904. Next base: position 9,421 of record JBDKUG010000015.1, read on the forward strand.
GTCTGGGACTTGCCAAAAGAGCGCTTGATGTGACCATTGCCTACACCAGTGAGCGTAAGCAGTTCGGCCAGCGCATCTGCGATCTGCCGGTCGCCCGCGAAATGATTGTCGCCATGTGGAAAAAAGTGGAACTGGCGGAACTTGCGCTCCTCATAGCCGGATGCAAAATTCAGGAAAAGGCGAAGGACGCGGGAATCTACGCGTCGCTTGCCAAAAACACCTGCGCGGAAGCGGCCGTCTTTTGCGCCACCGAAGGTCTTCACCTGCATGGCGGCTACGGGTTTACCACGGAATACGAAATTTCAAAGCTGGCACGCGATTCTCATATCATCGACATTTATGAGGGCGTACGCGAAGTGCAGAATATGATTATCGGACGGGAGATTGTTTAAATATGCTGTATCTTCACGCCATGGGACATTTTAATCCGGAGAATATTATCTCCAATCAATTTCTGGAAGATCTGGATATTGGCACCGGCAACGAGTGGATTATCGAGCGGGTCGGTATTGTCAACCGCCGCACGGTCTTGCCTCTCGATTATATCAGGGAAACTAAAAATAAAGATTTTCGCGCTGCGTTTGAAGCCCGTCTTTATAAAAATTCTCAAATGGCCGCGGCGTCTGCGCGAAAGGCGCTTGCGCGCGCGAATCTGAAGCCCGAAGATATCGGCATGGTGATTGCCGGCAGTTCGTCGCCGGACAATATAGCGCCGGCCGAATCATCCGCCGTTGCCGCGGAACTGGGCATCGAAGTGCCCTGCCTGGACATGAACTCTGCATGCAGTTCCTTCGGGATGCAGATGAATTATTTGTCCATAATGCAGCCGGACGCCCTGCCTCCTTACGTGCTGGTTGTTGATTCCGAAACACTCACGAAGTCGGTGGATTATTCCAATCGCTCCATCGCCGTTTTGTTTGGCGACGGCAGTGCCGCCGCGATTGTCTCGACCCGGGTTCCTTCACGTGCCGCGTTTGTGAACAGCACGTTTGGTTCCCGTCCTTCTGCCTGGGAAAAAGTCGGCATCGACTGGAACTGGCGTTTTTACCAGGATGGCAACGCTGTTCAGGGTTTTGCCATCCGCAAGACCACCGAAGGCGTCCGCGATCTTAAAAATGCTTACGCTGACAGTGCCAAAAGATTCATATTTATCGGTCATCAGGCCAATCTCGGCATGCTGACGACGGTTTGCGAACGCACGGCTATTGCGCCTGAAAATCACTGGTATGGTGTTGACCAGTTTGGCAATACCGGATGCTGCGGTGCGCCCGCGGTACTTTCCGCGCACTGGGACGAAATTCAGTCCGGTGACGGTGTGGCGATGTCGATTGTCGGAGCGGGGCTTTCCTGGGCGCATCTGATGCTGACAATAGGAGATAAACCATAATGGACAAACCGGTTGCATTTATCACAGGAGGCGCCACGGGCATCGGGGCCGCCTGCGTGCGCGCCCTGGCCGCGGAAGGCTTTCGGGTCGGCATTCATTACCGGAGCAGCGGTGAGAAGGCGCAGGCTTTGCTTGCCGAGATCAAAGACGGTTTTCTGATTCAGGCGAATCTGGCAAATATGGAGCAGATTGACGCGATGATCGATCAGTTAAAAGAACTGGCCGGTCGCGTGGATGTTTTGGTCAACAACGCCGGCCAGTCGATCAACGCGGATATTTTATCGATGAAGATAGAGCAGTTCGATGAGCAGAGGGCGCTTGCGCGCGGTGCGTGGTATCTGACCAAAAGGATTCTGCGTCAGTTCATGGTTCGAAAATCTGCCGGGCGTATTATCAACATCTCCAGCGTGGTCGGCCATACGGGAAACGAGGGTCAGATTCCCTACACCATGGAAAAGGCCGCTCTTGACGCTTTTACCCGGTCACTCGCGCGGGAGATGGCCGGCCGCAATATTCTGGTCAATTCAGTTGCACCCGGTTTTATTGAAACGGACATGACCTCCGGGCTGCCGGCTGAAGTAAAAGAAAAAATGATGGCGGGAATTCCTCTGGGTCGTATCGGGAAACCGGAAGAAATCGCCGAGGTGGTCGCCTTTCTGGCTTTGAAGGGCACCTACATCAATGGTTCGGTGATTCACGTCAACGGAGGCCTTTATGGAGGCTGATGACAGCATCATACAGGAAATCCTGGCTCTGGTGCCGCAGCAGAAGCCGTTCCGCTTTATTGATGAGATTCTGATCCTCAACGAGCAAGAAATTGTCGGGGCCTATCGTTTTCGTGAAGATGAATTTTTCTATCCGGGACATTTTCCCGGACGGCCGATCACACCGGGTGTGATTCTGATCGAGTCAATGGCTCAGGTCGGTGTGGTGGCTTACGGGTTGTATCTTCTGGCGTGCCAGAGCAATGTCCGGCCCGCGGCAATGAAGAGTCCGCTGAGTCTCTTTTCCCTGGCCGAGGATGTCGAATTCAGGGGCATCGTGTTGCCGGGTGAGCGGGTGATCGTGAGAGGGGGAAAAATTTATATGCGAAAAGGTGCATTGAAAGTGAGCGTCAGCATGGAACGGGAAAACGGTGAAGTGGTTTGTACGGGAAAATTGGCCGGGATGGGAGTCGAAATATGAATAAACGGGTGGTGATTACAGGAATGGGCGTTGCCGCGCCGAATGCGCATGGTCTGGATAATTTTGAAAAGGCACTGCGTGAAGGCCTCTCCGGTATCCGTTTTCAACCGCTGCTGGCTGATTTGAAATTTGGTTGTCAGATTGCCGGTGTTCCGGAAAATTTTGAAGCGATCCGCAAGAGTTATTTCGATCGCGAAAAGTTGATGTCGATCAATGACAATATCGGCTACGCGTCGGTATCTGCCGTGGATGCATGGACGGATGCCGGTTTCAGCATGACTGACGCGGATGATGATACCGTGGACTGGGATACGGGAGTCATCGCAGGTTCCGGCATCGGCGGAATGGATACGATTGCGCTGAGTGTCGTGCCCATGATTAATGAAGGCCGGGTCAGACGATTAGGCAGCCGCGTTGTGGAACAGGTGATGAACAGCGGTACCAGCGCCCGCATTGGGGGATTGATCGGGGCTGGAAATAAAGTGACCTCGAATTCCTCGGCGTGCAGCACGGGCAACGAGGCTGTTATCGACGCCTTCTGGAGAATAAAAACAGGCCTTGCCAAGCGTATGATCGCGGGAGGATCGGAAGGTGCCACGCCTTATATCTGGGGCGGTTTTGATGCCATGAGGGTGATCTGCCGGAAGTTCAATGAAAATCCCGCGGCCGGTTCCCGACCGATGTCGGCTACGGCCTGTGGTTTCGTTCCGGGTGCCGGAGGTGCCATGTTGCTTCTGGAAGATCTCGAGACGGCACTGGCCAGAGGGGCGAGAATTTATGCGGAAATTGTCGGCGGTGCCGTGAACAGCGGCGGCCAGAGGATGGGCGGCTCCATGACGGCTCCCAACCCTGAAGGTGTAAAACGATGCATCCGTGCAGGAGTGGCAGATGCCGGCATTGATGTGGCACAGGTTGATGCCATTAACGGCCATTTGACGGCTACCTACGCTGATCCGATAGAAGTTCGGAATTGGGCGGAAGCACTGGAGAGAACACCGGACAGCTTCCCATACATTAATTCGACAAAGTCTTTGATTGGACATTGTCTCGGTGCTGCCGGGGCCATCGAATGCGTGGCGTCCGTGCTGCAGGTTTATCGGGGATTTTTGCACCCTTCCATCAATTGTGAAGACGTGCACCCGGACATAGCGCCATACGCGTCAAAGATTCCTCAATCCTGCATGGAATTCCCGGAATTGAAATACCTGGCCAAGGCCGGTTTTGGTTTCGGAGATGTGAACAGTTGCATCATATTTAAAAAATGGGAAGAAAAATAACAATAAGGAGTCGATATCATGGATGATAAGAAAATTTTTGAAGAGATGGTGAATATTTTAAAAGTTTATACAAAAGATCAGACGCTTTTGGAGAAGGCGACTCTCGATACACACATCCTGAATGATTTAAAAGTCAATTCCGCACGC
>JBDKUG010000229.1:0-15382 GCA_039679815.1 Smithella sp.
TTGGGCATACCGGTGGCTTTGACCATCCCGTCAACGGTCAGGTAATGCAGTGAATCCAGACCGATGAATTCGGCGATGGCTTTTTCGTTTTCCTTTTTTGTGGCAATCAACTCGCCCTTGGAGGAAAAGTCAATTCCGTAAGGACAGGGAAACATGGTCGGAGGACAACTGATGACCATGTGGAGTTCCTTAATGCCGATCCCCTGAAGGTGTTTCACGCGGTTGCGGCTTGTGGTGCCGCGGATGATGGAATCCTCAACTATCAAGACTTTCTTGCCCTCCAAAAGCGGCTTGACCGGGTTGAGTTTCACGCGTACCGCAAAGTCCCGCATCGGCTGGGTCGGCTGAATAAAGGTGCGGCCTATATAATGATTGCGGATCATCCCCATCTCAAAGGGGATGCCGCTTTCTTCCGCATAACCGATTGCGGCGTAGCTTCCGGAATCCGGAAACGGCATCACCAGGTCAACATCCGGACGGTATTCACGCGCCAGTTCACGACCCAACCGCTTTCGGCATAGATAGACATTCTGGCCGAATATCTGGCTGTCCGGACGCGCAAAGTAAATCAATTCAAAAATACAGTGGCAATGCTTCATGAGGGGAAAAGGTTTCAAACTTTTATACCCTTGCGCATCGATGATAATAATTTCACCCGGCTCAACATCCCGTATGTACTCGGCCCCCACCAGATCAAACGCGCAGGTTTCAGACGCTACCACCCAGCCGCCATTGAGTTTGCCTAAAGCGAGAGGCCGGAAACCACGCGGATCGCGGGCCGCAATAATTTTGTCCCGTGTCAGCATGACCATACTGTAGGCGCCTTCAACCTGTTGCAGTGCAATGGAAAGCGCCTTCTCCAGCCCCCTCTTCAGATGAGGCGCCATTAAATGGATAATGACTTCGCTGTCCATCGTGGACTGAAAAATTGACCCCCGGCTTTCCAGCTCGGATCGCAGGGACTGGGCGTTCACAATGTTGCCGTTGTGCCCGAGGGCGTAATATTCCTCGCCGACATGCACAAGAAAGGGCTGAGCATTGGATATCGTGGAAGAACCGGTGGTGGAGTAACGGACATGGCCGATCGCGAGCGATCCGGTAAGCTTCTGTAAAATGGATTCTTTAAACACTCCGGAGGCAAGCCCCATGCCCTTATGTTCGAAGACATTGCAGCCGTCGGACACGACAATACCCGCAGATTCCTGGCCGCGGTGCTGCAGGGCGAACAGGCCAAAGAAGGTCACACGTGCCGCATCTTCATGTCCGTAAATGGCAAACACGCCGCACTCCTCACGGGGACGGCAAGATTCGCTCAATGATTCTTCAAATAATGTCATTTCCTATGGTACTCCTGTAAAGGGCAAACTCCCCAATCTTGCTTGCTCATCGCTTTCACTGCCTCGCCCAACGCCCGCGCTCCTGCCAGTGTGGTTGTGTAAAGAATATTATACGTCAGCGCGCCGTGCCGGATATGATAAGCATCACGCGACGACTTGCGACCCACACTGGTATTGATAACCATCTGGATGTCACCGTTTTTGATATAATCGATGACATGCGGCCGGCCTTCACTAACTTTGTTGACAACCGTTGCATCAATGCCGTAACTGCTCAAATGCCTGGCTGTGCCGGCAGTGGCCAGAATCTTGAAGCCGAGTTTTTCAAATGTCCGTGCAACGCCCGTGATCCGGTCTTTATGGTCATTGTGAACGCTGATGAAGACGGAACCGGACGTTGACACCTTGAAACCGGCCGCCATCTGTGATTTTGCAAAGGCAAGTCCAAATGATTGGTCAATCCCCATCACCTCGCCGGTGGATTTCATTTCCGGTCCCAGGAGAATATCCACTTCCGGAAAACGGTTAAAAGGAAAGACCGCTTCCTTGACGGATACATGTGCAGGTTTAATCGTTTTTGTGAAGCCAAGTTCCTGCAGGCTTTTGCCCAGCATCACTTTTGTAGCCAGTTTGGCCAGAGGCACTCCGATGGCCTTGCTGACAAACGGCACGGTGCGCGACGCGCGTGGATTGACTTCCAGCACATACAGCGTCCCGTCCTTAATGGCATACTGAATATTCATGAGTCCGATAACATTAAGTTCGCGAGCCAGCATTTTGGTCTGTTCTTCAATCAGGTCCAATAAGGGTTGGGAAAGAGTGAGTGGAGGCAGGATACAGGCACTGTCGCCGGAATGAATTCCCGCTTCTTCAATATGCTCCATGATCCCCGCCACAACGGTTGTTTGACCGTCACTGATCGCATCCACGTCCACTTCCACCGCGTCTTCCAGAAATTTATCGATCAAAACCGGGTGACCGGGAGAAACAAGAAGGGCCTTGGCCATGAACGTCTTCAACGTTTCCTGATCATAGACGATTTCCATCGAACGTCCGCCCAGCACGTAGGAGGGGCGCACGAGCACCGGATAGCCGATACGCTTAGCGGCAACCAGCGCCTGTTCGACATCCATGGCCGTATCATTATCCGGCTGATTGAGATTTAATTTATGAACGATTTCCTGAAACAGGTCACGGTTTTCCGCCCGGTCAATGGCTGCAGGCGAGGTTCCGATAATCGGCACACCGGCGGCTTCCAGACCACGTGCCAGATTGAGCGGCGTCTGACCACCGAACTGGACAATCACACCGTCTGGTTTTTCTGTTTGTATAATATGCAAAACGTCTTCGAGGGTCACCGGCTCGAAAAATAATTTATCCGATGTATCGTAGTCTGTGCTGACCGTTTCGGGATTTGAGTTGATCATGATGCTCTCGACGCCTTCTTCGCGCAAGGCAAACGAGGCATGAACACAGCAGTAATCAAATTCAATACCCTGTCCAATCCGGTTGGGTCCGCCGCCGATAATGGCCACTTTCTTTTTGGATGAAGGCCTGGATTCGTTTTCCGTTTCGTAAGTGGAATAATAATATGGCGTATATGCTTCAAATTCCGCCGCACACGTATCGACCAGTTTATAAACCGGCAGAATTTTTTCTTTCCCCCGCCAATCGCGAATCTCCTGTTCCGTTTTATTCCAGAGCGCACCCAGAGACCGGTCGGAAAACCCCATTTCTTTAGCTGCACGCAGTAGTTCCGTCGAAGGTTTCGAACGCTTCAGTTCATCTTCCGCGTCTAGAATATCTTTAATCTGATGCAAAAACCAGGGATCGACCCTGGTGATGTCATAAACATCATCCACCGTCATGCCGTCCTGCAGCGCCGCGCCAATATAAAATAGCCTAAGCGAATTGGGCTTGACGAGTTTGCTTTTAAGGAGCGATTTTCTTTCCTGCGGGTCGGCAGGCATTTCCTGCCCAAACCCGAAACGTCCGATTTCCAGTGAACGGATTGCTTTTTGCAGAGACTCTTTAAACGTGCGGCCAATCGCCATCGTTTCACCAACCGACTTCATGGAGGTGGTAAGGAAGTCCTCCGTTTCAGGAAATTTTTCAAACGTCCAGCGCGGAATCTTCACCACGCAGTAATCGATTGTCGGTTCAAACGACGCCATTGTCTCGCGGGTGATGTCATTGGGAATTTCATCAAGCGTGTAACCCACGGCCAGTTTCGCGGCGATTTTCGCAATCGGGAAACCGGTGGCCTTGGAAGCCAGTGCCGATGAGCGCGATACGCGCGGATTCATTTCCACGACAATCATTTCACCGGTTTGGGGATGAATCGCAAACTGCACATTCGATCCGCCCGTCTCCACACCGATTTCACGCATGATGGCGATCGCAGCATCCCTCATGGTTTGATATTCACGATCTGTGAGCGTCTGCGCCGGCGCAACGGTAATGGACTCACCCGTGTGCACGCCCATCGCATCAAAATTTTCAATGGAACAAATGATGACGACGTTGTCCGCCTTGTCCCGCATCACTTCCAGTTCATATTCTTTCCAGCCCAGCACGGATTCTTCAATCATGACCTCGGATATCATACTGGCGTCAAGACCGGATTTAGCAATATCCAAAAGCTCTTCGCGGTTGTATGCCACACCACTGCCTGTTCCGCCGAGCGTGAATGATGCCCGGACAATAATCGGAAAACCGATGGCCTCGGCAATCTTCATCACTTCCGACATATTGCGTGCAAAACCGCTTTTAGGCATCCGCAGGCCGATTTTTTCTATTGCATGTCTGAATTTTTCACGATCCTCGGCTTTGTGAATCACCTCCAGGGATGCGCCGATCATTTCCACACCATATCTTTTAAGCACACCTGACTCCGCCAGTGCAACAGCGGTGTTAAGACCGGTTTGGCCGCCCAGTGTGGGAAGCAACGCATCGGGACGCTCGCGGGCAATGACTTTAGCTACAGCTTCAGGTGTAATCGGCTCTATATAGGTGCGGTCGGCCATCTCAGGATCGGTCATGATGGTCGCCGGATTGCTGTTGATGAGGACAACTTCATAACCTTCTTCCCGCAGTGCCTTGCAGGCTTGCGTGCCGGAATAGTCAAATTCACAGGCCTGACTGATAATGATCGGCCCGGAACCGATAAGCAGTATTTTTTTTATGTCAGTTCGTTTCGGCACTTAATTTTCTATTCCCACTCAATCGTGCTGGGCGGTTTGGAGCTGATATCATAGACGACCCGGTTGATCCCGCGCACTTCGTTAATGATGCGGGTGGAAATACGCGCCAGAAGATCCTGAGGCAGTCTCGCCCAGTCGGCAGTCATGGCATCTTCACTGGTCACGGCCCGGATCGCCACGATATTTTCGTAGGTCCGCTGGTCGCCCATGATACCGACGCTTTTCAGCGGCAGCAGGACTGTGAATGACTGCCATAGCTTGTAATACAGATTGGCGGCACGAATTTCTTCGATTAGAATCGTATCGGCCTTGCGCAGCACGGAAAGGCGTTGGACGGTTACGTCTCCGATGATACGAACGGCAAGTCCAGGGCCGGGAAAAGGCTGTCGCCAGAGAACGTCATCTGCCAGACCCAGTTCTTTTCCTAAAAGCCGCACTTCGTCTTTAAACAGGTGTTTGAGAGGCTCAATCAACCGCAATTTCATGGTCTTGGGCAAGCCGCCGACATTATGATGCGATTTAATCACCGCGCTGGGTCCACCAAAGGCGGAACGGGATTCTATCAGATCGGGATAAAGCGTCCCCTGCGCCAGAAATTTCACATTTTTGATTTTGTGCGCTTCCTGATCAAACACTTCGATAAACGTGCGACCGATAATTTTGCGTTTCCTCTCCGGATCGGTTACCCCTTTTAATTTTTTCAGAAACAGCTTCCCGGAACGGGAAAACCGCAAATTGATGTGCAGGTTTTTCTTAAACATCTCTATCACATGTTCGGTTTCGCCCGCTCTGAGCACTCCATTATCGACAAAAACGCAGGTAAGCTGACGGCCTATGGCTTTGTGCAGAAGAACCGCCGCAACCGAAGAATCCACGCCGCCGGAAAGCCCGAGTATGACCTTGTCCGGTCCCACCTGCTGACGGATTTCTTCCACGGCATGGTTAATAAAGGATTTCATGGTCCAGGATTTTTTGCAGCGGCAAACAGCAAATAAGAAATTGGCCAGTATTTTTTTACCGGCCTGCGTATGAACAACTTCCGGATGGAATTGCAGACCGTAAAAATGACGCTTGATGTCTTCGGTTGCCGCAACCGGTGTGTTCGCTGTGGAAGCGGTAACGGTAAACCCCTCGGGTAATGTCCCGATGGAATCACCGTGGCTCATCCAGCACTGTGTTTTTTTATCCACGCCGGAGAAGATGCCTTTTTGTTTGTTAACGTTGAGTTCGGCAAATCCGTATTCTCGCTTGGTCGAGCCGATGACTTTGCCACCCAGGGAATCAATCATGTATTGCAGGCCGTAGCAGATGCCCAATATCGGAATGCCGAGCCCAAAGATGTTTTTGTCCACGCGCGGGGCACCCCTGGAGTAGATGCTGGCCGGGCCGCCGGACAATACAATGCCTTCCGGCGCAAGCGCTTTGATCGCTTCCAGGGAAATATCGGGCGGCTCGATCTGGCAATAAACCTGATGCTCTCTTACCCGCCGGGCGATCAGCTGATTGTACTGCGAACCAAAATCTATAATCAATATCACTTGGTCTTCACCTTTTCCTGTTTCATGAATTCGACAAACTGCGAAAACAGATATTCCGTGTCGTGCGGCCCCGGCGCTGCTTCGGGATGGTACTGAACACTCATGGTTGGGCCAAGCCTCATCCCTTCGGACGTTGCGTCATTTAAATTTATGTAGGATTTATCAGCTTTGCTCTCAACTGATTCCGGCACTACCACAAAGCCGTGATTCTGAGAAGTAATTTCCACCCTTCCCGTCTCCAGATTCTTGACGGGTTGATTAATGCCATGATGACCGAATTTTAATTTTTCCGTATAACCACCGATGGCCTGGCCGATAATCTGATGTCCCAGACAAATGCCAAAGACATGCGTCTTGCTCATTATCGCTTTAGCGGCGTTGACAATATAAGGAAGGGCCGCCGGATCGCCTGGCCCATTGGAGAGCAATACCCCGTCAGGTTGATACGAAAGAATCTCGTCGCCCGCGGCAAATGCCGGAACAACGACAACTTCACAGCCGTTATTTTCCAGAAGCCTCAAAATGTTATATTTGACGCCGCAGTCCATGACAACAACGCGCAGTTTTAGGGCTTGTTTTTTGTCTGGTATTTTCTCCGGGGAAGGTGCGCCATTTTTCCACAGGTAGGGTTTCTGACAGGAGACTTCACGGACGAGATCGCGTCCGATAAGGCCTGGATAAGCCCGCACTTTCTCCAGCAGTTCGTCAATATTTTTTGATTCCGTGGAGATAATCCCCTTCATCGAGCCGGACAGGCGCAAGCGTCGCGTCAGAGCGCGCGTGTCGATGCCTTCGAGCCCGATTTTGCCTTTCTCTTCCAGAAATGCTTTCAAACTTTTCTTCATCCGCCAGTTGCTGGGATTAGGCTGATACTCTTTGACGATAAAACCTTCCAGATGAATGCCCGCCGATTCCATGTCTTCGTCATTGATGCCGTAGTTACCGACCAGCGGATAGGTCATGGTGACAATCTGGCCTTTATAGGAAGGATCGGTAATCACTTCCTGATAACCGGTCATTCCTGTGTTAAAGACAACTTCCCCAAGGGTAACGCCCGCGCCCGCAAAGGCGAAACCCTCAAAGACACTTCCATCTTCCAGGACAAGAAAAGCTTTACGATCTTTTCGAATCAGGGGCATATTGATCATCAGCTGATAAACAGCATCTCCCAGAACTTCGGCAGGGGCCATGTTTCGTCATCTACGATATTTTCCAGGGCATCCACATATTCGCGAAGCTCATCCATTTTCGGTTTGACTTTACTGCCCAGAAATTCCGCTTTCTTGGGCTCATCATGCACGGCGGAAGCCTCTTCCACCTTTTTTTGGATATCCTTATTGGTCGCATAGACATTATTGATCAATTCAAGGATTTTCTTTAAAAGCTCCGTCTGCGACGATACCCCCGCGGAAGAACCCAGAACCTCTTTCGTATCGACAATCGCCTTCGCCAGTTTCTTTTGGTAAGCCACCGCGGCCGGAATGACCTGAGTCATACAAATGTTATTGAGGCAGTTGACCTCAATTTCCAGATCCTTAATGTAGCGTTCCACATGAATCAGGTATCGCGATTTAAGCTCCACGTTGGAAAGCACTTTATATTTCTCAAAAAGCTTCAACGACTTATCGGTAATTAACGCTTTTAGTGCGCTGGGTGTCGTTTTTTCATTGGGCAGGCCCCTCTTTTTCGCTTCGACTTCCCATTCCCTGGTATAGTTGTCGCCATTGAAGAGAATCGGCTTGATAGCCTTGATCTCACTTTTTAAAACACCAAAGACCGCTTGATTAATATTTTTTGTTCCTCTGGCTGAAATTTTTTCGGCCAGTTCGTCCAGGCTTTCGGCTACCATCGTATTGATCGCCATGGCCGGCGAAGCAATGTTTTGAGACGAGCCAACCGCCCGGAACTCAAATTTGTTGCCTGTAAAGGCAAAAGGAGATGTCCGGTTGCGGTCGGTATTGTCTTTGCTGACCTGCGGCAATGACGCAATACCCAGATCGATAATTTCCTCTTTGGTCGCCTTGGTCACTGTACCTTTTTCGATATTGGACAAAATATGCGTCAGCTGTTCACCCAGAAATACTGAAATGATGGCCGGGGGTGCTTCATTGGCTCCCAGACGGTGATCATTGCCGTAGGAGGCGACGGCTGCGCGTAAAATATCCGCATGCTTGTAAACGGCGCGTACGGTTGCAATCAAGAACACCAGGAAATGAATATTATCCTGCGGCGTCAGACCGGGATTTAGTAAATTATTATCATTGTTATCAGACAGCGACCAATTCACATGCTTGCCGGAACCGTTGATTTTGGCAAAAGGCTTTTCGTGCAACAGAGCGGCCAGACGATGTTTCTTGGCGACATATTTGAGAGTGTCCATGACCAGCTGGTTATGATCCACGGCAAGGTTGGCTTCTTCATAGACAGGGGCAATTTCGTACTGGCTGGGCGCAACTTCGTTGTGACGCGTCTTCGCCGGTACACCGAGCTTGAAAAGTTCTTCCTCTACATCATGCATATAAGAAGAAATCCTTTCTTTGATGCTGCCGAAATACTGATCTTCCAGTTCCTGTCCTTTGGCCGGAGGCGCGCCGACAACCGTTCTGCCGCCCAGCACCAGATCCTGGCGTTTATAATAATAATCCATGTCAATTAGAAAATACTCCTGCTCGGGCCCCAAATTGGAATGGACCTTTTTCACGTTTTTAGCGCCCAGCAACTTGAGCATATTGACGGCGCTGTTGTTGAGGGCACGGATGGAGCGCAGCAGCGGTGTTTTTTTATCCAGCACCTGACCGGTATAGGAGATGAAAGCCGTGGGGATGCAAAGTGTCGTGGAAATGCCGTTGCGCTTGATAAAGGCGGGTGAGGACATATCCCAGGCGGTATATCCGCGCGCTTCAAAAGTGGCCCGGATACCACCGGAGGGAAAAGAAGATGCATCCGGTTCGCCTTGCACCAGCTGCTTTCCGGAAAACCGTTCGATCACAGCACCGGGACCGCAGGGATCGGCAAATGCGTCATGTTTTTCAGCCGTGATGCCTGTCATCGGCTGAAACCAGTGCGCGAAATGCGTTGCGCCTTTGTCGAGGGCCCACTCCTTCATTGCATGAGCGACAATGTTGGCGGTTTCATGATCAAGGGTCTTATCCTCGTTGATCGCATCCATCAATTTTTTAAAGGTGTCTTTGGGAAGTTTCTCCTTCATTACCTTATTATTGAAAGTATCCTCTCCAAAATACTGCGATACGAGAACGAACTTCTCTTTTTCGATAACGTATTGTCTTTCCGCTGCAAGCGTTGGTGTTGATTTTTTCATAATGTCTCCATCCTTTCAATTTACTTAAATAATATTTTATTCAATAGGTGCATTCTCCGCGAGTTCCCAAACACCTGTGGGGCAGGCCCCGACGCAGAAACCGCAGCCGATACATTTTTCATCATCAACGACATATTCAAAACCTTCTCCGGCCGTCTGTTTGCGGGTAATGGCCATTTGTGGACAAATTTCTTCACACATACCGCAATCCCGGCAGGCACCACACGAGGCGCAACTGTTTGCGCAAGCTGATGTGTCGGCAAATTCTCCTGTCCGGGGGTCGAAATACTGAAGTTTAACCCGTTCATAATGAATGGCCGGCAGCCTGTCATAGGTTTCCGACGCTCCTCTCAACAGGCCATCAATTGTCCGTGCGGCAATGCGTCCAGCGCCTATTGCATCGGTCAGCAGTCCCGGCCGGACAACGTCACCAATCGCATAAACTTGAGGATCGCTCGTTGCGTGTGTTTCATCCACCGCGACAAAACCTCTTTCCGTATGGATTCCCTCCGGCAGAAAGGACAGATCCGGCATGTCGCCCACAGCAACAATGACGGTTTCCGCAGGCAGCAGTTCTCCGTCGGTCAATAAAACCCCCTCATCTGTCACAGCTTTCGTGAAACGCGGCCATAAAAATTTCGCCCCTGCCGCTTCGGCATGTTCTCTTTCTGTCCCAAATGATGCGGGGGGCTGTATGTCAATCAGCGTTACGCTTTGCGCGCCCAGACGGAAAGCTTCCGTTGCCGCATCGCAACCGACATTGCCCGCACCGATAACCACCACCCTTTTCCCTACTTTGGCGCAATCCAGTTTGCTTTGCCGCAAAAACTCCAAAGCTGTCAGAGATTTTTCCATGCCGGGAATATTCAATTTGCGGGGTTTCACTGCTCCCGCTGCAATGACCACATAGTCATTCTCCTGCTTCAGTTTCAAAAACCGTTCCTTTGTCAAAAGTTTGCCCAGATGTACCTTACGGATAGATCCGGCCAGCCGGTTGATCTCATGTTCCACCACGTCGGCAGGAATGCGGCTGTGGGGGATAGAGTCTGTAATCTTGCCGCCCAGTTTTTTTCTCCCTTCAATGATGATGGCTTCATGGCCTTTCATCCATAACTGCCATGCTACGGATAATCCCGCGGCACCGCCGCCGATCACGGCAATCTTTTTGCCTGTCTGCGGAAGGCGAGCCGGTGGTTTCGCCGCAAGCGAAGCTTTCCCCAAAATCTTGATATCAATGGCTTGAAGGCTCACCCGACGGCGTGTGCAATTCTGCATACAAAGGTTCGGGCAGAGATAACCGCAAACAGTAGCCGGGAAAGGCGTGTATTGCAGCGCCAGATCAACCGCTTCATCAACCCTTCCCTGACGGATCAGCTCCCATCTTTTCTGTACGGGAATGCCGGTCGGGCAGGCAGCCTGACAAGGCGGCAGGTACTTTTCATTGGCCCAAACAGGAATAAAGCGCCTGAGCTCGCCTGTCGGCAAAAGCCCGATGGGCGAACGATCCAAACTGGACAAATCGCCAATGACACCGCCTTTCCCCAGTTCACCGTCCCATGCTTCATTGCGGAAACGAGCCATCGGACGTATCTCACGCGCAAGTTTTTCAGAAGGCTTTCGTGCCACGAGCAACCGCCACTCTTTGCGGTGTGAGGCCAGTTGATCAAATAAATACTGTTTGCCGACAGCCTGCAAGAATTGCTTTATATTCGTTTGTAACCATTGCCATTCCTCTTCGGGAAGATCGGTCAACAGTATTGCATCGGCCTTGCTGTAGTTTTCCTGGGCGCCCCGGAAAAAGATTTTGCCACCCACCATCCCGACACAGGGACGATAGCCCAGCACATTTTTATTCCCTTCAGCGCCTGCGCCGCATACAACAGCTATGCCACCCGCCATAAATTCGGCGAATGAATCTCCCACCTTGCCAAACACCCAGAGTTCGGGCGGTTCAAAGCGGGGATTGTGTTTGGTCATGGTCATTCCGCGTGCGCCAATGTCACCGTCAATATATATTTTGCCCTGCGCCATGGCATTGGCCACGCCGTTTGTCGCGTTGCCATGAACAATGATTTCGGCACCGGCATTAAGCCAGCCGATATCGTCAGAGGCAGGACCGAATACTTCAATGAGTGTGTTGGCAAAACCCATCGAACCCAGACGCTGACCGGACGTACCCAGTACATCGACTTTAATTTGCTTGTCGCCGGATCTCCACAGGCGTCCACCGATGCCGTGTTGACCATAAGCCGTTACTTCAATTTCCCGATACCCGCCATCCACGGCTTTCTGAATGCGTTCTTCCAGGATCCTCGATTCAACGCGGATTTTGTTTTCCAGACCTTCAATTTTAATCGAATCTTTTTTTGTCATGGTGCTTCCCTGATTCTTTACTTACAACACATACTTAATATTGAGACGCTGGGCTGCATCTGCGTCACTAATGCCGAGCGCATCCGACATGCCGATCGGCAGAGAGGTGGAACGTCCCAGCGGAGCGACAATTTTCTTCAATTCCGTATTAAAACTTACATACATATCCACGAGTCGTTCTGCGACTTTTTCCGGATCCAGCCTGCGGTCCAGCCGGGGATCCTGCGAGGTAATCCCTTTAGGACAAACACCGATGTTGCAGACGTTGCAACGGTCGGCTTCCGAGCCCAGACAGCCGGCAGCCGCCTGCATGACGTATTTCCCGGTCTGGACACCGCTTGCACCCAACATGATCAAGGCGGCGGCATTTGCGGCCAGGTTGCCGTTTTTCCCGACACCGCCGCCCGCGAAAAGGGGAATCTCGTTTTGTTTGCCCAATTTAACCAGGGTAAGATACGCGTCGCGCAGATTACTGGCGATGGGATGTCCCATATGATCCATCGATACGTTGTAGGCCGCGCCTGTGCCTCCGTCTTCGCCGTCGATCGCCAGACCCGCGGCATAGGGATTTCTGGTCAAATTATTGAGGACGGCCATCGCCGTGCTGGTGGCGGATATTTTCGGATACACCGGGACGCGGAATCCCCAGGCCATGGACATGGACTGGATCATCTTGGCCACCGCTTCTTCAATGGAGTATTTTGTCTGATGGGTGGGCGGGCTGGGCAGACTGATGCCCTGCGGCACGCCGCGAATCGCGGCAATGAGTTTGTTGACTTTATACCACATCAGCAGGCCGCCGTCGCCGGGCTTGGCTCCCTGGCCGTATTTGATTTCAATTGCACATGGATCTTCCTTCATCTGCGGCAGACTGTGGATAATTTCATCCCAGCCGAAGTAGCCGCTGGCGATCTGCAAAATAACATATTTGATGAAGCGCGACTTTAAAAGCCTCGGTGGACAACCGCCTTCACCGGTACAGATGCGGACGGGCATGCCCAACTCTTCATTCAGATAGGCAACACCCATTTGCAGGCCTTCCCACATATTGGGGGATAAAGCGCCAAAAGACATGCTGCCGATAACCAGCGGATAGATTTCCCGCACGGGCGGCATCCAGCCGGACTCGCGGTTGACTTTTAGCATTTCTTCCGGCGGCAACACTCTGCCCAGCAATGTGCGCAGTTCAAACTCATGGCGCCCCGCGTCAAGCGCCGGATCGGTCAGCATGGAAATGCGGACAAACTTGATTTTATCCAAAACGCTGTCCGGATTGTTTCTGCGGCCGCCGCGCCTGCGTGGCTCACCGTTTTGATTAACATGAAAACGCAGCTTGTCTATTTCATTACTGCGCAGCGGGACAATGGCCCCGTTGGGACAAACCATCGTACACATGCCACATCCCACACAGGTATGAGCCGGGTCTGTGCGCTGGTCAATACCGTGATAAATTGAAACAAGATTGCCGGGTTTGGTTTCCAGGCCCACCGGCACCTGCAGCGTGCGTTTACGGTGCGCACCCAGATCTATGGCCCGTACCGGACAGATGGCGGTACAACTGCCGCACAGCGTGCACTTTTCTTTGTTCCAGAGAATCTGCCAGGGCAGGTCTTTGGTGCTCAGTGCAGAGGGGGTAATGTGTCCCATTGATTCCATTTTTCTATCTCCTGCCGCTCGCGTCGAACGATTACGGTTTCATATCGCATCGGCTGATCATCCAGATTGATGTCTCTCTCCGGAATCGCCGCGTCCAGTCCGCACATTTCCGATGAAAACGCGAAAATACCCGGGCGTCCACCAACAACACCGGGACGCAGCTTTTTAGAATCCTGTACCATGAACATCGACTTGTCGGGCAAACAGCCGATTACACAGTTCGGACCGTCGATGATCAAAGGACGGCAGCTTTGTTTCAACTTTCTCAGCAGATTGCCGTCCGGATGTCTTTCGAGCTCTTCATCTTTGAGCGGCGTGATAATATGTTTATACATCTCCATACCCATGCCCAGTTTGTTTTGCATGTAATGCAGAATGTGGGTAAAAACTTCCGAGTCGGACTGATAGCCTGTATAGCCCGGAAAATTGCGTGACATCAGAAACTCGCGGATGGGCACAAATGCTGTATTTTCGCCATTGGTCATGGTTGCCATACCCTGGATGAAAAACGGATGGCAGGCGTAAATGTCAATCGAATAGTTCGTATTCTGGCGCCCCTGGCTAAGAATGGTGCGCGCCAAAAGTTCCTTCCGGTCCAATCCCAGATATTGTGCAACAGTTAAAGGATCGCCCACCTCCTTGATCATGATGATGTCCGGCCAGAAGCTGAAGATCAGCATGGATTTGTCTTTTGCTCCCATTTCCCGAAGCTGCAACTGCACCATCATCAGCCGAAATTGAATCTCTTCCGGGCTCAGGCCCTCCCAGTCGGCTGGATATTCATAAACACGGATGACATAGTTGTCTCTCCTGGGAGTCCCTGCAGGGGTTGGTTTTGTCGGACGGAAAGACAGTTTATATTTGACCATGAAATCAAGATCAATCATGAAACGGTCCAGCGCTTTGATGCCTTCATTGGAAAAAATACCGGAAAGAATCGGCTCGTTTTTAAATTTTTCGAAATCACCACCCAGATCCGTTAAAAACAATCCCAGACCTGAACCGTCATGCCCTTCTTTCATTACATTAAGAGCATCGATGGCCATCATCGGTGAAAGTGGTTCATTGCTGGTGACTGCAAACAAACGACACATAATAACTATTCCTCCCTGAACTCTTGCTGCCTGATAAACTCGTATCTGAAATCATAATTGCCAGAGTCATGCCAGAGGCGGCTTGCTGATAAAAATGCATCATGTTCATTGATTATTTATTCTTTTACGAACATTTATCTGTTGTAATTGTCATTCCTGCAAAGAGAGGAATTCAGTCTTGTCAAGTGCTTCCATGATTTTCTCTGAAGGTCACACACCGGATCAAGCCAGGAATGAAAAAACAAATGTAATGGAAAATTGACTTCACTTATTAAAAGTGCTTGGCATTGTATTTTATAAAAACAAACAAATTTGTCATTTTTTTTAATAATGAAACATTATTGTTCCACTTGTTTCCAATTCGCTCCGTTAAGAAGCGCGGCTTCAGTCAAGAACGGGACAAAAACGTTTCCTACATATTGGAATCTTTATTTTTTGTACGGAAGTGCTTAGGATCAATGCCCATTTTCGATATCTTGTACTGAATGATACGTTTCGTCGTACCCAGCATTTTTGCCGCCTTGGTCTGATTGCCGCCCGTTTCCGTAAGCGCATCTACAATCAGCGTTCTTTCCTGTGCTTCAACAACGGAAGAAAGCTTGCTGCGATCTTTTCGATCCGGTTCTCTTTCTTTGATCTGTAAAGACGGCGGCAGGTGCACACAGTCCACAAGATCGGTCTTGGTCATTAACACCGCCCGCTCCATACAGTTTTCCAGCTCGCGGACATTCCCCGGCCATTTATGGGATAAAAACACCTCAATGGCCGCAGTCGAAATTCTTTTTACTTTTTTACCCATTTCTTTACTGTATTTCAGAAGAAAATGATCGGCCAGAAGGATCACATCACTGCCCCGCTCACG
>JBDKUG010000346.1:0-2549 GCA_039679815.1 Smithella sp.
GTATTGATAGAGTCCCAGTTTTACCCCTTCAGCCACTGCCCTGACAAATTTTTCTTTTTGATCCGGCAGCAGGCTCCAATCCATGGCCGTGGCCGCATTCCGGATATTAAGGCCTCGCAGATGCTGTATTACCCGTGCAAAAGCGCCCCGGACTTTTTCCAGGTCCAGCTCTTTTTTCTTTCCGAGTCCCACAAGAGCGATTCTTTCGGCCGGAAGCGCCCCCTTTGCGTAAATTACGCACACCTGGGAAGGTTTGCCTTCAAAATCCCCTTTCTTTACAACATCGCGAATCAGTCCGCCTGTTTTCTGATCAATCTGCGCAATCAGTTTTGAAAACCCTTTCTCGCCCTCACATATCCCCAGTACGGCAGCCTGGGTTTTTGTGTCCGCAAGATTTCCCTTCTTAACCGTAATATTCACATGAACCTCCCTGAGAAATGAACCTTAAAACCGCTCTGGCGTTAAAATCATAAGTCATTATTTTCGAATGGATATTTCAAACAGATGTGAACAGACCTGCCTTTTTGTTGAATGATAATTGATTATTTTATAATTTTTTTTCTTTTTAATCCTAACTCTTTTGCAACATCACTAAATAATCTGCCCTGTTTATTCATCAAATCTTTTTTTGCTTTACGTAAATCCTTGAGATCAGCATAGTCTTCCAGATCTTCCTGTATACGAAGATAATCTTTATAAGGGATAATAGCATATTCCTTCTTGCCGTGTTTTTCAATTATTTGCGCTTTCATAGTTTATCTGTATGCCTCCTTCCTGTTCAGGATACGATATATAATAATCTTACTCTTTGATAATTCAAAAAGTATGCGCCAATTGCCGACTCTGAGACGGTATTCAGGGAAGTAACTCGACAGCTTTTTGATATCGCCGACAAGACCATTTTCCATTGCAAATATGGCATCGGCAATATATTGAGCATCCTTTTGGGGTATCCCCGCCAAGTCTTTTTCTGCACGTTTTCGAATTTCTATTTCATATTGCATGTTTTTCTTAATAACACATCAATAATAAAAGTCAATTGTTAGTCAGGGCAGTGTCTGGCGAAAGCAATTCAGTAATTTTTCTTCTGTGATGGCGAGAAACTTCGTTCTTTACATTCCTGGATTTACCCTGGAGGGCACAAGCCGGATCGCGCCTCGCTTGTCCGGAACACGTGACCTGAAAGGTTATGACAGAAATCTAATTTCGAAATAGTCTCTCCGCTGGAATAACCAATCCATTCAGCCTGTCGCATAGTAATATCCAACACAGCAAAGGATAACGAACACTGTGATGGCCGTTAGAAGAATGATGCGGAGCTTTGTAATGTCTTTCATGTTTTCCTCCCCTGAGCCCCCTCCAAAGGGGGACATCAAATCTGTCCTCAACCAGCAGATGACAGGAAACGGAGCTTCGCCTTGCCCCTTGCTCCTTGCTCTTTCGGTCGCTGAGCCTGTCGAAGCGCGCTTTTTCCTGTCCCCCGCCGGCGGGGGTGGCGCAAAGCGCCGGGGGTGGATAGTTTTTAAATGAACAGCCTGTCGTTTTTATAAAGATCGAATCAATCTTCGTTGAAGCAAATCTTCCATATCCCTGCGTCCGTCCAGCACGCAATGGATAAAAACTTTTTTTCCAAATATCTGGTAAATAATCCGATACGGTTTGAAATGAATCTCGAGATAATCACGCACGCTTATTCTATCCAATTCGGGAGGAACATGGCCGCGTATTGCCAGCGTTGCAAGGCTATCACACGCCTCTTTCAATTTACTGAAAACATCATCAGCTTTTTGGGGTGAATCATGACGGGCGATATACTCATAAATTTCGAAGATATCTTCTTCGGCAGTGGAAATAAGATAAACCGAGTATTTCATTTTGCTTTCCGAATACGTTTTTGTAAATCTGCAAAAGCTTTTTTGGAAGGCTTTACGTGCCCTTCTTTGAGATGATTCGTACTGAGGGCAAGTATTTTCAACAAAGCCAGGCTTTGCTGTGATTGTTCGAAAGTCCGGATATCCTGAACGACAACCTTGGCCTCACCATTCTGTGTTATGATCAGGGTCCTGTGATTGTCAGAAACATCCGTAATGACTTCCGAAGCATGAGCTTTAAAGTAGCTAATCGGTTTTATGTCTTCTGATGGCCGCATCTTAAACCTCCTGTATTGACTAATATATAGACCATTAAAGGGTCTATTGCAAGAAATTATTTATGGAGCAGGGAAGACATTGAATGATGGTTAAGCTACGATATGGTTTTACTCAAAAGGAACGCCACCTCCCCCTGAGCCCCCTCCAAAGGGGAACATCAACTATTTCCTCCGCTTGCGGAGGTGGCGTGAAACGCCGGAGGTGGAGGGTTTTAATATGGGTATCCGGGTTATCCGTGTGGCAAGTTCCCTGGCTTCCCACTTACTGCAGGGAAACCGCGTTGCGGCGCAGAATGTCCGTGATATTCTTCTGGGAATCTTTAAGAACAAACTTCAGATAATTGATATTCTTTTCAATGGAATCTTCATAGACATTGCCGTCGATATTCCAGCGTTCTTT
>JBDKUG010000112.1:0-5813 GCA_039679815.1 Smithella sp.
ATGTACTGGTATTACGGCCAGCAGGACATGAGAGCCGGCACGCTTCTGAAAAACGAAGTCAAGATTTTTGTGACCTACATTTCTAATTTTTCCTGTGCGCCCGATTCCTTCATGCTGCATTATCTGAAGTGGATCATGGGCACCAAACCGTTTTTAATCCTGGAACTGGATTCCCACACAGCCGATGCCGGCGTCGATACGCGTATTGAAGCCTTTCTGGACATTATCGAAGGCTACCGCTCCAAGCTGAGCGACATCCGCGAGGAGCGATACGACAACGGCCTTCGCTTCATCAACAACCCCGGCGAAGAGATTCATATACGAAACAGTGTCACCGGCGAAAAAATCCCGATTAAAAACAACTCCCGCGTCAAGTTGCTCTTATCCAACATGGGGAGACTCTCTGCTGAACTGGTCGGAGCAACTCTTCGCGGCCTGGGCATCAACGCGCAAGCCATGCCCGTTCCCGATATCTACACCCTGCAGATGGCACGCAATCACGCCTCCGGTAAGGAATGCCTGCCGTCGCACCTTGTCCTGGGAAGCGCTTTGAAATATTTATCTTCAGATCAATACCGCAAGGACGAAATCTATATCCTGTTTGTCCCTACAACAACGGGCCCCTGCAGAACCGGACAATACTTTGTGTTTTATGAAAACCTTTTCAAGGATCTGCGCCTGGAAAATGTTGTGGTGTTTACAATGGATTCGGACAACTCCTACACGGAGCTGGGCACTGAATTTACCAAGTATGCCTGGTGGGCGGCGGTTATCGGCGATTATATGAAAGATGTGGAAACCACCCTCAGGACATGTGCAGCCGACCCCGCAGAAGCCATGAACGTTTACGATCAGATCTGGCAAAAAATGATCAGTGTCGCCGAGCAGGATATTACCAAAGTCCTGCCTGTTCTGAAGGATATCGCTGATACGATCTCCAGAATACCGCTTGCCAAAAAGATGGAAGACTGTCCCAAAGTGCTGATCGTGGGAGAAATCTATGTCCGGCGCGATGATTTTGCCGTGGATGAATTGATTCAGCAATTCAGCCGCCACGGCATCGTCGGAAAGGTTTCTAATGTCATAGAATGGTTTTACTACTGCGACTTCGTCCGGCATTATGAACTCAAAAAGAAGCTGAAACTTGCGCCCTGGTACCGGCGGGTTTTTGCCAAAGAATTCCGGGATATCATCGACTGGAGAATCGAACATATCTATAAAAAAAATGTAGAGAAAAATATCCGTAAAATCCTGAACACAACCGGATTGGTACCGCACACGCCGCACGACATGACCAAGATCATGAACAACACCGAAAAACATTTCGCGAGCCACGAGCTGCATTCAGAAATCTGCATTTCCAGCGGTGTAGCCGCCACGGCCATGATGGACGGCTATTCGGGTATTGTCAACATTTCGCCTTTCGCCTGCCTGATCGGCCGCGTGATCGAAGGACTTTATACCCCCTGGGCCAGGGAAAGGAAATACCCGACCATCTCGATTGAAATTGACGGTAACCTTCTGCCGCCCAATGTGCTCTCCAAGCTCGAAATTTTCATGCTCAACGTCAAACGCTTCCGGGGCAAAGGAGACAGCCATTCCATGGTGGAGCATCAAGGGAAAACGCATGCTGCCATCGACCGGAAAATCATCCGCTGATTCCGGCAAAAAAAGCCTCCCTGGATTTCTCGTCCAGGGAGGCTTTTCAATAGAAATCTATGAAACAATACTTGCCGGATACTAACCCTTCTTCGGCGTTTTCAGCAACGCCACGGCAAGAACCAATCCGACAACCGCAAGCACCGCCGTGGGATAAAAGGCGTAAGTGTACGTCCCGAAAACGTCCTTGGCCTGGCCGGAAATAATGCCGCCAATGATGGCGCCCAGACCGTATGCAAAAAAGATCACACCGTAATTCTGTGCGTAATCCTTCATGCCGAAAAATGAAGCCGTTGCGGTCGGCGCAATCGCCAGCCAGCCGCCCAGCCCCAGCCAGAAACCGATGAAACATACGGTGTAGAGCATCGTATCGCCTTCCTTGGCCGTAATCATTAAAATGGAAACGGTGAGAATCATCAACAGATTGAGAATCGCGGCATTGCGGGGTGTGATCTTGTCCGTCAGAAAACCAAAAAGCGGACGTCCCACGGCGTTGAAGATCGCGAAAATGCCAACCAGGGTGGCGGCCGTCTCACCGGAGATCTTGATAATTTCATTGCCCACCGGTTTGGAAATACCGATGGCCATCAACCCTGCGACGCATCCGATGATATAGCAGAAGAACAATCCCCAGAACGCACCTGTTTTCATCATTTCTCCCGGGGTAAAATCGGAAGCGGCAACGGTGCCTGCAGCCGGTTTCCAGCCCGCGGGAACCCAGCCGGCGGCAGGAAAACGAAAAGGCAGACTCAGGACAACAAGAATAAGTCCGAAAGCAATGCCAAAATACATAAACGTTGTCGACAACCCTACAGACGGAATCAAGACGTTGGCAAGCTTTCCGGTAATCAGGGCCGACCCCCCGAAACCCGCCAGCATTAGCCCCACTGCCAGACCTTTTTTGTCCGGAAACCATTTGGCCCCCATGGAAACCGGGCAACCGTAAACCAGGCCGACACCTGATCCGGCAATCACTCCGTAAGTCAAAGTCAGCATCCAGATATTTGAAGCAAACGCGGAAAGAAGCCAGCCCAGTCCTACAATAATACCGCCGATAATCCCCAGTTTACGCGGACCCAGTTTTTCCATCACACGTCCGCCGAAAAACATTAGCACAGAGAAGAAAGCCAGAAAAACCATGAAAGGCAGATTGGCCTGAAAGGCCGAAATACCGGCAAACGCTTCCTTAACCGGTTTCAGAAAAATGCTGTAAGCATAAACCGCTCCCAGACAGACATTCATCACAATCCCCAAAACCACAAACAACCATCTGCCGTTTGCGGCAGGCATCCCGAAAACCTTATCATCAGAACTCATTGGTGATCCTCCTTATAAAATTAGCAAATAAATTGATTTTCGACTTTTATAGAGTTACGTTTCAAGAGTCAATAAAAATGTCTAAAAAATGACATAAAAATTCATGCACTAATTTTGGACCGTTTTATGATAAGTAAAAAAAAAATTGAAGGAGTCTGATCATTGACGGACAAAAAAAGCAACATCACCGGAATCATCCTCGCGGGCGGCAATAATACCCGCATGGGAACAAATAAAGCGTTTCTGGAAATCAACGGCGTCCGTCTGATTGATAAAACAATAAATATTTATCGCGGGCTGTTTTCCGAAATCATTATCGTCACAAATGATCCTCTCTCTTATCTGGAATTCACCAACGCCACTGTAATTACGGACATCTACAAAGGCAAAGGTGCGCTGGGAGGCATTTACACGGGCCTGTTTTATTCAAAGAATACTTACGCCTTTGTCAGCGCGTGTGACATGCCCTATCTGAATAAAGACTTTATCGAATACCTGGCCGGGCAATCCGGCAAACATGATGTTATCGTTCCGGTACTCGCCGAGGGGTATCAACCGCTTCACGCCATCTATTCACGCAACTGCCTGCCTTCCATCAAACGTCTCCTGATGCTGGACAAGCTCAAAGTCACGGGTTTCTACAGGGACATGCGGGTGCTGGGGGTTTCTGAAGAACAGATTTTACCCTTCAATAAAAACGGTCGGCTTTTTCAAAATCTCAACACACCCCAGGACGTGGAGAGAGTTCAAAATAAATCTTGACAACGATTGAACATTCATTTAAATACATCGAGCAATTGCTCAATATCATCTTGGACGGGTTCCATTTGCTGCAGCGAAAAAAGCCTGTCAGCAGGCCTGTGCAAGGCCAACAGGAAAAGAATGATCGACAATCGACAGAACATCATCAACGCCACTGACCGTTTGCTGCAAACGAAGGGTCTCACCCGTTTAACCACACGGGAAATCGCGCGCGAAGCAAAAGTCGCCGAGGGTCTGATCTATCACCACTTTAAGGACAAGGCGGGACTCATTTACGAGGTGGTCACCGCGCGCTTCAGTGACACAACAAAACTCTTGCAGAACCTGCCGCTTCAGGTGGGGACACGCACACTACCCGAAATTCTGGAAGACGTCCTGTATGCAATCTATTGCGCTCATTATGAAACGGTCCTGATGATCTGCTCGATTTTCTCCGACCGTCAACTGATGACCCAGATGCAGAAAATCATGGAGGAGCGAAACTTAGGACCTCGCAGGGCCAACGAAGGGCTAAACGTTTTTCTGCAAGCAGAACAGCGGATGGGAAGGCTCTCCATTACTGCCGATCCGGCAACGGCGACCAAATGCATGCAGATGATCAGCCTCCACGCCGCCATGGACGACAAATTAATGGGACATGTTTTTGATGCGTCCCGTGTCCGGAGAGAGCTCCGTGACTACGTGCAACTGCTGATGACCGGCATGGAACCGCATCCGGCAGTTCCAAAACCATCCGTTTTAAAAAAAATGAAAAAAAAATAACCGACAGGTAGTATATTTCTATTCATGCACAAAGGGGTGTCCGATGGGAAGGAATAACAGGTTCAAATGGAGGGCTTCAGCAGTTTTTCTTGCTGTGGTTTTGATATTATGTGGCTGCGGTAACAAAAAGGGCGGACCGCCGCCGATGCCCGAGGTTGCTTATGTAACCATTAATACAAAACCGGCGGTAACAACCACCGAACTGTCCGGCCGGACATCCGCCTATCTAGTCGCCGAAGTGCGTCCCCAGGTCGGAGGTATCATTCAGAAGCGTCTATTCACAGAAGGTTCCGATGTTAAAGCCGGCCAGCCTCTTTTCCAGATCGACCCCGCTCTCTATCAAGCAGCGTTGGCCCGTGCCGAAGCCCAGCTCTCCACTCTTTTACTCAAGGAGAAAAGGCTGAAGGAACTTCTGGCGGAGAAAGCCGTGAGCCGGCAGGACTATGACGATACTTCAGCCGCATTGAAGTCAGTTCAGGCAGAGGTGCAAACGGCACGGATCAACCTCAAATACACGACCATTACAGCGCCCATCTCAGGCCGCATCGGGAGGTCCAATGTCACGGAAGGCGCTCTCGTCACCGCCCATCAGCCTTTGGCGCTGGCCACCATTCAGAAAATGGATCCCATGTACGTGGATGTCACCCAGTCCACATCCGACATTCTCAAACTCCGTCGCCAGCTTCAGGAAGGGCAGTTGTCCAAAAACGGTGCGGCGCAGCAGGTGCGGCTCATTTTGGATGATAATTCAGAATACCCCTGGAAGGGAAAGCTTCAGTTCCAGGATGTCACAGTCGATCCGACTACCGGATCAGTTGTTTTACGCATTGTGTTTCCCAATCCGAAAGGCGTGCTGCTGCCGAACATGTTTGTCCGGGCCGTCATCCAGGAAGGCGTTCATAAAAATGCCATGCTCGTTCCCCAGCAGGCCGTGTTCCGCGATCCCAAAGGGAATCCTCTGATATTCGTTGTAGACAAAAACGGCAAAGTCGAACAGCGTTCTCTGACGCTCGATCGCGCCATCGGCGATGCCTGGATGGTTTCATCAGGTCTTGAGCAAGGCGAACGTGTGATCGTCGAGGGAATACAAAAGGTAAAGCCCGGCATTTCCGTAAAAACCGTCCCTTTTGAAAAGGGTGAGCAAAACAGCGGGAAAAATAAGCATGCGGCCCCGTCTGCAAAAACAAATTAACGGAGGCCCCTGATGCTATCGAAATTTTTCCTGGAACGACCGGTTTTTGCGTGGGTTATTGCCATTATCATCATGGCGGTGGGCGTCATTGCAATCTACACCTTGCCCGTCTCCCAGTATC
>JBDKUG010000298.1:0-6886 GCA_039679815.1 Smithella sp.
GATTTCTGAAGAAAAACTGGGATAAAAAAGAAGTCGTTTAACCCTTAACCTCAAAAGGCGCTCCCGAAACGGAGCGCCTTTTTTTACATCTTGCGGCTGTCGTAAGCCCAGTGCAGAAGGGCCTGGCGCTGTCTGCGCCGGCAGTGCAGGTCGCCTGCCGGACAGTGTTTGCGGAGTTGGGCTATGTGCCGCTGCATGGCTTTCCAGCGCTTGATCTGCCTTTCATCGTCCGGGCAGCGGCGGCCCATGTAGTAGCGGCAATACCATTGAAACCAGCCGCGGGGGTCGTCGGGATAGATCCAGCCTTTTGAAATCCAGTAAGAGAGTGGCTTGGACGCGTTAACGCCAAAGCAGTTGAGTTTCGGATCGTGACGTTCGGGGCAAAGTCTGGCTTTGGCAAACCAGGAGGGGGGGAATTCACTGCGGCAGTCAGTCATGTATTTCCCGCCGAAGACACCCATCTCCAGCATTTGTTTCGGTGTCAGTTCCGGCCGGAATTCGGGGTCGAAATCTCTGCCGGCAGGGCTGGTCAGAACGTAATGGTAGCCTTTCTGCATCCGGTCATTGACGATGATTTCTTTGTGCTTCATGACCGCCGCCTCTATCGTAAAAAAAGATTTCTGATGAGAATTAACACGTCAGATACGTTCAATCCTTCACTGTGGGTGTGCATCCGGACGAGCCAGGTTTTCAAAGGTAGTGAACTTATCCAGAAAGGCGAGTTTCACGGCTCCGGTGGGGCCGTTACGCTGTTTGCCGATGATGATTTCGGCAATGCCTTTATCGGGATTGTCATCGGACTTATTATAAACTTCATCCCGGTAAATAAAGGCAATCACGTCCGCGTCCTGTTCGATGGCGCCTGATTCGCGCAAATCCGCCATTTGCGGACGGCGGTTTGGACGGTCTTCCACTTTCCGGTTGAGCTGAGACAAAGCGATCACAGGAACTTTGAGTTCTTTGGCCAGCGCTTTGAGCGAACGGCTGATTTCCGATATTTCCTGTTCGCGGGAATTTGAATAACCACCGGCACGCATCAATTGAATATAGTCCACGACAATCAATCCGAGGCCCGATTCTGCTTTCAGCCGGCGGGATTTTGCTTTCATCTCCAGAACGGTAATGGCGGGTGTATCGTCGATAAAAAGTGGCGCTTCGGAAAGCCGGCCTGCTGCAGTTGTCAGTTTAGGCCAATCGGTTTCTCCTAAATAGCCTTTGCGAATCCGCCCCGAATCGACTTTTGCCTCGGAGGAGAGCATTCTGAATGCCAGTTGCTCCTTGGACATTTCAAGTGAAAAAATCGCAACGGGTGTCTGGGTTTCCAGCGCGGCAAACTGAGCGATATTGAGCGCGAATGCGGTTTTTCCCATGCTGGGGCGCCCGGCGATAATGATCAGGTCGGAATTTTGCAAACCCGATGTCATGTCATCGATTTTTTCAAACCCGGTAGGCACGCCGGTGATCAGTGCCTTGCGGGCAAAGAGATCTTCGATGGCCTTGAAACTTTCCCTGACAATATTTTTAATAGGGTAGAAAGAAGTCCGGACTTTATTTTCGGATATTTCAAAAATCCTGTGCTCCGCTTTATCCAGTACCTGATCGACATCGGAGCCGGTTTCATAGCAGCTGTTGATGATTTCGGTGGCTGAACCGATCAGCCCGCGCAGAATCGCTTTTTCTTTGACAATCTTGGCGTAGTTGGACACGTTGGCGGCGGAGGGGACATTATCCACCAGTGAGGCAAGGTAAGCGGTGCCGCCTACCGAATCCAAAATGTTCCTGTCTTTGAGGGCATTGCTTAACGTAATCAGGTCAACAGGCTCGTTTTTATCGGCAAGTTCGGCGACGACGGAAAAAATTTTCCGGTGGGCTTCATTGTAAAAATCATTCGGGTTGAGAATTTCCTGTGCAGCGTTAATAGCATGATTTTCCAGCAGGATGCTGCCCAGAATGGATTGCTCCGCTTCAGTATTCTGCGGGGGAAGTTTATATAATGCAGGATCAATATCTTTCATGATTCTTCGCCGACAACATTCACTTTCAGTTCGGTTTCAATACCCGGTGCCAGCTTGATTTTCACTTTAAACTCGCCCAGGGATTTGATCTGTTCATCGTGAACAATCATTTTACGGTCGATGTCGAAGCCTTTTTCCTTGAGAGCCACTTCAATGTCTTTGGATGTGACTGAACCGAAGATCTTATGCTGATCTCCCACTTTTCTGGGTAACGTCAGCGTAACCTGAGCCAGACGGGCAGCCAGTTCCTGCGCGCCGGCTTTTTCTTTTTGCGCTTTTTGCAGAATATTCTTTTTTTCAAATTCAAAGGCTTTGATATTCTTATCGTCTGCCTCGACAGCCAGGCCTTTCGGGATCAGCAAATTGCGGGCATAACCGTCATGGACTTTTATCAGATCGCCGGCCTTGCCCAGAGAAGGCACGTTTTGTTTTAAAATAACCTTCATGGAAAACCTCCTGCTATCAGTTAATTGTTTATAAAATCAAGTTGTTGCCTGATCTTTACGAAAATATTTCCGAAAATCAATCCAGAGGTCGAATAACACCATCGCCGCTATTGCTATCATAAGAATTTGCTGAATCGCAATTAAAAAATAGCCAAACCAGCGGAAAAAGACGGGGATGTTTTTGTGCTGAAAAAAGAAGCTAACAATAGCGAGACCTTGAAGCAGGTAGGTGGAAGATGCAACCAGAAAAACGTTAAGTCCCGCAAAATGGATATTTGTGTGCGCAAGTAAGCTCAGACCGCCACCTGCTATAAAAAACCACACCAGCCAGCCCGGTGAACGCCATTCGCAAAGGGCGGAAAGTTGGGGCAGGACAACACCGGCTTTATACAGGATTCTGTTCGCCATGAGCGTGTTCAGCCAGAAGGTGAACAATACCGAAATGATGCAAAGGGCGGGGAAAATTCCGGTAAAAAGCTGAATGACGGCGGGTTTGCTGTCTTGAATCGCCTTGAGTTCTTCGGGTGTTACAGGCAGCCGGCTGTAAAATTTAATGTTTAGTTCAACAGCCTGTGTGAAATATTTTTCAATTAGCTGCCCTGGGCTTATGGAAAGCTGAGATGCGCTGTAGAAAACATAAAACGTGATTGCACCCAGGAGAATCAATGAGGGCAGGATCGTGATGATTTCAATTGAATAATTCTTTTGTGCCGTCCGGGCCATCACCATCCCGGCAAGTCCCATCGCAGCCATGGCAAACACGGGTATGACGTCATGGATGGACGAGAGGAGGATTGCCATGGCGCAAAGCACAACCAGAAAGGCGAACAGTGTTTTTGCTGGATCGTTCAGAAGGCACAGGACAAATAAAACCATTGGCAGCGTTATGAGGAACAGTAAACCGATGAAGGGAATCAGGGATGCTGCTGAAAAAAATGTGATAATCAGCAACAGCTTGATAAACGGGCTGTTAGAAGACAATAAATTTGTTTTCGCCAAGGGTATAACCTGTGCTGAAATGCGTTTATGATATTAAAACGCGTTTGTGTCTGCGGATAAATCAACGCCAGCCGGTTACAATCCACATGAGTAAACCGGCGGGCGATTTGGTAAATCTATTTACCTGCCTTCCGCAGTAACAAAAGGCATGATCGCAATGGTGCGGGCGCGCTTAATGGCCACAGTCAGTTCCCTCTGGTGACCGGCGCAATTGCCGGTGATTCTTCTGGGCATAATCTTGCCGCGTTCCGTGACAAAATTACTGAGGATGACCGGGTTTTTATAATCAATTTTAATATTGGAGTCCGTGCAGAATCTGCAGAATTTCTTTCTGTGGAAAAATTTCTTGTGTGCCGGACGTGATGGTCTTTCGCCGTTGGATACAGCCATGATTATTCCCCTTTCGTTGTATTTTCTTCCCGGGTGATTGTTTTTCGCGGAGCCGGCCTGACTTGTCTGGCTTCGCCTGCCGGCTTTTCATCTTTGTTTGCTGCTGAATTGTCGGTTTCGATTCGTATCTGCGTGCGCTTCACTTCCGCTACGGCAACTTCCGCTTCCATTCCTTCACGGGTGACAGCACCTTCCTTGGCGACGGTCATAAATTTTAAAACCCGGTCATCAATTTTAAAATTTCTTTCCATCTCGGCCACGACGGAACCTTCACCGGCATAGTCAATGAAAAAATAAAATCCGTCTTTCTGTTTTTTGATTTCGTAGGCCAGCCGCCGTTTGCCCCATTTTTCAGCTTTGGCGATGACCCCCTGACGTTCGGTGATGATGTTGGAAGACCTCTCCATGATGGCGTTGATTTCTTCTTCCGTCAAATCCGTTTTGACAATTGCGATAACTTCGTATCTTTTCAAAATTCCTCCTTTCGGCTCTAAAGCCCCTGATTAAGTTCAGGAGCAAGGGGAGTCCATATTAAATTGTGAACGCGTTTTCTATACCATACAAAACAAAAAATCAAGTACTATTATGTCCATTCTTTACGCGATATGATAGTGTAAGTGCCAATAGCCAGATCAGTAATTCGTTCCAATGGGACGGAGATAGTTCTGATAATAAAGGGAAAAACAAGACATTCGCCCGCGGGGTTTTGTCTGCTTGCTTCAATACTTTGCAAATTCCGCAGTGTCTTTATTCATGGGGTTTGATAATTACCTTAACTGAATCCCGGCTGTCTGATACCAGCTTAAAGCCTTTCACAATATCTGACAAAGGAAGTCGATGCGTGATCAAATCATCAACCACGACCTTACGCGATTCTATCAGATTCATTGCTTCTGCAATATCGTGAGGTCCGCAGTAGTATGATGTCTGGATTGTAATTTCTTTCATCCAGAAATCGTTGACGGGAACGACGACTTGCTTGTCCGGTGCGGGAACGGCAAACAGGACAATCACGCCACCCTTATCCACGCATTTCCAGGTCTGTTCCACCGCTGAATCAGCCGATGCACACAGGAATACGACGTCAGCCTTTTTACCATTTTGAGAAACCAGCTGATCGGGGATATTGTCGGCAGCGTTCAGCGTGATGTCGGCCCCGATCCGTTTGGCAAATTCCAGTTTTTTCAGGTTTATATCGACAGCTATTACCTTACATCCTTTTGCCTTGGCCAGTTTGACGTTAAGCAGTCCGCCCGTTCCACACCCGATGACCATCGCCGACTGCTCTTTTTTCACGCAGGCCCGTCTCTGGGCCCTGGCGACGCAGGCAAGGGGTTCAATGAATGTGCTCTGGTCATAGGTTATACTCTCCGGCAGGAGATACGTTCCGCGTTCCACAAGAATTTCCGGAACCAGGATGTATTCGGCAAAACCGCCGGGAAGGCGTTCACGAACTTCTGAACATTGAGGATCATGTCCGTTTCGACAATAAAAACATTTTCCGCAAGGCACTTTCGGGGCGATAAAAACACGGTCGCCAACTCGGTATTTCTTTACATCAGCTCCTGTTGCAACCACCTCGGCGCCTATTTCATGACCCTGCACCAGCGGGGCCCGCGGTAGCCGGTACCATTCGACGATATCACTGCCGCATATGCCGCAGGAAATCACCTTGACCAGCATCTCCCCCGGTCCGGGTAAAGGAGTTGGCACTTCTTCGATCCGGATATCGTTATTATTATACCAGTAGGAAACTTTCATTGATTCTTTAATGCATTATAAAGATCCATTGCCTCGGCTGGAGTCGCGTTGTCATGGACGATGGACCTTACGGCCTTTATCATGGCGACCGGAGCATCAGACTGAAAAATATTACGCCCCATATCGACACCGGCGGCTCCTTGCTGGATCGCGTTATACGCCATCGTCAACGCGTCGGATTCCGGTATCTTTTTGCCACCGGCAATGACAATAGGCACAGGACAGGATGCTGTAACGGTTTCGAAATCTTTATCGATGTAGTAGGTCTTGATATAATGGGCGCCAAGCTCCGCGCAGATCCGGCAGGCCAGTCGAAAGTATTGCGCGTCGCGGGCCATGTCTTTGCCGACGGCGGTCACGGCAAGCGTCGGGATGCCGTAGCGGGTGCCGATATCAATCATCCGGGTCATATTGATGATGGACTGTTTTTCATATTCGCCGCCGATAAAGACCTGGACAGCCATGGCGCAGACGTTTAGACGGATGGATTCTTCAATGTCAACGGCAATGTCCTCATTGGACAGCTCCTTGAGAATGCTGGCACCTCCTGAAACCCTGAGCACAATGGATTGAGGCGTCGAAGGAGGGATAACGCTGCGAAGCATGCCGCGGGTCAGCATCAGGGTATCCGCATAAGGCGTCAAGGGAAGGATGTTGATGTCGACACGTTCCAAACCGGTTGTGGGTCCCTGAAAATAGCCGTGATCGATGGCCAGCATGACGGTCCGGCCGGAGGCAGGATTAAATATCCTTGCCAGTCTGTTTTTCATTCCCCAATCCTGAGAATTCATGCCTTTGAGGAAAAATCCCTCCGTTTTCTGGGGGATACCGGTATAAAACATTTTAGCTTCTTTGATTCCGTCTGTGTCCGCCATGGATAGCGCTCTCCTTTCCAATTCCGAAACTTGTATCACCGGGTTCTTTCTATATGATCTTACAATCGGTTTCAGCTTTATTATAGTCCGGCATTTTTTTCAACACCTGTATCGATTTATGCATTAAAAAGAAGCCGGTCAGCAAGGTCATATGAGATTTGTGAAAAAACATCTGTGAAATCAGGGGGCGGGAAGAACGTTTTCTCCCTTCGATTTGGCCGCATCTTCAGAAGGGGTGATTGGTTCTTCCGGTTTTGCCGCGATGGAATAATCCCGCAGCCCTTCATAAATATAGAGAACGGCGGAAACGTAAATATCACTGTGATTGTAAGCATAAACGGCTTTGTATCTGGCGTCGGGAGAGTCCATATTATTTCCTGACAGGTTATGCCTGTAAAGA
>JBDKUG010000148.1:0-9569 GCA_039679815.1 Smithella sp.
TGCCGTTGTGACGCACTGATTTTTTCATAAAAAAAGGCTGAATTTTTCGTTTATCAAAATGGTCCCCCCTGAAATCAGAAAGCAAAGAACCACGCGCTCCTTATACGGGGCAAAGATTCTATCAGCCATGTATTATCTATTCAGGTTATTTTTTTGCCGCTTTCTTTTTTGCGGCTGGTTTTTTAACAGCCGTTTTTTTTGATGCGGGCTTTTTTGCGGCTGGTTTCGCCTTTTTCACAGCCACTTTTTTCTTCGACGCAGCCGCCAGTTTTTTTGGCGGTTTCGCCTTTTTCACCGCCGCTTTTTTCTTCTGCGCAGCGGCCAGTTTTTTTGGCGGTTTCGGACCTTTGTTTTCCATAGGTTCTTCGCAGCAGATCAGCTCGGCAATCGCGCATCCGCATTCTTCATCCACAATGACAGAAAGTCCACATACTTCACAACTCAGAACATCACCCGGTCTTACTTTTGACATTTACACTCCCTCCTCGTTGTTGATGGGTCTCAATTTCCGCCCTCTTGTTATCCATATTGTTTTGATTTTAATTCAAAATAATTTTTCTTTCAAGCATTGATTGATTTTTCCCGCGCTTTTTTTGATCGCATCATTGAACAGATATGTATTCAATTGGATTTCTCAAGTAAGTCTGTCACTGCAACAAAGGACAACTTGATATTACACGGCACTTTGGTATGCTTTTTTGATAGTGGAAACAGCCGCATGGATCAAAAATCAAAAACCATATACAAATCACCCCTGTTAAAATTTACGAATTAACTGAGTAAAAAGAACGACAAGCCAAGTCTTACAGATTTGATTGACGTCTTTGCCCGCCGTCTGGCACTATGCCGCGACAGGAAATGGGATGATGCAAGTTCCGTGTTCCAGATTGCCCTTAAAATAAAGCATGACGATTTCGCATCGACAATGTATATTGAAAGATATAAAAATTTTAAACAGCATCGTCCCGCGCAACCCTGGGATGGTGTGTTTGTGATGACAAAAAAATGACTTTAAGAAACGAGCAGAAATACCGCAGCTGGGTGGAAGTGGACCTCGACAATTTTACCGCCAATCTCCGGGAAATTAAACGGTTGATCGGCGGCACGGTCGATTTCATGCAGACAGTCAAGGCCGACGCATACGGTCACGGAGCAATTGAAATTTCCCATGCTGCCCTGCGCGAAGGCGCGCGGATGCTCGGCGTAGCAAACGCCGATGAAGGCATTCAGCTTCGGATCAGCGGCATTGAAGCGCCTATTGTCATCCTGGGACCTTCCACCCTGTCGGAAATTCCCGATGTAATAAAATACAACCTCACGCCATCCGTCTCTGACGCGGTATTTGCTCGTGCCCTCGAAGAGCAGCTAGAACAATCCTCCCGCACATTGTCCGTCCACGTCGAAGTCGATACAGGCATGGGACGCGGCGGAACCATGCACTCTGAGGCCATAGATTTGATCGGGCACATCAAGACTATGCGCCATCTTACACTGGAAGGCATTTTCAGTCATTTCGCGTCCAGCGAAACCGTGACGGCATACAACGATAAGCAGTGGCTGTTGTTTTCCGGACTGCTGGCCCAGCTGCAGCAGATTGGTATCAGTATTCCCGTAACACACATGGATAACAGCGGCGCCATTCTGAATTACCCGGATCAGAAACTGCAGATGGCGCGTCCGGGAATCATAACCTACGGCATTTACCCCTCAAGCGATACACAGAACAATGCCGTCCTGAAACCGGTGATGTCCTTTAAAACCACGATTGTTCTCATCAAGGAATTCCCCAAAGGATACGGCATTGGATATAACAGGACCTACATCACCAGAGACAAAACCCGCGTGGCGACTATTCCAGTGGGCTATGGCGACGGTTATCCCTTTATCCTGTCCAACCGGGGCGAAGCGCTCATTCGCGGCCGGCGCGCACCGGTCATCGGCCGGGTGTCGATGGACATGTGCACGCTGGATGTCACGCATATTCCGGACTGCACCGTGGGTGACGAAGTGGTCCTGCTGGGCAGACAGCAGAATGAATACATCAGCGCCAATGAAATTGCCGCCAAGGCGCAAACGATCAGTTACGAAGTGCTGTGTGCACTGGGTAAACGCGCACCGCGCGTTTTTTTGCAAAAAGGAAAAACAGACGCGGTGGAACCGAGACTCAGAAGGATCTTTGTTCCGGGCGAAGAAAAATCCATAGCGCGCATTGACAACATCATCCGGCACTGCTTTCAAACCCGTACACGAAACGAGGAACTCGGCGATGCTATTTACTATGAAATGTTTGAAACCCTGTTCGGCAAGGAAGACCGCCAGCTCGAGCTGCGCTCCTGCTTCCGCTATGATATCACGATTTCTCAGCTGCCGGAAGCCGCTGAACCCAGGCGGCGCTCGGACGCTTATTTTCAACTGAAAACCCATGTGGAATACAAAAAAACCATCCGCAGCGATATATTCATGATCGGCTGCGCCTCGGACCAGAGTCAGCTGGATGCCTTGATTGAAGATGAACATTGTGAATACCGATGGATACTCGGCGGCGATGATCTGGTGATTGAACGCGATTTCACCGTGGAGAAAATGCGCATCGACGGTGAGGATATTCCGATCATTGAAGCCAAAAAGACCGGACGGGGCTATGAAGTCTGGTGCGGCAGCGACACGCTCAAGCCGAAGATTAATCAGGAAGTGAAAATCGAAATCGAGATTCTCACCAAAAAAGCCAAGCGCAACAGGACCTTTCCCGTTTACCTTTTGTATCCGACGCGCGGTCTGGAAATCAACTTCCGCTACGAAAACGCCAATCTAAAAAACGTCCGGGCGGAAAGCTTCTTTGCCGGTCGGCACCCCCGGGCGGCCATATCCGCGAGCCGCGGCAAATCGATCAACATTAAAATTTCCCATGAAGAATGGGTATTTCCGACAAGCGGCGTTATTTTCATTTGGGATGTTTAGATGAACGGACCGGAGGACAAGTAGTGGGAGCAGAAAGCATAACTGAAATTCAGCTTAATGAGAAACTCAAGGCGGCCCGCAGGGAAATTAAGAGTCTTCAGTCACAGGCCCGGAAGTACAAGCAGATTAAGGAGGAGCTGACCCACTCGGGACATTTCTATCGAACTCTGTTTGAAAATTCCGGCACGGCAACCATCGTCATCGAAAAAGACACAACCATCTCCATGATGAACAATGATTTTTCCAATTTCACCGGCTATTCCCGTGACGAAATCCTCAATCATACGTGGACTAGGTACGTGGCCGAGGATGACATCGCCCGCTTGTTATCGTACCACAAGGTAAGGCGTGAGGATCCGTCCTCTGCGCCCAGGAATTATGAATTCAAGATCCGGAATAAGGACGGCAACCTTCTCCATGTTTTCATGACCATCGCCATGATTCCGGGAACAACACAGAGCATCGCTTCGATGGTGGACATGACGGCCATTAAAAAACTGGAAAAGGAAGTTCTCGACATATCGGAACGGGAACGCCAAAAAATCGGATACGAGCTTCACGACGATCTCGGTCAGCACCTGATCGGCATCGACGTAATGACCAAGGTCCTGCAGGACAGGCTCACACCGATTTCCGATGAAAACGCACGTTATGCCGGCGAGATCAACTATCTTGTCAAGGATGCCATTGACAAGACCCGTCGGCTGGCCCGGGGACTTTGTCCCGTCCATCTCACCTCCCTGGGTCTTGAGGCCTCGCTGGAGGAGCTTGCCGCTTCAACATCAGCCATCTTTAACATAACCTGCATCTTGCGCTGCCCCCGGCATATTCCCATCCGCGACAATTCTCTTGCCACCCACCTTTATTATATCGCAAAGGAATCCATTCACAATGCAATCGAGCACGGCAAATCCTCCAAAATTGTCATGGAACTTCTGAACAACAGAGGCACCGTCTCCCTGTCGATTCTCGACAACGGCGGCGGTATCAGGGACACAGCCAAAGCCGTCGGCATCGGCTTGAGAATCATGGAGTACCGGGCCCGCATGATCGGGGCAATACTGCGCATCGAATCGGAACCAGGCGGGGGAACGCTGGTTACCTGCACGTTCAATCTGATGAAGGACTGACTCCCATGGCCGCAATTAAAAAACATCGCGCAGGCAAACACAGAATCCTCATTGTCGATGACCATCCTATTTTCAGGCATGGTCTTGCTCAGCTCATCAATCAGGAAGAAGACCTGTACGTCTGCGGCGAAGCGGAAGATTACCATGGTGCCATGAAAGCCGTCAAAGACCTGAAACCGGACATGATCATCGTGGATATCACCCTCAAGGACATGAGCGGCATTGATCTCATCAAGGAGATCCGCAAAACCAACAAGGATGTGACCATGCTGGTCATCTCCATGCATGATGAGTCCCTTTACGCCGAACGTGCCTTCCGTGCCGGCGCCAAGGGTTACATTATGAAGCAGGAGGCGTCCGAATCGGTCGTTCAGGCCATCCGCAAGGTCCGGCAAGGCGGCATTTATGCCAGCAAAAAAATGACCGACAAGATATTGTCCCGCTTTGTTGATGGACCCAAAGAACTTTCCGAATCACCTCTCCATTCCCTGACAGACCGGGAGCTTGAGGTTTTTCAACTCATTGGGGAGGGACTCGGAATCAGCGAAATAGGCATCCGGCTCCACCTCAGCGTAAAGACCATCGGCACGTATCGGGAACGGATCAAGGAAAAACTGAACCTGAAAACCAGCACCGAGCTTCTTCGTTACGCCCTCAACTGGGTTGAGAACGAAAGGATATCCGAAACCTCCTCCTGATCCGCATTTCTTTGTGGGTCATCGACTTACTTTTTTTTCATCCATTCAAGCACAGATAAAACAGCTTCCTGCGGATTGCGTCCGCCCCTATTTTAGCCGATCATGATTGCCAGAGAAAACTGCAACTTAAGGAGGACAATATGAAGGGAAAATCTTTGAATGGGAGCCGTTACGGGTTTCAACTGACCATTAAAGAACTGCTTAATGGACCGAAGCTGAGCGCACAAAATCAGGAAATCGTTTACCGGGACAGGATTCGCTATACGTATAAAGATCTGTTTGCGCGGATCAACCGGCTCGGAAGCGCCCTTGCCGGCCTTGGCGTAAGAAAAGGTGATACGGTGGCTGTCTTCGACTATGACTCCCATCGCTATCTGGAAAGTTTCTTTGCCATTCCCATGATGGGTGCCGTGTTGCTCACGGTCAACTGGCGTCTGTCTCCCGACCAGATCGAATACACAATCAATCATGCAGATGCGGACGTAATCCTCCTCCACACCGATTTTCTTCCACTGCTCGCTTCTATCCGGGACAAGCTCAAATCCATAAAGAAGGTCATTATCCTTTCGGACAGTGAGACCTTGCCCAAGACGGATTTGACCATTGATGGAGAATACGAAGCGATTCTGGGCGCTGCGTCGGAAGATTTTGATTTTCCGGATCTTGATGAAAACACCAAGGCCACCACATTCTATACAACGGGCACAACGGGACTTCCTAAAGGTGTATACTTTACTCATCGCCAGATTGTGCTTCACGCCATGAGCGTCTGCATTGGCGTCAGCGGTCACGACAGCCCGCTCAGATTCTCTACTTCAGACGTCTATATGCCCATCACACCCATGTTTCATGTCCATGCCTGGGGATTTCCCTTCATTGCCACCATGATGGGTGTCAAACAGGTTTATCCGGGCAAGTATGAACCGGAAATGCTGATTAAGCTCATCGTGAGCGAAAAGGTTACCTACTCCCACTGCGTTCCAACGATCCTCCAGATGCTTGTGGCAAGTCCCGTCGCAAAAGTTATTGATCTTTCCGCCTGGAAGGTGATCATCGGCGGAGCCCGTCTTTCCAAGGGGCTGGCCATGGCGGGCATCGATCTGGGCATCCAGATCATGACGGGCTATGGCATGTCGGAAACCTGCCCGGTCATCAGCGTGTCCAATCTGAAGCCATCCATGAAACATTATAACAACGAGCAGAAAAGCGATATTGCCATCAAGACGGGAATGCCTGTCACTCTTGTTGATGTGCGAATCGCCTCCTCCGACGGTGAGTTCCTTCCCAATGACGGTCAGACCACGGGCGAAATTGTTGTTCGCGCCCCCTGGTTCACTGAAGGCTACTACAAAGATCCGGAAAAGACGGAAGAACTCTGGCGTGGCGGTTGGCTCCATACAGGCGACGTGGGCTATATGGATCAGGAAGGATACATTCAGATCACAGACAGGCTCAAGGATGTCATTAAAACCGGCGGCGAATGGGTCTCGTCTCTTGATCTGGAAAATGCCATCAGTCTCCATGGCGCGGTCCAGGAGGCGGCGGCCATCGGTATTCCAGATCTTAAATGGGGAGAAAGGCCCATGATGCTTGTTGTTCTGACCCCTCCGTTCCGCGGTGACGGCATCACAACGGAGGTCCTGAAAAAACACATGAAGGAATGCGCCGACCAGGGAAAGATCCCCCGATACGCCATACCAGATCGTTATATTATTACTGACAATATCCCCAAAACGAGCGTCGGTAAAACCGATAAAAAAGTAATCCGGACTCTGTATGCCAACATATAAACTGACCAATCCCCTTTTTGATTGTTTGTAACCCCTGGCCCATGAGCGGGCCGTTCGAAGGCCCGCTCATCCCCCTTTCACTCCTGTTTTCATAAGCGGCAGGCTTTCCCGACCGTTCGGAGAAAGCCTGCAATTTCATAAATCTCTTTAAATAGTCTTGAGCGTATTGGCCAGTCATGATAATAAAGACGCCAATTTATGGAAGGTCCTGTGGAAGATTGAAGATTGCAACCTATAACGTCAATTCTATACGTTCCCGTCTGCACATTGTTCTGCCATGGCTGAAAAATAACATGCCGGACATTTTCTGCATGCAGGAAACAAAAGTCGAGGATGCAAAATTCCCTGCCGCCGAGTTTGAAGCACTGGGTTATGTTGTAAGTTTCCACGGCAACAAGCAGTATAATGGCGTAGCCATTGCCTCCCGGACCAGACCCCGAAAAGTTGTTTTCGGTCTTCATGATGAACCGAAAGATCCCGACCGCCTGGTTCAGGCGGAATTTGATGATCTCATTGTTTTAAATGCCTATGTGCCCCAGGGGCAGGATGTAGACAAACCGCAGTTTGCCTACAAGCTCGACTGGTTCAATCGCCTGAAAACCTGTCTGCAAAAGAACTTCAGGCCAGATCAAAAATTAATTTTGTGCGGCGATTTTAACGTTGCACCGGAAACCATTGATGTTCATGATCCTAAAAGAATCCTCGGTCATGTTTCCTTTAATCCTGAAGTCTGGAAAGCTTATCAAAATCTTATTTCGTGGGGGTTGACGGATATCTTCCGCAGACACCATCTTGATGAACCGGGGCAGTATACTTTTTATGATTATCGCATTCGGGACTCCGTCGGACGAAATCTCGGCTGGCGGGTCGATCATATCCTGGCAACAGAAACGGCGGCGACCCAATCCAGCGGCTGCACAATTGACCTGGCAACCCGTCTGGCCGAAAAACCGTCCGATCACGCTGTAATTTATGCCCGATGGGAGGGATCATTCTTATGAGCAACGAAGAAGACCTGAAGAGCATCAACGAAATCATCGCGGCGCGCTTCAAAATAATTGAAGATGCCGTCGATGCCGCCGAAACCATCACGGGCCTTTTTGAAAACCTGATCGACGGAATTGAAAATGAGTTTACCATCCCCTTTGTATGGCTGACACTGATTGACAATCAAACAGCCTCGCCGGTTCTCAACGAACTAAAAATGTCGGGAAAATTGGAAAGCAGGCTGTCTGTTGTTTCAAAAGAATTGATTGACAAAATACTTACCCGCGGCATCAAGCCCGTTTTGGCCAATCAGGATCTGCAGTCTTTTTACCGGCTTCTTCCCCGGAGCAGGAAATATTTTATCCGGTCAGTTGCCGTTGTACCGATCGCACTTGACGGTCAGATTATCGGGACCTGGAACAACGGCGACGCGGACGCCAACCGTTATGAACCGGACATGAAGACAGATCTGATTGAATCCCTGGCAGGAAAACTTTCGGCCAGGCTGACCCGGCTTGCCTTAGGGAAAGACAGCGAAACGAAACCTGTCGGCAGCCATGACCAGACTGGAGAGAATCATGATTGAGCAATGGATCAAAGAAATCAAAGAAGAGTGTGCGCCCGATATGTTAGGGATGATTCTGGTGCATAACGGCATTGTCAGGGCAACATCCAAGCAGGGGGAACCGGTCGGAGCAATGAATCTTTCCTATGATCGTCCCGCGCTGGATCAAGCTGTGCGCCGCTTCAAGGGCATGGAAGGCATTGTGGACATCCGCGTCTGGATCAATGAAGGAACATTGAAAATCGGCGATGTCATCATGAATGTCTGCGTGGCAGGAAGATTCCGCAAGGATGTTCTTCCGGTCTTTCAGGAGCTCATCACCCTCATTAAGACGGCAATTGTCCGGGAGGTTGAGCTGTAGGCGCCGGAAGCAATACAGCGACCTCGATGGTATGCTCCTGATGATCGTCAGCCATAACGATTTCCGGACCGGACACGACCAAACCGTCCAGGGTAAGCCCCGGCTGATCCGTTTCTGAATCATGCTGGCGCACAACAATATGATAGAGTGTTTCCCCGTGATGGTAATGGATCTTGATTTCCTTCCAGTCAGCCGGCAGGCACGGAGAAAAACTGATTTTGCCGTTTTGAATGGACAGACCCAGCAGGGATTCCACAATTAAACGGTACATCCAGGCGGCAGAACCGGAAAGCCATGTCCATCCGCCATGCCCGACATGCGGCGGTGAAGCATAAACATCCGATGCAACAACATATGGCTCAACCTTATAGACATCCACTTCTTCCGGGGACCCGGCATGGTTGATCGGGTTGATGATGTTTAATACATCCCAGGCGCGCACCCGGTCACCCAATGCGGCGAAAGCCATTGCCGCCCAGATTGCCGCATGCGTGTATTGACCTCCGTTTTCCCGCACACCTGGAACATAACCTTTAATGTATCCCGGTTCTATTTCTGACGTGTCAAATGGCGGAGAAAGCAGCTGAACCAGCTTATCTTCCCTGTTCACGAGTATTTTATCAACCTCGCCCATGGCCTGGCGGACTCTTTCGGCATCTCCTGCACCGGATAGAACGGACCAGCTCTGGGCAATCGAATCAATGCGGCACTCCGTGCTGCCGCAGGACCCCAGTATGGTACCATCATCGCAGTATGCACGGCGGTACCAGTTTCCGTCCCAGCCGCTGTGTTCAATGTTTTGTTTTAATTGAGCTGCCTCTTTTCTGCATAAACCGGCAAACACGCCATCTCCCTGCCCGCTGGCAATTCGGGCAAACTTGACCAGTACGTCATACAGGAAAAATCCCAGCCAGATGCTTTCGCCCGTACCCTTTTCTCCGACTTTATTCATGCCGTCATTCCAATCACCCGTCCCCATCAGCGGCAAGCCGTGACTGCCAAA
Source organism: Smithella sp. (assembly GCA_039679815.1). Classification (GTDB taxonomy): domain Bacteria; phylum Desulfobacterota; class Syntrophia; order Syntrophales; family Smithellaceae; genus UBA8904. The sequence goes on from JBDKUG010000148.1 coordinate 9,493, forward strand.
CCTCAGGCCTCTCTGAACGGCCCGCACGCAATGTTCGTACAGGCTGCTTCTTTCATCAAGAACACCCGGCAGATCAT
>JBDKUG010000243.1:0-2317 GCA_039679815.1 Smithella sp.
AATATCATAACCGCGGCGCAGTTGCGCGATAATCTCCTGCAGCAGACGAATCTTAAATACAGAGGGCTGCACACCCCTCTGGGCACCCTGCTGGCTGATAACGGGATCATCAGTGAAGAGCATTATATCCATGCCCTTTCCGCACACTTCAGCATGCCCATTGTCATGCTGAAAGATTATGAAGTAAAACCATCCCTGCAAAAGATCATAGGTGAAAAGTATGCTTTGGAAAATCACATCATCGTTTTGAGCAATAGTAAAACCAAAGTGACCGCAGCTATGGCTGACCCGCATTTGTCTGTCATTGAAAATATCGAGAAAGCACTGCCCAGAGGTAAAAATATTATTTTTTACCTTGCAAGGGCCTCGGAAATTGAAGATTGCCTGAACAAAAAATATGCCCCTGCCAGAAAATCTGCACTATTTATGGAAGCAGGCTATCCTGTGGTCAATCCGGATAATACCAGCGCATCCCTGAAGAGTATGGGAACAGGCGGTTGGAGCTTGGAAGCCGGGCGCAAAAAAACTGTAGCACAGAATGATGATTTACTGGAGAAGCTGCCGGGACTCAGACTGGCCAAGGATCGCCTGTCAATGTCCATCCTCCGGGCGCGTCGGGACAAGAATCTGACGGCTCTGATGTTTGTAGGCCTCAACGGTCTCAATTCCATCAGCGATACCCTGGGAGATGACGCAGGAGATTATGTGCTAAGAGAAGTGGTGAAAAGGATTCTTTCCTGCGTGCGTGACAGCGATACTGTTGCCCTGGGCGGCGCGGACGAGTTCCTGGTCATTGCAAACGGAATCCACACGCCTGAGAATGCATCTCAAATTGCCGGAAATATAATCCATTTAGTCTCCCAGCCCGTTTTTTTCGACGGGGAACCGGCTGTCGTAGGGACAAACATCGTGATCGCGCTTTGTCCTTACGACGGTGAGGATATGGACCATCTTATCAGGCAGGCCGATGAGCCTATGTGCAGGATAAAGAAAACCGGAACAAATGGATACTGCTTTATTAATGATATAGTCAACAATCTATGGTGCCGATCCTGACGAAGAGGCGGGCTGATTTTCCGGAAAGACCCACCGGTAGATTATCTGCTTACATCCTTGTTCTCGTTTGACCTGTCACCTCCAGACGATTCCAGAATATCTTCCCGAACAGTTTTTATTCATTGCATACCTTGCCGACTTTCATTACAATCTTCCGCTATAAAAAGAAGTTATTGTCCAGTAAAATATGAAAAAATTGTGTCGGCAGTGTTGATCGTGAAATCATCTTTTGAGGAAATGCAAATGTCTTCTTCTCCCGTCATCGTAGGTGTGGCACAATTCACACAGCACAAGAAAACAGAAAGGCCTCTGGATCCGCTCAGCCTCATGGTAAAGACAAGCTCAGATGCCTTGATCGATTCAGGTGCACCGGAATTGAAGGATTTTATCGACTGCGTATATGTAATGAATTTGTTCCAATGGTCTTACCGGGATGCTCCCGGAATGCTCTCTAGCATGCTCGGCATCAAGCCGAGGCAGGCCTCTTATCTCCCGATCGGGGGCAATACACCGCAGATGATGGTCAACAAGGCCGCCAGGGATCTGGCCGCAGGGCGCTGCAAGGCCGTTCTCATAACCGGGGCGGAAGCCATCTATTCCCTGCGACGGGCCATGAAGGGCAATGTTGTGCTGGAATGGTCCCGGAGCGTGCCGCCGGACCGAATCGACGGCGAGAATACCATCGGTGTGGATAAAATCGAAGAATCGTATGACCTTTTTTTCCCTTCATTAATGTATCCGTTGTTTGAGACGTCATTAAGGGCTTCATCCGGCAGGTCTCCCGATGGACACCGGCTGCATATGGGGAAATCCTTCGAACGTCTTTCCCGGATTGCTTCGCAAAACCCCTTTGCATGGTCAAAGAAAGCGCTGTCGGCCGAAATCATCGCTACACCTTCTCCGGAGAACCGGTATGTCGGATACCCTTATACCAAGTACATGAATGCCAATGTTGATGTGGATCAGTCTGCTGCGCTCATTGTGACCACGGAAGACACTGCGCGCTTACTTGGTATTCACAGGGATAAATGGGTTTATCCCATCGGTGGAGCGGATTTCAACGATATCTGGTACGTTACCCGCAGACCATGCCTGCATCAATCGCCGGCTATACGCCATGCTGCACGCATTGCCCTTCAACAGGCCAATCTAAACCTTGACGGCATCAGTGTATTCGATATTTACAGTTGTTTCCCTTCAGCCTTTGAGATTGCCCGGGAAGAGATAGGTATCCCGGACGACGATCCGAGGGACTTAAGCG
>JBDKUG010000066.1:0-3903 GCA_039679815.1 Smithella sp.
TCGAAAACATCCGTCAGTCACTCCATGATTTCCAAAAAATCATGACAGATATGGGGATGCCGTATACGGGAGGGCCGGAAAGCAACCGCCGGGTTCTTTCCGCCATCGGCACATTCAAAACGACCTGCCTGACTCCTGTAACCATGCAGGCATCTCCGCAAAACGAAGATGAAAAAATACACATCATCACTTTTGCCGGACTGAAAGATTTTTATCCCGGCTACATCATTTCCCGGCTTAAAAACGCATCTCATTCAATGTACGACGCCGGTGTTGCAACAACCATGGGCATCTCTGCCAATTTCGAAAACGAGGCCTTTCTGGAAGCGTTTATTCTGTGGCTGGAAAAACAAAATATTCGGGAGGATAAAATCGGTTTCCCGGCTGTTCTAGGCTTGGAATCGGCGTCGGCCATTGTGAAAAACATCGAATCCCGCATGGAGTGTCCCGTCTTTGAAATCCCGACCATCCCGCCTTCCATGCCCGGCCGAAGGCTGTTTAACCATCTGAAAGACCATTTTCGCCGTCAGGGAGGTGTTATCTACTGGGGCTGGCCTGTTGCCGGCGTGGAAAAATCCGGAAGGAAAATTGAAGCGGTGATCGCCGAATCACAGGGCAGACCCAATAGCCTGAACGCCAAAGCGTTCATTCTCGCTACCGGGTCTTTTGTCGGAGGCGGTCTTCACGCGAACCGTGACAGCATTGTAGAAAACGTATTTCACCTGCCTGTATTCCAGCCCGGCAAACGCGAAACCTGGTTTGATCATGATTATTTTTCCTTAAACCACGGTATCGGCCAGGCGGGTGTTGCGGTCAATTCAGACTTCCGGCCTGCGGACTGCCCCTGGGATAATGTTTTCGTATGCGGAGCCATTCTCGCACACATAGAGACGCTGAAAAACGGCTGCGGTCATGGTTTTGCGCTGGCAACGGGACAGGCGGCGGCAAAATCCTGCCTGGAGCATATCCGATGAAATTCGAACACTGCATACGCTGCACAATCTGCGTGGAAAACTGCCCTGTATTCCGGGTCAACCCGGCTTTCCCGGGCCCCAAGCAGTCGGGACCCGATGCCCAGCGATTCCGCAGCGAAAGGGAGAAATCCGTTGATGAATGGGTGCTGCTGTGCAGCCAGTGCAAGCGTTGTGAAATGGCCTGTCCATGCGGAGTGGAGCCCGCGCAGATTATCCTCCGGGCGCAGCAGAAGTACGGCCTGGAGCATCCCCACACGGCCGCGCACCTGCTTTTTGCCAACAATTACTATCTCTCCACGCTTGGATCCATGACTGCTCCTCTGGCCAACCGTTTTGCCTCAACTAAAATCGGCAAAAAAATATTTCAGCGCATAGGAATTGCAACTTACATCCCCTTCCCTAAATTCAGTTTCAAAACCATGCGGGGAGAAAAGAAGACCCGCAGCCGCGAAGCAAAGAAAGTCGCATTTTTCTATGGCTGTTTCATCAACTTTTACCGCCCGGACATCGGCAGAAAAATCATCCGGCTTCTCCAGTCCTTTCGGGTTGACGTCGTTTTGCCGCCCCAATGGTGCTGCGGTCTGCCCGCGCTGGGCAATGGCAACCTGGCGCTGGCGCGAAATTTTGCCAGGAAGAATATCGCCTCCCTGTCCAATTACATCGACGCGGGCTACGACGTGGTCTATGCCTGTACGTCCTGCGGTCTGTGCCTGCTGCACGATTACCAGGGAATCATGGATATCCCCGGCGCAAAAAAGATTGCGGAAAACAGTTATGACCTGCATGAATATCTCCTCAAGATGCTTGCCGAACGTGGCGGGGCTAAACCTGAATTTAAGGAAGTCAACCGGACGCTTGCGTATCATATCCCCTGTCACCTGCGCGCACTGGAAATCGGTTACCCGGCAGCCGATTTAATGAAGATGATACCAGGCCTGGAATGCAGGATCCTCGATGACGCCTGCTGTGGACTCAACGGTAGTTACGGATTTAAAAAAACCAACGAAGCCACGGCCATACAGCTGGGAGGTCGCGCCGTGTCGCTGATCAAAAAAACCGGCGCAGAGGCGATTGTGGCGGACTGCGGTTCCTGCCGCATGCAGCTCGCCGGCCTTTCCGGCATGAACGCTTTCGATCCGGTGGAAATTCTCTGCGAATCATTGGGTATCAGGGACAGGAAAAAATAAAAAAAGAAATATCAGGACGGCTGTTTCTTTTCTCTTTCCCGGATAAAACACCGCGGATCTTCCGCCAGGTAGTCACTACTATAGGCATGGGCCCGTCCACGGCATCCGCCGCAGACAGTTTTGTACTGGCATTCACCGCAAAGGCCCTTGAGCTTTTCTTCGCGACGGCGCAAATCCTGAAATAAGGCGGAAGCGGTATAAATGTCATGAAAACTCTTTTCCCGGACATTTCCTCCGCTTACCTCAACAAATGGACAGGGCCAGACATCACCGTTGGCCTTGACATAAACAAATCCACGTCCCGCGGCGCAGCCGTGAAATACTTTTCCGGCCAGTTTAAGCGGCAACCCGCCCCGGATGCCTCCTCTTTCCAGAAGATATGGCCAGTACTGCGGCCCGGCCACCGGCTCAATGATCGTTTTGGCATTTTTTTGTTTTTCTGAAATCAGTTCGCTCAGATGCCTGTTGGCGGTTTTCTTGAGGGTGGCTTTTTCGATTTTTTCACCCCGCCCTACGGCAACCAGCTGATACATGAGCATGATGCCTGCCCCGCTTGCGTCTGCAAAATCAATCAGCTCCGGCAGATGGGGCATATTATATTCCATCGCGGTTGTGTTGATCTGTACTAAAATGTCCGCTTTTTTGGTAGCTTCAACGGCCCGCATAGCCAGGTCAAAAGAACCGGGCTTATTTCTGACCATATCGTGAATATCCGGATTGGCCGCGTCAAAACCGATGGCATTGCAGACCACCCCGTGGTCTTTGAGTTTAAAGGCCATCTCTTCATCGATCAGCGTTCCGTTGGTGGCAATGATGTTGGCGAGCCCTGCCTTTTGTGAGTGCCTCAAGAGTTCAAAAATGTCCGGCCGCACCAGCGGCTCGCCGCCGGTATAGATCAGAGTACGAAACTCACTTTCAGCAGCGAGCATATCAATCAGCTTTTTTCCTTCATCGGTGGTCAGTTCGTCGGGGGCGGCCTGGCCGCTTGTGGCATGGCAGTGGATGCAGCGCAGGTTGCAGGCGCCGGTGACTTCCCAGACGGGATGCCCCGGATAACCGATGCAACCCATACCCCACGCGCCGTTAGCTACCGGCATGGATGAAAAACCATGATGGACAAGCCATCCGAAAAAGTTCCGCCAGCGGTTCAGATATCCCATGAGCAGCGTGCTTCCCAGCTGTTTAAATAAAAGAGAGGGGGGATTATAAAATGCCTTTACTTTATTTTTTTTCATCATCTTCTCAAATGTAGGCCAGTATAAAAGCCAGGGATGTTCCAAGATTCACAACGATGTTCAGGCCACACAATATTTCCAGCCATCGGGCACCTTCATGGCGATTTTTTAACATCTGATAAACGATAAAAAGTGCAATGGCAACGAACGGCAGATAAAAATAGATCACTTGAAAGGGAACTCCGAAGCATGGCGACGTCAGCATGGTCAGACAGGTGAGCAGATTGAAAATAATATAAACAACTTTGCCTTTCTGTTTGCCGATCCGGTACAGAAGATTCTTTTTCCCTGTGGCGATATCCGCCTCGTAATCCGGAAATTCATTGAGCAGGATCACATTGAAAATGGAAAAGCCGATCGGCATCCATAACCAGTGAATCACAGGCGCTATCGCCGCAGTTTGAATGTAATAAGAAGAAGCCACAGGAAGCCAGCCGAAGCAAAAACCGATGAATAGCTCTCCAACACCCCTTTTGACAAGCCTTACGGGTTCCGTTGAATAGAAAA
>JBDKUG010000360.1:0-27491 GCA_039679815.1 Smithella sp.
GGCGTGCTCGATCTCACCGTGCATAACGGCAGCATCATTCGAGCCGACAGCCGACTGGAACCCATATCCCCGACTGGAAAAGAAAACCAGGCCGTGGGGGCAATTGTCGCGAAATATCAGCAGAAGGTCGATTCTTTTATGAATGATACGGTTGGTGAATCACTCGTCGATCTTGACGGAGTGAATGTAAGGCAGCAGGAAACAAATCTTGGAAACCTGATCACGGACATCATGCGGAAGGCAGCAGGAGCGGATGCGGCAATCATTAACGGCGGCACGATCCGGACCAGTATCAAAAAAGGCAAGATCAAGGTCAGCGATGTCTACGCTGTTGTTCCTTTTGATAATTACATTGTTGCGATTAAACTGACGGGAAAACAGATTCGCGAAACACTGGAACACGGTGTTTCGGCTATCGAAAAAGGAGAAGGACGGTTCCCTCAGATCTCCGGTCTGGCCTTCACCTATAACCGGCTTGATCCGGCAGGTTCAAGAGTGAAAGACGTGTTCATCGGCGGGCATCCTCTTATGGCCGACAAAGAATACACCGTCGCGACAAATGATTTTCTTGCGGCCGGAGGCGATGGATATAAGGCATTTGGCGATGCAGTAAAATCATCAAAAGATTATGCCGTCATCGGCGGAGCCATGAAAGGGGATAAACTTGTATACAGCAACGCCGGGAAATGGCTTCGGGACGTGGTCATCGAATTTATTAAATCCCGGAAGGAAATATCCATCAGGGTTGAAGGACGAATTCGGGAAGTGAAATAATCACCATCACATGCTGTATTTTACCGGAGTCTGCAACCATGCTGCCTGGAAATCAATATTGACGGGACAGCATCGCGCAGGAAAGGATACAAACATGAAAATATACGTGAATGATCGGGAATTTGACCTGGTACCGGGAATGACGGTAAAGCACGCTCTTATTGACGCGGGATTGTTAGATATGATCAAAAAGGGCAAGAAAGTCTATGATGAAATGGAAAACGAGATCGGCCTGTCAGGAGAGCTCATGGAAGGTGCAAAAATTTACATCCGATGACACGAAAATTCCCCATTTGCAAAAATTAAAACAACCCATGCTTTGCCTGGATAAATATTTCGTGAGCTTAACTGCGACTGCCGTGTCATCAGCGCCGATCATTAGCGTATCTTCTGTTTAGAAGCCTGTTTTTTATACTGCTTTTCACCAAAAATCAGATCCTGTTTTTTGATGAATACTTCCGTGTCCGGCGGTACGGAATGCGTCAACCATACGTTGCCGCCGATCACGGAGCGCGCACCAACAACAGTATTTCCGCCAAGAATCGTGGCATTGGCATAAATAATCACATCATCTTCAATCGATGGATGACGCTTCTTGGATCTCAACCGTTTGCATTCCGCCTTTGATAGTGACAGAGCACCCAGCGTAACCCCCTGATAGATGCGCACCTGGTTGCCAATTGTGCATGTTTCTCCAATGACAACACCTGTGCCATGATCGATAAAAAAACTCACGCCGATATGTGCGCCTGGATGAATATCGATGCCGGTACGGCCGTGGGCGTATTCTGTCATGATGCGCGGCATGAGAGGAATTTTTTGATGATAAAGCTCATGTGCGATCCGGTAAACCGTAATAGCCCAGATTCCCGGATAGCTGAAAATTATTTCATCGTAACTTTTGGCCGCCGGGTCACCGTCCAGGGCGGCGCGGATGTCTTTGGCCAGCATCTCGCGCAGATGAGGGAGTTTTTGAAGAAATTCCACGGCAAGCTTATGTCCCAACGGTTCACAATGGACGCAGGACAGGTTCTGGCGGATACAATCGTGACGAATTGCCAGGATAATCTGTTCAGAGAGTACTTCGTAAAGGCCGACGATCTGCTGCCCCAGATAATACTCCAGATTAGTCGAATCGAGTCTCGTGCGAATAAAATAGCCGGGATAAAGAATCAGCGCCAGGCGCCGCAGAATATCAATGATCGATTCGCGATAGGGAATCGGCTCGGCGCTTACATGATCAAAACAGCCTCCCTTGCTGCATGAAGCGACAAGTTCATTTACAATTGCCGGGAGCTCGTCACGGGAGTGCTCAGCCGATTTGATTTCATTTTTGCATTTATCACCGTTTTTCAAACGCTTCATCATCACGCACTCCTATTGATTTGTGCAGGCCTGTCCCTTTTGGTTCCAGAAAGGCGACATGCCACGCAGCCGCTCGATGATCGGCGGCATCTTCTCAATAACAAAATCAACTTCTTCTTCCGTATTGTATATGCTCAGGCTGAAGCGAATGGAACCGTGCGCCATCGTGAAAGGCACCCCCATCGCACGCAACACATGCGATGGTTGCAATGATCCCGACGTGCAGGCCGAGCCGGACGAAGCGCAAATACCCAGTTCATTCATCAACAGCAGAATCGCTTCGCCTTCCACGTACTCAAAACTTATATTCGTGGTATTGGGCAGGCGATTTTCGATATCGCCATTGACACGGCTTTGTGGAATCCTTTTGAGAAGTTCTCCTTCCAGTTTATCACGCAGCCGCTTGACGTAGGTGTTTTCCCTTTCCATATTTTTGGCTGCAAGATCGCAGGCCATCCCCAACCCGAGAATGCTTGGTGTATTTTCCGTGCCGCCGCGCCGCCCCTTTTCCTGATGGCCGCCGATCAAAAAAGGCGAAAACTTAGTCCCGCGCCGGATATAAAGAACCCCTATGCCTTTGGGAGCGTGCAGTTTGTGGCCGGAAATGGAAAGCATGTCAATGGTGTTATTTTTCATATTGATTGGAATTTTCCCTGTTGCCTGAACTGCATCGGTATGGAAGAGAATGCCCTTTTCATGCGCCATCATTGCCGCCGCTTCAACCGGAAAGAGCACCCCCGTCTCATTATTACCCCACATCAGGCTGACAATCGCGGTATCGGGTGTCAGGCTTTTTTCCAGATTTTCAAGATCAAGAATGCCATTTTTATCCACGGGCAGTTCGGTGACTCTATATCCCTGCGTTCCTAAATACGAGCAAAGAGCACGAATAGCCGGATGCTCCACACGGCTGATCACAATATGTTTTTTATCAGGCCTTGTTGTCAGGGCTGATCGAATCGCGGAGTTGTCACTTTCGGTTCCGCAACTGGTAAAAATTATTTCTTCCGGCAATGCGCCCAGAAGAGCCGCTACCTGATCGCGCGCGTCGCGAATTTTGTGACCGACCTGACCGCCAAAGGTATGCATGCTGGAAGGATTACCGTAAAGATCGCGGAAATAAGGCATCATGACATCCAGCACTTCCTGGGCTACCTGCGTTGTGGCATTATTATCAAGATAAATCGTTTTCATTTGGTGGCCTCCTCAACATTAACATCCGGCGAAACAAGCTCTCTGAGCCTGTGTTCGACAAAATCTTTCAGCGTGATATTCGATGCCTTGCAGCTGGCGCACGCTCCGCGCAGGGCCACAATCACCCGATTGCCGATAATATCAATGACCTCGATATCCCCGCCATCCTGCTTCAGCGAAGGCCGGATCTCCCGTTCAATTGTTTCTTCAATCAGCCTGATTTTTTGAATATTGGTGAGCTTGGGCTTGTTATCCGTTTTCGGCTCCTCCTTCACGCGGTCGATGATTTGTTGTATGGCATCCTGACAGCCCCCGCAACCGCCTCCAGCCTTGGTATAATTGGTGACATCTTCCACGGTAGAGAGATTATTTTCGCGAATCGCCCGCTCGATTTCCTTATCGGTCACGCCAAAGCATTCGCAGATTATTTTTGCACCCGCCTCCAGTGCCGGAGCACCCCGGTAATTTTCCACCGCCTTTTCCAACGCCTGCTTGCCCATAACGGAGCAATGCATTTTTTCGTCCGGAAGGCCTCCCAGATACTTGGCAATATCCTGATTGCTGACTTTGAGCGCTTCATCAACGGTCATCCCCTTGATGATTTCCGTGAGCGCCGAAGACGACGCAATGGCGCTTGCGCAACCGAACGTTTTAAATTTTGCGTCTTTAATGCGCTTGTTTTCATCCAGTTTGAAGGTGAGTTTCAAGGCATCACCGCAGGCCAGCGACCCGACTTCGGCTACCCCGTCCGGATTTTCAATTTCTCCTACATTGCGCGGATTGAGAAAGTGCTCTTTGACCTTTTCTGTATACTCCCACATAAACACTCCTTCTATCTGATTTGAATTGACCTGCTCCTGTTCACTTACATTCTACATTCATTAACTTCTATTGTTACATGCGTTAATTCATGGATTTTATTTAATCGCGCCTTATATGCTTCAATGGAATAATTTCTTGCCGTTACTAAAGACACAATACATGCATATTTATTTTGCGCAACTTTCCAAACATGCAAGTCACTTATTTTCGAATCTCCGTCGGATTCAATTTCCGTTTTAATTTCATCAACTATAGGATTATCGATTTCGCGTTCCAGCAAAATGCCACCGGTGTCCTTCAATAATAAAAAAGACCAACGAATGATCAAACCTGCTCCCACAATCCCCATAAACGGGTCAAGCCAAACAAAATTAAAATACTTTCCGCCGAGTAATGCTGTAATTGCCAGTACGGATGTCATGGCATCTGCCACAACATGCAAATATGCCGATTTTAAATTCAAGTCTTCATGGTCGTGCCCATGATGTGAATGCTCATCTTCTCCATAATGATGGTGCGCATGTTCATGGGCATGACCGCCACTATTAAGGATGATTGCGCAAACAAGATTTACCAGCAATCCTAAAATGGCAACGTACAATGCCTGATTGTAATAAATATTCAAGGGATTGATAATTCTTTCGACAGAAGAATAAATCATTATCGCACCAACGATACCCAGCACAACAGCACTTGTGTAACCCCCTAGAATTTCAATTTTCCATGTTCCAAATGTAAAGGTTTCATCTTTTGCATATTTTCTGGCCATAATGTATGCCATCAGAGATATTCCCAGGGCAAAGGCATGCGTTCCCATGTGCCAGCCATCAGCCAGCAATGCCATTGAATTTGAAATCCAGCCAAACAATATTTCAGCAATCATTGTGACAAAAGTAATGATCACAACAATTAACGTTCGCTTTTCTACGGCTTTTTTATCAGCGTTGAATATGTGATGATGCTGCCATAGTTCTATTTGTTCATTGTGCATTTTGTAATCCATCTATAATTTCTATCAGGTCGTCTGCTTTTATTTCGCCGCCGGCTAAAACTTTCGCAAAGATTCCCTCTCTGGGCATAACACAATCTCCGACGGTATAAAAGATGTTGCACCGGTTATGGCACTCCTTACCGATCTGAGAAACCTCCAGTAAAACGTCCTTGCCGATTTTCAGCCGCGTGCCAATGGGCAGCGCAGGAAGATCAATGCCTTCGACCGTAAGATTTTCCGCGAAATCACCATAATTAACATCCAGGCCCTTCGCCCTGATCTTATCAATACTCTCTTTGGCCAGGAGACTGACCTGCCGGATGATACCGGCTTGGGCATGGGCGTCGTTCTCCAGTCCCAGATTTTCCAAAAAAAGACCGCAATCGATGTTGTTCTTTTTTTCACCCTTTTTTTGAGAAATATTTACAGCCAGAACCTTCCCGCATACTTTTTTCATTTTCTGATGGCCTTTCCTTTTATATTATATATCAAAAAGAGACAATCCGCTTTTTAAATCAGCCGTTCTTCTCCCGAATAGACATATCCGGAATTTTTTCTCACATAACCCAAAAGCGTTACATTGTATTGCCGGGCAAGATTTACGGCTGCGGATGTCGGGGTTGATCGTGAAACGAGAACGGGGACGCCCATCCTGATGACCTTGGTAATGATTTCCGAAGATACCCTTCCGCTCACGAACAATATCCCATTCTCCACAAGATTCATTTTTTGGTTTCTAAGGAGTATGCCCGCTATTTTATCGAAACAGTTGTGCCTCCCGATATCCTCATTAAAAACAGAAAATTCTTCATGTTGAAACCATACACTGTGAACTCCACCAACGGTTTTGTATATTTCGGAAAGCTGCTCAAAATCTTTCATGGACTGCATAATTCCGTGAAGAGAGAATTGGTCATGACCAGACAGCTCAATAAATTTATCCTGCTTGAGCGGATTGATGTAGGTGAAGCATTTACCGCATCCTGATGTGACGCTGCGCAGACTTTCACACTTCGCGACGGATAGTCCCTGTGCAAGCTCGACCATTACGGCAAAAAGCCGCTCGGTATAAGATATGGAGGCTATGTCCTGAAACGTATCAATCACACCTTCGCTGTAGAGAAACCCGATGGCGAGTTCTTCCGTCAACTGATTAAGGCAAAGGAGCGAGGCGTATTCAACGCCATTGATATATATTTTTAAGGATATTTCATCTATAACCGGTTTTTCCACTTCTTGCAAAGTGGCTTTACCATCATCACTGTTAATCTCTTTAACAATAACCGAATTGTATATTGTATCTTCCATTTTATAACCAGTCCTTAATCTTTCAATAAACTCCGACTGCGCCAAATCATATAGATGGCTGGATAAATAACCAATTCAAGAATAGTTGAGGTTATTACACCGCCAACCATGGGAGCGGCAATGCGCTTCATAATATCGGCACCTGTTCCGGTGCTGAACATAATCGGAATTAAACCGGCCAGAATAACGCTCACGGTCATGATCTTCGGACGAATACGTTTTACGGCGCCGAACATGATCGCATCCTGCAAATCTTTTTTCGTGTTCATTAAGCCGTCTTTCTTCCATTTCTCATAGGCCAAATCAAGGTACAGGAGCATGACCACTCCTGTCTCCGCATCCAGCCCGGCCAGGGCGATAATTCCCACCCAGACGGCAATACTCATATTATAATTGAGCAGATACAGGAGCCAGAAAGAACCGACCAGAGAAAAAGGTACGGCAAGAAGGACAATCATTGTTTTGACCGTTGATTTTGTGTTCAGGTAAATGAGAATGAAGATAATGAAAAGAGTTAGTGGAATGACCATCTTCAAACGCTCATGAGTCTTCGTCAGATTTTCATATTCTCCGCTCCAAGTAAGCCTGTAACCTTCGGGGATCTTCAACGTCGATACTTTTTTCTTTGCCTCCTCCACATAACCGCCCATATCACGCCCGGTGATATCAACGAAAACATAAGCGGTAAGAAGTCCTTCTTCGCTTTTGATAGCAGTGGGACCCTTAACAATCTTGAAATCAGCCACTTCACCCATGGGAATCTGCGTGATCCTCGGCGTTACCGCCATAGCTTCCGGACCGGCCTGTACCGGTGTAGCGCCACCGGGCATCATGACCGGCACAAGGATCCGCTTCATTTGCTCCACATCACTACGTAAATTCCGTGGATAACGAATATTAACCGGATAGCGTGCCCTTCCCTCTACTGTCACCGTCAGGTTCATGCCCCCTATGGCCGTCTGGACGATCTCGCCCACATCGTCTACCGTAAGGCCATACCGCGCCGCCTCATCCCTCTTGATCTCGATATCGAGGAAATAACCTGTCGTCACACGCTCCGCATAGACACTCCTTGTTCCGGGAACATCTTTTAAATGATGCTCCAGTGCCAGCCCGATCTTTTCGATTTCTTCCAGATCAGGTCCAAGAATTTTAATCCCTACAGGAGTCCGGATGCCCGTAGCCAGCATATCGATGCGGGCCTTGATTGGCATTGTAAAGGAGTTGGCCACACCAGGGATGGTGAGTGCATCATTCATCTCGTCCTTCAGTTTTTCCGTGGTCATGCCTGGACGCCACTGATCTTCCGGTTTCAGGTTAATGACCGTCTCGAACATCTCGAGCGGCGCCGGGTCCGTGGCCGTTTCCGCCCGTCCTGCCTTGCCAAAGACCTGGGCAACCTCGGGGATTTTTTTCAGAATGCTGTCCTGAAGTTGGAGGAGCATCCCGACTTCGGAAACAGATGCGCCGGGTACCGTCACTGGCATGTAGAATAACGTCCCTTCGTCAAGAGGCGGCATAAATTCCGAGCCCAGTTTCATGAAAGGGTATACTGTAACAGCCATGATGACTATGGCAACAATAATAACCGTTTTTCTGAAACGGAGGGCAAAGCGGGCGATAGGTTCATAGACCTTATGCAATAAATAACTTATGGGATTTTTTTCCTCAGAACGGATTTTGCCCCGGATAAACAGAGTCATCAGCACCGGTGTCAGGGTGACAGCCAGGAAAGAGGAAAAAAGCATGGCGAAGGTCTTCGTATACGCAAGGGGCTTGAAAAGCCGCCCCGCCTGAGCCTCGAGGGTGAAGACGGGGAGGAACCCCACCGTAATAACGAGGAGTGAAAAGAAAAGAGAGGGGCCCACTTCCTTGGCTGCATCGATAATAACGTCAACCCGGTTCCCCGGTTCCCCCTGCTGCTCCCACGCTTCAAGCTTTTTGTGGGCATTTTCCACCATGATGATGGCGGCGTCCACCATGGCGCCGATGGCGATAGCGATGCCTGAAAGGCTCATGACATTAGACGTGACTCCCAGGTAATACATACTGATGAAGGCCATGAGAATGGCGATGGGTAGCGTGAGGATGATCACAAGGGCGCTGGGGAAGTGAAAAAGAAAGACCAGGCAGACCACACTCACCGCGATGATCAGTTTGATAATCTCCTCTTTGAGGGTGGACATGGATCGCATAATGAGATCCGAACGATCGTAGGTGGTGACAATTTTCACACCTTTGGGAAGACTGGGAGAAATGTCTTTGTCGATTTTTTCCTTAACCCGCTCGATGACATTCAATACATTTTCACCGGAACGGACGATCACAATCCCACCGGCTACTTCACCACGACCGTCCAATTCCGCAAGCCCTCTTCGGATTTCCGGCCCCAGTTGAATCCGGGCCACATCCTTCAAATAAATTGGCGTTCCGCCAGGGCTCGCGCCCACGGCGATGCTTTCCAGATCCTGAATCCCCTTGATGTATCCCCGCCCCCGGATCATGTATTCCACACCTGATAGTTCCAGAACACGTCCTTCAACATCCCGGTTGCTCTTTTTGACGGCATCCATAACCTTCGTAATGGGGATATTGTAGGCTGTCAGGCGGTTGGGATCGATGGTGATCTGGTACTGTTTTACAAAGCCGCCGATGCTCGCAACTTGAGATACTCCGGGTACGCTTTCCAGAGCGAGTTTGATGATATAGTCCTGAATGCTCCGCAGTTCGGCAAGGTCATGTCCGCCGGCTTCATCAATCACGGCATAAGAAAAGCCCCATCCGAGACTGGTGGCATCGGGACCCAGAACGGGATTGACATCGGCAGGTATTTTGTTTTTTACCGCTTGAAGGTATTCGAGGATACGGCTTCTGGCCCAATAGATATCCGTCCCTTCTTCAAATATGACATAAATGAATGAACTGCCTAAATATGAAAAGCCGCGCACCGCCTGGACTTTAGGGGCGGCAAGCAGCGTGGAGGCAATCGGATAGGTAATCTGATCTTCCACCAGATCAG
Organism: Smithella sp.; assembly: GCA_039679815.1. Taxonomy (GTDB): domain Bacteria; phylum Desulfobacterota; class Syntrophia; order Syntrophales; family Smithellaceae; genus UBA8904. Next base: position 9,474 of record JBDKUG010000360.1, read on the forward strand.
GGCTGCGTCCCGTCCACTCCGTATAAATGATCACTTGCGTATCACTCAGGTCCGGAAGGGCGTCAAGAGGCGTATGCTTCAAAGCCCAGAGACCCCAGATAATGGCCAGGGCCATCAGGAGAAAAACTGCAAATTTATTCCGGGCACAAAATTCAATTATTTTGGCGATCATAGGCAGGCCCTTTTTATTTCATTTAGGGTTAGAAAGAGGTTTGATCCCTTTGAGCTGTGCCTCGGAATCGATCAGGAAATTGGCTGAAGAGGCCACTTTTTCTCCCGCCCTTAGACCACGCAAAACTTCTACGGATCCATCGGCTTTTAACCCTGTCTCGATCTCACGCGGTTCAAACATACCATCGCCCTGATCCACATAAACCACCTGACCCCTGCCTGTATCAATGACAGCCGAATCAGGAATCATGAGCTTATTTCCCATGTCGACCCGGATTACCACATTGGTAAACATCTGAGGCTTCAGCTGTCCGTCAGGATTGGGGAGAGTCATGCGTACTTTAGCCGTTCGTGTTTCCGCGGAAAAGACAGGATAAATATAATCAATCCGGGATGCCCATTCTCTGCCCGGGAAATAACTCAACGTGACTTTTACAGGCTGGCCGATGCGCACTGCTGATAATTCATATTCATAGATGTCAGCCACAATCCAGACTTGAGAAAAGTCGGCTATGTCGAAGAGCTTCTCTCCCGGCATAACTTTCATCCCCTGAACAACCATTTTCTGGGTGATATAACCGCTGACAGGACTAAAAAGCGTGAGGGTGCGGATTGGCTTACCCGCCTGCTCAATCTTTTTGATCTGTTTCTCCGAGATGTCCCAGAGCCTGAGTCTTTGCCTGGCTGCCTCCAGCATGGCCTTTGCATCCTGATCCAGTAGCTGTTTCATGACAGACGGCAGTTCCTGCGTTTCCGCTTTGGCTTCATGATGATGGTTTTCATGCTGAACTGAACTTGTTTGCTTTCTTGCCCATTTTCTTGTATTGATGAATTCCTGCTGTGTGGCCAGAAGTTCAGGACTGAAGATTTCCGCCAGGGGCTCTCCTTTTTTCACATATCGGCCTGTATAATCAACATAGAGTTTCTCAATCCAACCTTCGATTTTTGTATTAACTGTGGCCTGGTTTCTCTCGTCAATTTCAATTCGTCCCACCGTCCGAATAGTCTTCTGAATGGGCTTGACGGCTACCATGACAGTCCTGACACCTATGCGCCGTTGTAGTTCCGGCGTAATCTCGACTTGTGGAGCCTCCTGCACTGCTAGTTCCGGTTGTTGTCTCTGAGGCGGTGCTTTTGTTTGAGCAGTTGCAGCTTCAGGTTTCTCAACAACGGACGGGGGCGTTCCATGCCCGGCGTGCCCCTGAGCCTGGATTGTCACGGGAATTAAAGGAATGATGGTGATAGCTATTATTGCACTTAACTTCATTTCTTTTCACCTCCCGGCTTCGCATCCAGTCCTGCCGTAATGGCATGGAGACGGGCAACCGCCTTTTCTCTTTCTGTAAATTGCGTCCAGTACTGTGTCTCATATTCCAGCAGAGTCTTCAGCCTGGAAAGAACAACAACAGCTTCCGTTTTTCCAGTAGCATAGCTGGAAAGGGCCGAATCAACATCCTGCGTATTTTTGGGAATCAGACCTTTTTTGTAAAGATTCATCAGGGTATCGGCCGATCTGATCATAGATATATTATCCCTGATTGCCGCCGTGATCATAAGTTTGGCTGCTTCCAGCTCCTGCTTCGCCTGCACATGAACTGCCTTGGCCTCTGAAAGTGCCGGGGCCTGCTTCGTAAAGAAATAGAGTGGAATGTTAATGGTCGATGTCAGGCTCCACATATCCATGAAATCGCCCTCCCGGTTGTAATAGCCCGCATTGATGCTGAAGTCCGGTAAAAATTCTGTTTTAGCCATTCGAATCTTGGTTTCAGCTGCTTCAATCATCTTGCCGCGGGATTTAATTTCAGGTGAATTTTGGATGGCCATTTCGACAGCCTCTTGCGTTTTGTAAGAAAAGGGTTGAGGGGAAATATCAACAGGCCTTCCCAGAGATTCGCTCCCTTCTCGTCCTATTGTTGCTTTAAGCATGGCCTCCAGGGACTCGATCTTTTGTTTGAACATCACCTCTTTTTCCAGAAGCATGTATTTTTCCGTCTGGGCCATCAGCACCTCCTGCTGCATGCCCTTCCCCGCACCGTAACGGATGAGGGCAAGGCTTTCAACCCGGGCGAAAATATCCCGCCGCGCTCCCAGGAGGTCGATATTTTTATGGGCCAGGAAGAGCTCCAGATAAAGCTCTTTGACGCGGGAGACTGTTTTAAGTTTGAGGAGTTCAAGCATGGCCTCCTGGCTTTCGGCATCGAGCCTGGCCATTTCCCCTTTCAGCGCTTGCTTGCCGGGAAAGAGAAACTGTTGCGATAGCCCGAACATCCATTGTGCACCCTGCTCCTCGCCGTAGGTATAGCGGTCGAAGCCCTCGTTCTGATAACCAAACATAAACATGGGGTCGGGCAGGCTTTTCGCTTGAGGTATCTTCTGCCTCGCTCCGTCGATCCTGGCGCCATATGCCTGAATCTCCGGATTATTTTTCAAGGCCTCGTCAATAAGGTCGGCAAGCTTCAGATCCTGGGCAAAGGCGGACCCGGCAAGCAAAAGCAAACCACATAGCACCATGCACAGTTTCAACAGACTATTTGACGTCCACATTGAGTTTCACCGACTGCGTTTTCCCCACTCGTGTGATTTTGATCGATACTGACCACGGACCAGACATGGAAAAATCTACCGTTGCCACATATCGCTTATCTTTCAGACTGGCGCCTGCTTTGTAGCTCATGGCCGGCATACCGGGCATGGCGGGCATTCCATAATCTATGGCCACCGTGGCATCAGTAACGTCCTTTCCGGCCGCATCCTTGATTCCGACTGCCATATTATTCTTTCCCGTCACAGGCGGATTTTTGTCGATCGTCACCAGAACCGTATACTCGCCAGCCTTTTTCGTCAATTCATAGTTCTTTGCATAAACCAACCCCGCTGCAACCAATAATATAATGAACGCCATAACTAATCTTTTCATTGTGTGTCTCCTTTCAATTCTTTTTCATGTCTAAAACACCATTTGGATGTTGATGTTTAGCTAACGATTCGTTAAAACAAATACGGCATTCAAGGCAAACAGGTTCGGGCGAAAACGAACAATTTTCTTTTCTCCCAGATAATGCGCTTCCACAATCCGGATATTTTTTTCCTCACAAAAAAGCTTAAAATCCGTGATGCTTAAAAAGCGCACGTTGGGTGTGTCAAACCAGAGATAGGGCAAGGATCCCGTAACAGGTGATCTTCCCCGGAAAAACAGCATAAACCTTGATTTGATGTATGCAAAGTTGGGAAACCCGACAATAACCTTGTTGCCAATGCGCAAGGCCTCCTGGATGACATAATCAACCTTTTTCACTTCCTGCATGCTCTGATTCAGGATCACATAATCAAAGGAATGATCCGGGAATTCCCGCAAACTGTTCTCAATGTCATCGTGAAGAACGCTTAAGCCCTTTTTCACACACTCCTGGATGGCCTTATCATCCAGTTCAATCCCCTGAGCCCGAACGCGCTTATCCCGGACAAGGGGATACAGGAGCTCTCCCTCGCCGCATCCAAGGTCCAGAACACGTGAATGATCCTCAATGATCGAATAAATGACGCGATGATCCAGGGTAATATCGTTATTTAATTCCATATTTGCCCGTCACCAGATATCCGTTGTATGTCTTATCCAAAAAATGTTTAACCAGCGATGCCTGCTCTTCCACCTCAATCAGAAAAGCATCGTGACCGTAAGTGGATGTCAATTCACAATAGGTAGCATCAACGTGCCTTCTTTTTAATGTCCGGACAATGTCCTGCGACTGATAGGGAGGATAGAGCCAATCCGTCTTGAAAGAGATAACCATGATTCTTGTATCGATAGCTTTTCCGTGCGCGATGAGCTTCCCCCCCGACAGATCAAAATAATCAATCGCTTTTGTAATGTAAAGATAGGAATTGGCATCGAAGCGCTTCACAAAATTAGCGCCGCGATAGCGCAAATAACCCTCCACTTCAAAATCGGCGTCAAAGCCGAAGCTGAATTTATCGTTCTTTAAGCGCCGGGAAAATTTTTCTTCCATCGACTGATCGCTCATGAAGGTGATATGGCCGATCATGCGTGCAACGGACAGTCCTTTTTCCGGCTGACCATACTCGTAGTAATTTCCTTCACGCCAGGCCGGATCAGCCATGATGGACTGCCGGATCACTTCGTTGAAAGCAATCTGCTGGGGAGAATGTTTCAGCGTCGTGGCAATGGGAATGGCTGATTTCACCCTATCCGGGTAAGAGGCTACCCACTGGAGGACTTGCATCCCTCCCATGGAAGCACCGGCAACACACAACAGTTTGTCGATACCTAAGTAATCGATGAGATATCGCTGGGCATGAACCATATCAGCCACCGTAATAAAGGGAAAATCCAACGCGTAAGGTTTCCCCGTAACCGGGTTTATGGAAGAAGGTCCCGTGGAACCTTTGCAACCGCCAATAACATTGGAGCAGATGACAAAATACCGGTCTGTATCAAAGGCCTTGCCCGGCCCGATCATATTATCCCACCAGCCCGTATCATTCTGTCCTTCGTGAACTCCTGCTGCGTGTGCGTCGCCGGAAAGGGCGTGCAGCACAAGAATCGCGTTTGATTTATCCTTGTTCAATGTGCCGAATGTTTCATAAGCAAGGGTAATTGGCCCCAATGCATCTCCGCTTTCAAATTTAAATTCCATTCCCGGTTGGGCAAACGTATAATACCGCGTTTCCACAACACCGGCGGAATTTGTATCGATTTTTTCGTTTTTATTTTTCTTCATATTGATCACACACTCTCTTTACTGGAGATTTTCCAGTCCCTCGCCCGCGAGAAACGGTAACTTGTCCTGCGCTTTGAGCACCCTGAGAGCAAAGGGTTGAACCTTGGGGCAGGCGAAATGTTATTTAATCTCATGTGCCGATACCTTCAAAAAGCACCGTTGAAAGATATCGTTCTCCCGCATCCGGCAGAATGACTACGATAGTCTTGCCAGCGAACTCGGCCTGTTTGGCCAATCGCACGGCAGCAGCAGCCGCCGCACCACAGGAAATGCCCACCAGCATGCCTTCTTCTTTGGCAAGCCTTCGGGCGAATTCCACGGCTTCCATGCTGTCCACCTGTTCAATGCGGTCAACCATTGTTAAATCCAGCGTGTCCGGAATGAAGCCCGCCCCGATGCCCTGAATCTTATGGGGCCCCGGTTTTAAATCCTGACCGGCCAGCTTCTGGCTGATGACGGGACTTTCCCTGGGCTCCACTGCCACGGATTGAATTTTTTTGCCCATGGTCTTTTTGATATATCGGGAAACGCCGGTTATCGTGCCGCCTGTGCCGACACCTGAGACCAGGACATCAATCGCACCTGCCGTGTCGTTCCAGATTTCGGGACCGGTGGTTTTTTCGTGAATCGCCGGATTGGCCGGATTTTTAAACTGCTGCGGCAGAAAATATTTTTTCGGGTCGGAAGCGGCAATCGTCTCGGCTTTATTAATTGCGCCTTTCATGCCTTCCACACCGGGCGTCAATATCAGATTCGCGCCAAAGGCTGCCAGCACCCGTCTGCGTTCAATGCTCATTGTTTCCGGCATGGTCAGTGTGAGCTTGTAGCCGCGGGCCGCTGCGACATAGGCCAGCGCAATACCGGTGTTGCCGCTGGTCGGCTCGATGATCTCAACACCGGGCTTGAGCAGGCCTTTTTCTTCCGCATCCCAGATCATCGCCGCACCGATCCGGCACTTGACGGAATAAGCAGGATTACGGCCCTCGATTTTCGCCAGCACGATCGCTTTCGCACCGTCCGTTACACGATTTAATCTGACGAGAGGTGTGTTGCCTATGGACTGCGAATTGTCCTCATATATTTTTTTCATGGTCATCTCCTTCTTCAGCCTTTATCCTTTCGCCTTTAGCCTTTAGCCTTGAACCTGTATCTTCCCCAATGCCTGTTCGATATCGGCAATAATGTCATCAATATGTTCAATTCCTATTGACAGCCTGATGAAATCCGGCGTCACACCTGTAGCTAACTGTTCCTCCGCGGAGAGCTGCTGGTGTGTTGTCGTTGCCGGGTGAATCGCCAGTGTTTTTGCATCTCCCACATTCGCCAGATGAGAGATGAGTTCAAGGGATTCAATGAATTTCTTGCCCGCTTCTGCGCCGCCCTTAATTCCAAATCCGATAATCGCTCCCGCGCCTTTCGGCAGATATTTTTTTACCCGTGGCTGCTCCGGACTGGATTTAAGCCCCGGATAGTTGACCCAACCGACTTTCGGATGTTTCTCAATGTATTCAGCCACGGCCAGAGCGTTTTCAGTATGACGGGCCATTCTCAAATGGATTGTTTCCAATCCCTGCAGGAACAGAAACGAATTAAATGGAGATAGTGCCGGTCCAACATCACGTAAAAGACAGACGCGAGCCTTGGTTATGTAAGCGATATTACCCATGGGCTTCAGGGCTTCCACAAAATTTATCCCGTGATAGCTTGGATCAGGCTCGGCAATCAGCGGGAATTTGCCGTTTGTCCAGTCAAATTTCCCCGAATCAACAATCACCCCGCCTAGTGACGTCCCATGTCCGCCGATAAACTTGGTGGCCGAATAGACAACAATATCCACCCCGAAATCAATGGGGCGGAGCAAGTAGGGCGAAAAGGTATTATCCAAAATAAAAGGGATGCCGTTTTTATGGGCAATACCGGCAATTCCTTCAAGATCAGCGACATCCAGTTTGGGATTGCCAATGGACTCGGCATAAATCGCCTTTGTTTTTGGTGTAATTGCTTTCTGTATTGCATCAAGGTCGTTCGATTTAACAAACTTGACCGTGATCCCGAGACGGGCAAACGTATAGTGGAACAGGTTATAGGTTCCCCCATAGAGGTTGTCCGCCGAAATAATTTCATCTCCGGCCCGGGCGATATTGAGAAGCGCCAGAGTAATGGCTGACTGGCCACTCGCCACCGCCAGTGCTCCGACTCCTCCGTCAAGAAGAGCCATTCTTTTTTCAAAGACGTCGGTCGTCGGGTTCATCAGCCTGGTATAAATATTGCCGAATTCCTTCAAGCCAAAAAGATTGGCTGCGTGTTCGGTGTCTTTGAACTGGTAAGAGGTTGTCTGATAAATGGGAACAGCACGCGATCCTGTTGTCGGGTCCGCTTCCTGGCCGCCATGCAGGGCCAGTGTTTCAATTTTCAATTTATTATATATTTTACTCATTATATATCTCTCCTTTAGTTTAGCAACGTTTTTATGGTTTGTAATCAATCATTCTTTGCAGGCAGGTTCTTGCCTTATTCATGATACCGGGGGGCACGGTAACTTCGAACCCCAATTCCTCCAGAGACCATAAGACTTTTTCCAGTGTTGTCCGTTTCATGTTTGGACATGTCGCCCGTTCCGATACGGGATAAAATAACTTTCCGGGGTTTTCCTTCTGTAACCGGTGAAGAATGCCTATTTCCGTTCCGATAATAAATTCCCTGACTTTTGATGCCTTGATATAATTGCACATCCCTTCGGTGGATAAAACCTTATCTGCTATAGACGTAATCCCAGCCGGACATTCCGGATGTACGATGACTTCCGCATCCTTATGGAGTGTCCTTTGAATCGCAATATCTTCCGGCAGCATCTTCACATGTGTGGGACAATATCCTTTCCATAAAATGAAATCCCGTCCGACCTTGGTTGATATATAATGGGCAAGGTATTGATCGGGAACAAAAATGATCTCGTCATCCTTCCGAAAAGATTCCCGGACAATCCTCTCAGCATTCCCTGACGTACAGCATACATCACACTCGGCTTTCACCTCGGCGGTTGTATTCACATAGCACAGCACTTTCGCCTTCGGATGCTGTGCCTTCAGTTCTCGGAGCTCTTCGGCGGTAATCATATCCGCCATAGGACAGCCCGCCTTCCTGTCCGGGATGAGGACGATTTTTTCCGGTGAAAGGATCTTCGCCGTCTCTGCCATGAAATAGACGCCGCAGAACACAATGATATCCGCATTGGTTTTTGACGCCTGAATGCTGAGCCCCAGAGAATCGCCCACGTAATCCGCAATATCCTGCACTTCGGGTAGTTGATAATTGTGCGCCAGGATCACGGCATTTTTCTCTTTTTTCAAACGATTGATCTTTTCAACAAGCTCCATGTAAAACCTCCTCTATTTCTCCACCCCCCAGGACGCGGTCATGGTCATAAAACACCACGGACTGGCCGGGAGTGATGGCTTCCTGTTCTTCAGCAAATATTACTTTCATCCTGCCGTTTTCGGCGGTTACTTCACAGAGCGCCTCTTTTTTCCGGTATCTGATCTTGGCGTACACTCGCTTGGGCCAGGCTTTGGCAAGCATGTTCATTTCACCTGCAAGAAGCCCCTTCGCCATTAAATCTTTCTTTTCACCGACGACAATACGGTTTTCATTTGGATCAATAGATACAACATACAATGGCGTTTTGTGGCTGATCCCCAAACCTCCCCGCTGGCCGATGGTGTAAAAAATAATTCCCCGATGCCTGCCCAGAATCTTTCCCTGAATGTCCACAATCGGGCCCGGGTTTAATTCTTTCACCCTTCCGCAGAGAAACTCCTGACAGTTTTTCTGTGTTACAAAACATATATCCTGACTCTCCAGCTTTTCCGCGACAGGCAGGGACGCATTTTTCGCCCTTTCCCTCACCTCTTCCTTGGTTAAACGGGCGAGGGGAAACAATATGTTTCCCAGTTTCTCGTAAGGAATCGGATAAAGAAAATAGGTCTGATCTTTCCTTTTATCCTTCGGCCTGGCGAGAAAATAACCCTCTTCATTTTTTTCAATGGCCGCGTAATGCCCCGTCGCCAGAAAATCAAACCCAAGCACCAATGCCTTATCCAGCAGGTTCGCAAACTTCAGATGACGGTTACAATCGACACAGGGATTGGGCGTCCTTCCCTTTTCGTATTCGCTGACAAATTTAGCGATGACTTTATTCTCCAACTGGGCCGCGTAATCAAATACATAGTGAGGAATTTGAAGCCGGTCACATACGCTTTTTGCGTCATCAACCGCATCGGCGCCGCAACATCTTGCACCGTCCCCTTCTGCCACAATGCCCAAACACATTGTTACACCGGAAACATCATGACCTTCTTTTTTAAGCAACATTGCCGCGACTGATGAATCAACCCCGCCACTCATGGCCACTAAGATCTTTTTAGACATATATGCCGTACGTCCTCTCTATTCAAACGTTCCGGATGTAATTGCTGCACAACACATTTTTATGATCACTCTGCTCTTTATATTCTCTAAACGTTTTTCAGATATCCTGCATCATTATATTGCCGGCTTTTTCCTGATTCATTTTTACCAGCATATCCAGGGTAATCGAACTTAATATCTCAGAAATCTTATTACCGATAATCTCCCAGATGTCATGACTGGCGCAAATAGGCACTCTGGAGCAAGAGGAAGGATTGTGAACACAATCCACAAGAGAGCAATCTCCTTCCAAAACATCCACGATCTCCTTTAACGTGATCTGTGAGGGCTCTTTCGGCAGGTTGTATCCACCGTGCGCCCCACGGACGGAATTTACTAAATTGACTGCCCGCAAAGGTATGATGATCAAACTCAGGTACTTTTCGGAAATATTTTCTCCTCTGGCAATATCTTTAAGAAGTACGGGACCTTTTCCATAATTTTGAGCCAAGGCTACCATCAGTCTTACGCCATAACGTGTTCTAGTTGAAAGCTTCATCTCAACCGCCTTAATATATACTAGCTTAACTATCGTTTTAGTAGTATATAAATGATTCAAAAAGACCTGTCAAGAAAAATATGAATCATCCTGGATGGAATATAGCCAGTGTAGTGTGTAGTGCGTCTAACGCTTCTTTACATTTGTTGATCTTTCCTAATATTTTCTCCACCGACGCACTCCAAACGAACACTTGAGGGTTTTGGTTGTGATTTTTCAAATATTCGTTGATGGCGGAAATCAATTCCGGAACGCTTGAGAAAGACCCGCACCGGTGCGCAGTAATCATGAGTTTGTCGTGCTGGAATTTCCGATGTAAAGGGAAGAAGTTGTTCGGCTCTTGGAGAATCATATTACATATCCAAGTTTATATGTCATGCTATTTGTGACGCACTACGCTATCACGATTATCACATCCAACAAAGCTTTCTCAGACTGGACTGAGCTGTTTCAAGATCCGGTCATTGTCACGGCCTTTCTGGATCGCCTGCTGCACCATAGTGTAGTCATTAACATCAAAGGCAACGGCTACCGGTTACGGGAGAAAATCGGCAAGGTGACAACGGAAACGAATACAAATGAAGAATCAGGTGGTACACTTTTCACGACCGAAATTGGCTCATTTTGAAAAGACCGTTGACAATGTTTACTTTCTATGTAAAGCCAGATGCAAGTTTTACTGTTGTTGATCATTTTCAGGAAATTAGAGATATCTCCGGTGTTACTGATCGGTGCTATAGAGTTCTTGATGACTACCTATTTGAAAATATTGTTATTTATTTTTGGCATACTTCAGGCTTAGACCAAATGGACAATGGCATTAAGTTAGCACAAAGAACATGAAACAAATACGACGGACACATTATCACGAACAGACACAAGCTATTTCAGTAAATTATGAAAGATTTTATTAAAGGAAGCATCAAAGATATTTTACCTCTAAGATGCCGTGCAGAGATTTACAATCATTCAATCAATACTCATACAACAGAAAGCATGAGCCAAAGGATAAGAACAAGTCCAAAATTTTATTATAAAATACGAAATATTAAATATACTCCCTTTCTGGCAACCCTGATCGCAACCATATTTCTGCTTATGATTTACACTTTTTTGCGCATGGGGTTTGTTATTTATAATTGGGATTCTTGGGCAAACACACCCATTAAACAAATCTTGATGACTTTTATCTATGGCGTTCGCTTTGACCTGTCCGGTCTTTTGATGGTTAACGCGGCCATCTTTGGAATATACAATTTACCCGGTCATCCAACACGTTCTCGTACGTTTGCACGTATACTATTCACCCTTTTTTGCATTATTAATCTGATCGGGTTATTCCTTACTTTCGTAGATTATGTCTACTACCATTTTACTTTCCGGCGCGCCACATACGAACCATTCGTCCTCCCACTGGAAAGCCTGATGCTCATACCCGGAATGATATATGAATATTGGCATCTGGCGTTATTGATTATTGTAGTTGGTATTGGGTTTGTCCTTGTCAGCAAAGAATTATTTTTCTTTCTCGAAAAAAGGATTCAATATGAGTTCTCTTTTTTCAAGAATACCGTTTTTCTGCTAGTGCTCATTGGCTTAATAGTCTTGGGAATTCGAGGAGGTTTGCAGAGCAAGCCAATCCGACAGAGTCATGCTTTCTTTTCATCGGATCGTAGTCTTGGATATGTTACACTCAATACGCCCTTTAATATCATTTTAAGTCTTAATCAGACCTCTCCCGTCGAACAGACTTTGTTTCTTGAAGAAGGTGATGCAAGGCAAACTATTCAGGACATGTTGTACCGTCAGGGTGAATATAATCTCGCATTGGACTATCCATTCTTACGCCAACCTCAATCCATAGGCACCACTAAGAAATATAACGTAGTAGTATTAATCATGGAAAGCTGGAGTGCCAGACACGTTGGTGCTTTAGGCGCTCGTCCGTCACCGACACCATTTTTCGACACACTGGCATCCGATGGATTGCTCTTCACCAACTTTGTTTCCAACGGCCAACGCTCTATTGAAGTGGCACCTGCCATTCTGGCGTCACTGCCTCACATCCTCAACGCACCGCTTATCGGTTCGCTTTCTGAATTAGATGGATTCATTGGCCTGGGTACGATTTTCGCAAGACGAGGCTATACAACATCATTCCATCATGGCGCGAAAACCGGTTCCATGGGATTTGACGCTTATTCACGATTGGCCGGTTTTGAACATTACTACGGTAAAGAAGACCTTCCTGCTCTGGCAAAGAATGACTGGGATGGCGTTTGGGGAATCTATGATCATGTGTTTTTGATTGATATGATCAATCGCTTGGATTCGTTTCACGAGCCTTTCTGCTCTGTGCTGTATACGCTACAGCCGCACGAACCACTCTCTATCCCCGTCAAGATGAAACCGCTGTTTGCTTCAGCCAGTTCAAAAACTTCATATGCCCAGGCGCTCCGGTATTCAGATTTCAGCCTGCAAACATTCTTTAATCAGGCAAAGACAAAAACATGGTTCGATCATACGGTATTTATCATTGTTGGTGACCATCCATACGACGCTCTGCAAAATGACTTCTGGTCTGCATTTCATGTTCCCATGCTCATTTATGCACCTGCACTGGTCAAGTCGAAACGGGATGACAGCATTTCCTCTCAAGTCGACATTATCCCGACGCTTCTGGATTTGTTATGTTTTCCGGATGCACATACCAGTATGGGCAAATCATTGTTGCAGTCGTCAAAAAAGCGTTTTGCAGTCGTCAAATATGGCTCACAGTATGGACTGATAACCGACAACTTTGTCTTTCTCAGTGATCTGGATGCAACAGAAGGCGTCTATGATTACAAACACGATTCCACGCTTAGCCGAAATCTGATGAAATTGATTCCCGAGGAGACCAACCGATTTAGGAAACAATTGTTTTCGTATTTGCAGGAGGTCACGGCCGCCATCAAACACGACAAAATATGTCGAACAGAAGACTTAAAATATCAATCACGCTTGCGGGTTCGCGGAGATAAGATAAAATAAGGGAAAGGTATGGACATCAGAAAAAAAACGTTCTGTTTGAGGCGATTCATAAAACGACATTCTGGTAAATGTTTAATTTTAATTGTGATTATTATTATTGGGACCTATCTTTTTTATACCGTTCGGGCCTCTCAGTTCTATCAGCCATATTTATTACCAGAAGTTCATCGAATCGCTCCTGTCCCGCTACCCGGAAGAAAATATCCTGAGAAGAAATGGCTTAAACGTATGAACAGTCTTGAAGCGGCAAGGTATGCTCAATCACAATATATAGGAATGGAAATTGACATCGTATTCGAGGAAGGCCAGCGTTTTCTTGATGTCCGGCATCCTCCCACTGCATCGATAGGTCTGTCTCTAGATGTTTTGATCGGCGAAATCAAGAACCCACGCCATCATTTTTACTGGCTTGATTTCAAAAATCTGACAGATGCCAACAAACAAACCGCCCTCGACGAATTATATAGGATCGCCAGAAAGTATGACATTGTAAATAACATTATCGTCGAATCATCCAATGCCTCAGTGCTTACTAATTTCTCTGATCGCGGTTTTTATACCAGTTATTGCCTCCCGCGTATTGAAGCTAATAAGATGACCGCTGAAGAATTGAAAAGCCATGTCAACAATATTTTCAACCAACTTGATAAAAATCCAGTCAACTATGTTTCTGCAAATCAAAATCAATATCCACTGATAAAGAAATATCTTATCGGCTATGACATGTTGCTTTGGAACTCTACAGATAATCCCTTGGCTGCCGAAATAATCGAGCGCAAATTATTGAAAGATCCCCACGTCAAAATCATTCTGGTTGAAGATAAATCTGTTGGTTACAGGTAAGTGGTGTAAGTGGTGTAGTGGGACGCTGTTAACTTTTTAACTTATTCTGTTTCCGGCTTAAAGCCTTGATGCTGGAGCAATTCACGATATATCGGAATTGTACCAGCCACCAAATTGGAAATTCGTTTGTTTGGCTAATTCAGGCTTTTATCAGAAATTTTGGCATTGTAAAATGACTGCATCATGCAAACTCCCGCTGGCGGATGGTTTTGCTGTAAAAATAACCGCGGGCAATAAACAGGCGGCGCCGGTGGTCGAACTGCTGGCGCGGGTGATGAAGCTCGCGCCCGGCGAGGCGGAAAATGAACTGCCTGTTTTGACCGGAGAAAAAGAAAATCTTTTTTCCATGGGCTGTAAAACAATCACCTGCCGGATCAGCGCGCCTGCCAAAAAGGGCGAAGTCATTTCGGCGGCAGTCAGGGTTTCTCTGGTTATCGCCCATGCGGTGCAAAAGCGCGGCGATAACAGGAAAACCAGGTGGCGGTTTTCTGGTTGAAAACGATTTCTGCATACATGTGGCGGCTGAAGCATAAAGTCATGACAAAGATCCAGGTCTTTTGCAGGACGCCAGTAAAAACATCCCGGATGTCCGGCCCCTTGCCAAAGTCCACCTGAGCCGCTTCGCCGGGTTCAAAATCTAAAACACAGCTTACAGGCTTTGCCCGGTAACCAGGCTTCTGCGCCAACCGACGCACGGAGGAATAACTGCCGGTAAATCCGTGCTGATCAACCATGGCCTGGTAAATGGTCGTCAGGTAAATGCCCTGGTCAATCCAGGTTTTGACGAGCGCCTCGTGGGTTTCGCATTTTGACGCATGCGTCGGGTTGCAAAATGACTTTTTGGCAAACACGTCCGACAGGGCCGTATCATCCGGAAGAGGAATCTCATTGGAAAGCCAGCCCTTATCCCGGGCAATGTCCATTATCTGACTGCATTTGGGCCGGCCGATGATCTTTGTCCGGGCGATCTCCCGGTCGGTCTGGCCCATCCGAATTCTGTGTATAATTTGACGGTAGTCGTACATCTCGAACCTCCTGTTGCTCATAAAGCGTATCCTCCAGCATAGAAATACCGGAAGCATACAAAAGTTTCTGTCTTGTCCAAGATGTTTTTTAAGCGCTGAAACAATACGACAGGTGGCTCTATTGCTCTATTGCTCTATTGCTCTATTGCGCCGATCAGCAAGTGGCTTCACCCTGAATCGTAATTTTTAAGTTCCATTCATGAATCATATGAATTAAACCTTTAGAAACGCTATATCAAGACATCAGCCACCCTGGTGAAGGGACGCACATCCATATTGCGTCCCCGTAAACAGGATTTGGCTCCTAGATAAATGACAAACAAATGATTCAAGGCAAATCGCTTACGGCTGCGGAAAGAGGGGTTCAGAACCGGCGCATCTGATCCTTTTATTTCAACACCGATGCGTTTATTGCCTTTCAGCAGCAGCGAATCAAGCTCCGCCCCGGCGTGGGTTGCCTAGAAATAAGCCTCATCTATCAGACTGGCACCGGACAATGCCGTGAGACTGAAACCGGATTACGTCGAAGCTTACGGAGACCGGAGATATGCTCATTTATTACAGGGTAATATGCAACCGGGCTGCCTTGACGCGTAAAAAAGCATGTGAGTTGGGAAATTGTTTGGCGCTGAAAGCTGCAAAAAGAAAAGGATACTGCCCCTGATTCCGTTATTGACATCCAAACCATGTTTTCATATATTTCATCCAAAATGACAGGTAGTTTGACTCAAAGAAAAGCTCCTTTTCAATATTGCGTATTTGACAGGACTTGCGTTTTCAATGACCGTCGTAGCAATGGAGAAAAGCTTTCAGGAACAGGGAAAAACACCAATGACGCATGAAACACTTGCGGACAGTAATGCTATGATAAAGCCGAAGCGCCGTCTTCGATTCAAGATAGGTGTGTTCCTGTTAATTGTCAACACGCCGATCGGCTATGGGGGTAGTGCCCTCGCCGCTGCCATCGGATTGAAGACCAGGCATCCCGCGCTCGGTGCGGGCGTGGCTTTGGGTATCTACATCCTTTCCTGGAACATGCTGGGCCTTGGAATATGGATGGCCGGTCCGGAGGGGCTGAAGTTTGTCAAAGATCTGCGCAGGAATTGGTTCAAAACCAAGAAGGTACCGTCCGGCACTGAAAATGATTCAGCCTGACGCTTGTCCATACAGCAGAATTTCAACCCGTTGCATTCACCGCTGATTTTTTTGTTTATATGAGAATAAAAAAGCAAATCGTCTTAATAGTCACGCTGCTCTTATTTGTGTACCCGATAAACGCGCAGGCAGATCATTCCTGGACAGCATTTATAAGTGAAGACTCCGGGCTCACTGGATTCAAAGACCAAAACGGCAGGATAAGAATCAAACCCAAATTTGCAGGTTTCACAATAGCCAAGAAATTTGACAAAATCATTGCCGTCATGGAAGAAAAGAACGGCAAGAATGAATTGTATTATTTTACAAAGTCCGGGAAAATAGTTCAAAGGGGAAACCTTTATTTATTCGACAACAGTCCGGATTGTGAAAGTGAAGGATTTATCAGATTCAGGGACAGAAAAACGGACAAAGCCGGTCTTTTAAACGGCGAAGGCAAAATTGTCATACCGGCAGTATATAATGATTTAACCAATGTCAGAAACGGATTCATCATAGCATTAAAAGGCGCAAAGAAAATATTTTTAGATGCAAATGAACCTTCCGGATGCAATCACTCTACCTGGATTGACGGTGAAAAGTTTCTTATTGACACCCGTAATAAAATCATCATCAGGAACTTCGATTCTGAATCAAATCTGGACGTCTTCTCATTAACCATTGCATCAGAACCTTCAAGAGACATTCGTCGACAAAATTTCCCCGGCGTTGATGGAAGATATTATTCGTTTGTCGACTATAAAAAAGAATTTCAACAATGGCTGTTTTCAAACCCCATTGAGAATCTGTCCATGGACAAGCTCATCGAATATTCGTATCATAAAATTTACTTTTGGAAAGAACCTGACGGATGGACCCATGAATCAAAGCATAAATTCATTGAAAGTAATTTTGAACTGATTAAGAACAGATTAACAGAACTTAATGAGAAAAATTCAGAATATTTCATTTCCATAGACGGACTGAATCCATTTACTTATGATGCAGCCGAGTTCAATACATATTACAACAATTGCGGTGAACCCAAAGAGTGGAAATACCCTGTGATGAGTGTCATTATTAACCACAAAACAAAGAATGATCTGAACCAGGACCATTTTGAATTTCTGAGAACAGCAAATGGATACAAAATGATCAGTGTGACAATTAGAAATGGGGAGTTGAAATAACAACTGCAGGGTTCCTGGTCTGCAGATAAAGCGGAATCTACAACGACTTTTGTTGCTGCTTTTTTGAATCAAAATGATGCATCAGAACGAAAAAATCAGGCATACAGGTCGTGAAAAGATACGCTGTGCCCATTCTTTTCGAGCTGCTCGACAGCGGTCGACGCGATTGCATGATTGAGGCTCGCTTTATCAGGATGGGCAAGGATGACCGATATTCTCATGGTTATCTGAGTTTCTCCTATTCATCATATAACGCCTGAATTAAGCCGCGCCGCGAAGCGGCGTCGGCTTAAATGAGTTGTCAGGCATGATTGGATTTTCCCCACTTTCTGAGCCGCCCGGTAATCCCCTCATCACCGCTTCATCAGCGCGAACACGCCCCAGCCCAGGTATTCACGCGTGTAAGCGGCATAGCGCTCGGGTTCCGAGGTCAGTTCGGCTCGAACATCTTTCGCTAACTCGTCGTCGGGATTGGCTTCAAGCCATCGGCGCATGGTGAGCCATTTGGCCGCCTCGTATCTGTCCCAGCTGTCTTGGTCAGCCAGAACCATTTCCACGACGTCGTAACCAAGGTGGCCGAAAGACACGAGAAGTTCCGGAAGCAGGAGAAAGTCGGAGATTGAGCCGGCAAGACACCCCCTGGCAACATCTTCCGTCGGCGGTAACTGCCGCCAGTAGGGTTCGCCGATGAGGATGATCCCTCCGGGGCTGAGGCTCTGCGCCAGAAGCTTGATGGTGCCGGCGACTCCCCCGGCGATCCACGTGGCGCCGAGGCAGGCCGCCACACCGGCCTTCTCGTCAGAGACGTAGCCGGCAGCATCGCCATGGATGAACTTGACTTGATCGGCGACGCCGAGTTCTTCAGCACGGAGTTTCGCTTGCCCGGTGAACAACTGGCTCATGTCGATGCCGGTGCC
>JBDKUG010000296.1:0-4859 GCA_039679815.1 Smithella sp.
CGCGAGATCTACAGTTTTTGACTTGACTCGCGGCAGGTTGACATCGATTCCCAAGGAAAGCATCGGCGCCGTCACCATGAAAATGATAAGAAGCACAAGCATGACGTCAACGAGCGGAGTGACGTTGATGTCCGCCATGGATTTATTTTCGGAATGTCTTCTGCGAAATTGCCGCATGATGTTATATCCTGAACAAGCTTATTTACTGATCAGATGGCGTTCGACGATATTTAAGAATTCATCAGCAAAATTATCCATTTCCTGCACCATCGTTTTGGACTTGTTTAAAAAGTAATTGTAGAAAATGACGGCCGGGATGGCCGCGGCCAAACCTGCCGCCGTTGCAATCAGTGCTTCCGAGATGCCGGGAGCTACGACGGCCAGTGTTGCCGAACCGCGCGCGCCGATGGCTTTGAAGGTCTCCATAATTCCCCAGACCGTGCCGAATAACCCGATAAAGGGACTGGCAGAGCCGGTTGTGGCCAGAAATCCGAGGGAGCTTTCAAGTTTGGTCATTTCCGTGTTGGATGCCCTGTTCAGAGCCCTCTGCACATTATCGATGGAAGAGAGACTGATTTCTTCGGGGCGGGCTGTGTCTTTGGACACCTTATTCATTTTGCTTAATTCCGCATAACCGACACGAAAAACTTCCGCCGTTGTCGAGTGAGGATATTTTTTGGCTGCCGGCACGACCTCTGAAAGTTTATTGCTGCGCTGATAATCGGAATCAAAATCTTCGTTCTCTTTTCTGATTTTTCGATAATAACGGAATTTCAGAAAAATGATGGTCCATGAAATGATGGAGAAAATGAGCAGGATCAGTAAAACAAATTTGACCATAAATCCGGCATCTGCAATCATGCCTAAAAGGGAACCGTGAAAATTTCCTCCAATATCTAAAGATCCAATATCTTTCACTTTGTTATCTCCGGAAATGATTTGAAATTTGGGTGTAACCTAAAGGAAAATAATATCATTGTCAATACATCTTTTTCCCGGGCGTTAAAGGGCTTCCGGTGTAAAGGCTGTGATGTCGTCAATTTGCATTGTATCGGCCAGCAGCATCATTGTGCGGTCGATTCCGAGTGCGACGCCGGCACTGGGCGGCAGGTGTCCCAGAGCGGTCAGAAATTTTTCCGGCATGGGATAGCATTGCCAGTGTTTGGCGGCCCGTGTCCGAGATGCTTTTTCAAAACGCCTTCTTTGTTCGGCTGCGTCGGTCAGTTCGGAGAACCCGTTGGCCAGTTCCAGCCCTCCAATATAAAGTTCAAATCTTTCCGCCACTGAGGGGTCGCTCTTTTTGATTCTGGCCAGAGCCGCCAGTTCGGCCGGGTAATCATAAAGGAAAGTCGGCTGAATGATCCCCAGGCGGGGTTCTACGTATTGAACCAGTATTTCATCAAAATTATTCCTGCGCAGTGTTTCGGACAGATTCACAGGGGAGTATCTGGCAAAGGCATCTGCCACGGTGATTCTTTCCCAGGGCGCTGCCAGATTAATTTTTTTGTTTTGCCAGGTGATGGCCTGGTGGTATCCCGCACTCACGAAAGCGGCAAGAAGCATGGCTTCACACTGATCCATGAGATCATGATAATCGAATTGTGCAACATACCATTCCAGCATGGTGAATTCCGGCAAATGCTTTCCGCCTCGTTCGTCGGCCCGGAAACATTTGCAGATTTGAAAAATCCTGGGGTAGCCTGCCGCCAGAAGCCGCTTCATGCAGAGTTCGGGGGAGGTCTGTAAAAACCAGGTGCCCGAGGGTATGGCTTCGATATGTTCTTCCGGAGCGGGGGAGGGAATTCTTACGGGTGTTTCGACTTCCAGAAACTCCTGCTGAATGAAGAAAGAACGAATGCTTTGGATCAGTCTGGCCCGCATCTGCAGAGCCTGCGATTTGCGAGCCAGATAGAACTGATCATCTAGATGAGAGGTGTTCATTTTTATACAGCTTTTCAAAATAAGTCAGAGGCAAGGCGCTCGAAGCGAGAGGAGCGAGGCGTATTTCTATATACCCCAGCGACGATGGCTGAAGCGCAACGCAGCATATGGATATTTTGGAAAGCTGCTAGCCTTTGACGCGTGTCAGATATTCGCCTGTTCGTGTGTCAATGCGGATTTTTTCTCCCTCGGAAACAAATGTCGGCACCAGAATGGTTGCTCCCGTTTGTACTTTAACCGGTTTGGTTGCGCCGGATACTGTGTCACCCTTGGCCCAGGGCTCGGCTTCCGTAACAATCAGCTCGACAAAATTGGGCAGGCTGATGCCGATGGGTCGGTCTTCAAACAGCAGGATTTCGACTTCGATATTGTCAGTCATGTAATTGACTGCCTCATCGACCTGTGTTTCCGTCAGATAGACCTGTTCGTAGTTTTCATTGTCCATGAAACAGTATTTGTCGCCTTCTTTGTAGAGGTACTGCATTTTCTTTTCACGCAGGTCGGCCGGTTCAAAGTTGTCCACGGAACGGAATGTTCGTTCAAACTGGTTGCCATTGATCATGTTTTTGAGCTTCGTGCGGTAAAGGGCCTGTCCCTTGCCGGGTTTTACAAAATTGAACTCGGTGATTACGTAGGGATCTCCGTCTATTTTCAGACGCAACCCTTTTCTTAAATCGCTGGCGGTGTACATAAAAATTCATTCTCCTTCATTACTGGCAATCTATTAATTTAGTTTAAATTATTAGTGTTCTTCCTAATCTAATTATTAAAAATTGTCAAAAAAATCTTGATGTTTCTGCAAATCATTTTCCAGCGATCCGGACAGGGCCAGAATGGGAACTTTTCCCGAACGGCCCGGCAGGTCGGCAACGTATTGCGGCATTGCCAGGCCGGAACAATTTTTACGGAGTTTTTCCATCATTTTCAGTCCTGCAGCCATTTCTGTGCGGAAATGACTGCAGCCTTTCACCGGTTCGCAGTGAAAAATGTAATAAGGACGGACAGATATCTTTTGCAGTCCGTATAAAAGGCGACACATGACGTCTTCTTTGTCGTTTACCCCTTTCAGAAGTACCGACTGATTGGAGACGGGAATGCCGGATTCCTGAAGCATATTGCAGGCCCGTTCGGCATCCGGGGTGATTTCTGATGCATGGTTGAACTGTGTGTTGAACCAGAGAGGTCTGTATCGTTTTAGTATGCGGCAGAGTTCTTTCGTGATGCGCATGGGCATGACGGCAGGTGCGCGGCTTCCAAGGCGCATTACCTCCAGATGCGGTATGGCGGCAAAAGATGACAGAATCATTTCCATTTGATCATCACCGTAGGTCAGCGGGTCGCCGCCGGATAAAATTACTTCGCGAATTCCAGGCGAATTCGCCACATATTGGACCATTTTTCCCAAACGGCTCTTCAATGTGGATGTTTCCTGATTTTTCCAGAAGCGTTTGCGGTTGCAGTGCCGGCAGTATGTGGCGCAGGTGCTGGTGACGATGGCCAGAACGCGGTCAGGGTAGCGCTGGATCAGCTTCGGCACCGGCATAGAGCAATCCTCATTCAGCGGATCATCCGAACAGTGTGATGAACTGGAAACTTCCTTCTCGTCAGGGATGCACTGCAAGGCCAGCGGGTTGTTTTCATCCTCCGGTTCAATCAATGACAAAAAGTAAGGAGTGATCGCCATCGGATAGAAAGAGAGCACGCGATGCAGTTTTTCCGGCCGGGGCATCAGTCTGCCTGTCATTCCGGCCAGCTCTTTTACGGATGTGACACGGTTTTGAAACTGCCAGCGCCAGTTTTTCCAATCTTTTTCAGAGGCATCACGATAGTGAGAAAGGAGGATTTTTTTATTCATAAAATTTCAAACCATTTGCGGCAAGTTGCGTATCACAATTTCATGCTCATGCAAAGGAAATCCATCTTTTTCCGGGGTAAAAAATTATGGGAAATCATACGCTGATCGTGATATGTTTAAAAGAAAAAACCGGAGCCGGGAGAGTATCTGTTGTCATCGATCCAGCAGCGCAAAGAACGGGTGGCGATGTTGTCGGTCGCGTCCAATTCCACATTGGTGGTCTTTAAAATCATTGTCGGCACGCTGATCGGCTCGGTTTCCATCATTTCGGAAGCTATCCATTCGGGCATGGATTTGCTCGCTTCGGTCATTGCCATGTTTTCCGTAAAGAAATCACATCTCCCTGCCGACGATGTTCACCCTTTCGGCCACGGCAAATTTGAAAGTATTTCCGGTCTGGTTGAAGCCGTTTTGATTTTCATCGCCGCCTTCTGGATTATTTTTGAGGCGCTCAAAAAAATGACTACAGCGCAGCCAATTGAATCACCCGGCTGGGGTGTCGCCGTAATGTTTCTGTCCGCCGGCCTTAATTTTTTTGTATCGCAAAAACTTTTGGCGGTTGGAAAGGAATCTGATTCCATTGCCCTCACCGCTGATGCCTGGCATTTACGAACCGATGTCTTTACTTCCGTAGGTGTTATGGTCAGCCTGGGCATTATCTGGATCAGTCATTTCTTTTTTGAAGATCCCCGCATTCACTGGCTCGATCCGGTGGCGGCCATATTTGTGGCAGTGTTTATTCTGAAAGCGGCCTATGATTTAACGGCACAGGCATTGGGCGACCTCATGGATGTGAAGTTGCCGCCGGACGAAGAGGATTGGATTCGCAGCGCGATCATTGGACATAAACCTGAAATTCATGGTTATCATCAATTGAGAACGAGAAAGGCGGGCAATTTCCGCTTTATCGAATTTCATATCAAAGTTGATCCGCACATGACGGTGGAAACGTCTCATGGCATTACCCGGCAGCTCAAGTTTCAAATCATGGAAAAAATTTCGAACTCGACCGTTACCATTCACATCGAACCCTGCGACGGCAAATGCACGGACATTTGTCTTT
>JBDKUG010000007.1:0-3723 GCA_039679815.1 Smithella sp.
CAAACCGTCAATCAGCATAAAGGCGAAGCTGTTATCCGGGCCTGCTTGTGGGGCCCTGCTTTCAAGTCGTTGCAACAGTCCTTGCGCAAAATCGTTGCCTCTGGAGATTTGGAATTGGCTTAAACGATCCATCAGTCCGCTGACTGCCACGCAACTGCCGGCAGGAAAGCTCACCCCCGACAGGCTATGCTGATGATAACCGGCTGGCCCAATTTCCCCGGACGTGGTACAGCCCACAACCTGAATCCCGAAAAACAGGCGGTTAATTTCCGCGGCCAGTGCATCGAGGTCGTATTCGCTGGAGCAAAAAAAGATCACCAACTCCGTGTCCGGTTGTGCCACCCCCTCATGAAACTCCGCTACTGCCTGGCGAGCCTCCGCTGCGCGCGATTGCGCCATGCGAATATTCTGAATACTCATGTTGGCCACCTCCATATTGCTTGTTGCACAACATTCAATGTATATTCGTGTGTAGGAGCGCCACAAGCGCCTCATTATAATTATCGCGCAATGCCCTTGCGAGTTTAGGAATATTCTTATGAACAAACAACATCCCAAGGATCCTCTTCACGGTATCACTTTGGAACAAATTCTCACAGAGCTTGTGGAATATTACGGATGGAATAAGCTGGGCAAAATCATCAATATACGATGCTTTAATAATGATCCGAGTATCAAGTCCAGTCTGCAGTTTCTGAGGAGAACCCCATGGGCCAGGAATAAGGTCGAAGATCTGTATCTGAGATATAAAAGAGAAAAAACATGACCAGGCCAGAGTCCCGCCAAAACCCGTAATAATTATTCTTGAACCCCACTAACCTGGTGTTCTCACTCCCGTCCGGTACAAATTAGATATGTTTAAGATTGGCGACATGCGGGTGCAAATGAGATACTGAAAGAAGACGCCCTGTAATGCCGAGAAAATGATAGACTATCTTGACATGACGCAATCTGTATCGTCTATAAATATGGTTCTTTAGAAACATAATAAAAGCATAAGGGGACCGCTATGAGCGTTTACGTTGTTAACGAGATTGTGGGTACGAGCGAGAAATCATGGGAAGATGCAGCAAGGCAGGCGATAGAAACAGCCGCAAAGAGCGTCAGCGATCTCCGTGTTGGTGAAGTGGTGAAACAGGATGTAACGGTAGAAAATGGGAAGGTGTTGTACTACCGGGTAAGACTCAATATTTCGTTCAAGTATATCGCGGCGATATAGGCTGGTCTGAAGTTCAAAGGATCTCAACTCGATGCTCCGGGCGTGTGATCCAGCATATAATTGTCCGGAAGATCGAATGCATGCCTATGGAGACGCAATGACAATATTCATATGCACTTTAACAGGATTGGCCGTCGTCGTTCTTATTGTTTACCTGGCCATTCCCATAGCTCAAATGATCAAAAGTAAGGACAAGCAGCGTGATGTCGCGGAGGTGATGTATCCCGGTGACTCAGAGCGTCAGTCCGGTTTTAGAGACAAAGTTGCCTCCGAAATCCTCCGTAATAACCCGGGATTCACATACGAGTCCCCAGAGTTTCAGACCCTTTACCGGCAAGAGATGGACAGATTGTTGAAGGAATACCAAAGTTAGATTGCGGTTCCGTGGCCCGGGTGACCCTCTTGCCCACGCGTCCATTTGTTTCACTGAAGGAAAGAGAGGCATTCTCTTTATTACCTTGCAAACCAGCCGCTAATAGACGATACTATGCCGTTATGTCCAAACGATCCGGAAAAGATAGATACGAAGCTAAGTCAGGACCATTAGATCCGCCGAAAAGGCCGCGAAAGAACCTGCCTGAGAAGGAAGGCCGAAGCGCTGACGCTTTCCGTGGGCGCAGAGACAGATCATCTGAACATTTTACTCCATCAGGGAGGACAAGAGACCTGCCCGAGAAGGCTGATCGAAGCCGCGGCGATTTACGGGGACACAGGGAGGGAAAATCTTTTCCCCCCTTTGACCGGCCAAAAAGGGAGTTTGGATTTGCATCCGACGATAAAAGGCCGTTTTCGCAGGAACAGCAAAAGACAGTCTCGGCGGCTGCCCTGAAAAGAGGGTTCGAGAGGGCAAAGGGTGAGATAGTAGATATGTGTGACGAAATATCTGCCCTTATGACCAGTCGATACAATATTGGCAAGGTTGAGCTGACGGTGAGTTTCAACGCAGCCGGAGAATTTATCGGTTTCGGCGCCGGCGGCGCTGCATCAATTAAAATCACAGTTATCCCTTCAAAATAAGACGCGGCATCCCACCAAAACATTTGAAGACCCTTCGTTAATGTCGCATCTAATCCATCACGCGCCCTATCGCCGAGGATTGTTGAAGTACATCGCATACCAAAGGCAACATGTCATGTCTGGCGTCAAACCAACAATTTTGTTGTGGTATTTCCAGCTACAGGTGACTTGCTCGTCACGACCCGGTCTGTTATGAAAAATGACAAGATGCCTGTAATTAAAAGTGCGACATAACAATTGTCGATTTGGCGACAGACATTCCGCTTTATGTTCAGTACCGTTATTAGTATAGGGCGGATGTTCTGGCCCGTCGCGGAGGCAAGTGAGGGCGCCGGGAAGGAGTTGGACGGGCTTTGAAAAAATTACTGGTAAAAAGTATCAAAACTTTTCTTCTATACTTGGGTTTTTGTTTTGTTCTCTGCTTAATGCCTCTTATTAATCCTCTGTTAACTGATGTTTCTCTCTCGTTTGTAAGCGGAGAGAGTATGCTCCCTACTATCAAGGAAGGGGATTTGGTTATTAGCCGTCCTTACAAAGCAGAAAGAGATGAATTGAAGAAAGGTATGATTGTGAGATTTTGGGAGGAAGAGGATAATAAGACAATCAGCGTTCAGCACCGTATTGTTGAGGTGCTAACAGAAGGAGTTGTAACACTTGGGGATAACAATGAACTAGGCGACGGTTTAATAAAATATTCCCAGATCCATTCCATATACTGTTTTAAAATACCCTTCCACTATCTGGGTGTTGGAGAAATAAGCTCATTTCTGTTTTTATTTACTGACAAGATGAAAGAAAACGTTTTGGGCCTGCCAGCATGCTTCTATTTGATTTTATTTCTTGTTCTGGAAGGTTCGTCTCTGGTAGCCAGGAGAAAAACTCAGAGAATAAGAAAAGGTTAAAAATCAGTAATGCCTTAATCAAAGCATCGACTTCAATATAGATAATTGTCATCGTAATCGTATGACGCTGCCACACATGATGCGGTCGCCAGGAGAGACCGCGATAATTAACGCGCCCAGTAATATTTTCATCTTTCACCTCCAGGCAATCCTAAATATCAACATAGGTCCATTTTTGTCCCTCTCAACTCATACCGAGGCTTTGGCTCTGGATCGCCTCGTTCCCGAAAGTCAACCGACTCTCTTCGAAAGCGATGGGGTCTGCCGCAAAGAGACTGTAATAAGGATTTCCGGGGATGGAAATGCGCTGCGGGGTACACGCGGCAACAATGAACACGGTGGACTTGTAAATTAATTGAAAGTGAAGGAAAATAGGTGGATAGACGACGAAGACCGAAAGAGATATTGCCGGGCAAGCTTGTCCTTTTTCCGGCAATATTGATTACCGCAAGAAGGTTAGATGAAAGGTACATGCAGGACTAAAACGGAACTGATCAAAGAGATATCCGTCTTAAATGAGCGTATCCGGGAGATGGAACGATCGGAAACAGAACACTTGCATACAGAAGAGGCCCTGAGAAACGC
>JBDKUG010000028.1:0-8706 GCA_039679815.1 Smithella sp.
TATATTCTTCTATTTTTTCAGGATCGATCAATCCGCGGTTTTTTAAAACCCGCAGTTCCTGGTGGGCGAAGAAGGGAATATCCTGCATGGTGGGAATGACTTTGTCTGTGCCCGGCTCACGATAAAGCAGCCGGTCAACAATTCTGCCC
Source organism: Smithella sp. (assembly GCA_039679815.1). GTDB lineage: Bacteria > Desulfobacterota > Syntrophia > Syntrophales > Smithellaceae > UBA8904. The sequence continues at coordinate 150 of JBDKUG010000028.1, forward strand.
TTGATCAGGTGTTCTTCGACCAGTTCGGGGATGTCGGCTGGTTTTAAGCTGATGTAAATGACACCTTCCGGATAGACCACCATGATGGGGCCCAAAGCGCAAAAACCGTTGCAGCCGGTTTCTACGACCTTGATGTCATCGGAAAGCTTCTTTTTAACGATTTCTTCCAGAAGAGCGTTTTTTACTCCGATACTGCCGGAAGCCTGACAGCCAGTGCCTCCGCAAATGAGTATGTGTGAACGAAATACTTTCATGAATCCAAGATCCTCCTTGCAAAGCGATCATTGAACCGAATGGTTGCAAACACATGACCGCTCATATTTTTATTTAGTGATTTCAGAACCTTTTGCCAGAACAAACGGGGTCTGTATTTCTCCCGCGAGAACGTGTCTTTTAAAAATCTGTCTGATTTTGTTGGGATTGACATACTCGTATTTGATCGGCGGTTCATTGATAACTTCTACGGTCACCAGCGGTTCGCGGCTGCAAAGGCCCATGCATCCGGAGGTGGTCACGATGACATCATGAACTTTGGCGTCATCAATTTCAGCCAGCAGAGTATCCATGACTTCCTTTGCACCGGAAGCAATACCACAGGTTCCCATATGAACGGTGACTTTGACGCGGCGGTCTCCATCACGCAGCGACATCTCATTGTGTACTTTTTCTTTGATCTTTTTTAAATCATCAATCGTCAGTTTCGCCATCGGCGTATCCTCCGTTTTCTAAATATTAAATTAATTGTATTGACTCAGTATTTCCTTCACTTTTCCGGGTTTGACACGGCCGTGAACGTCTTCACCCACAACGATAACCGGCCCCAGACCGCATGCGCCAAGGCAGCGGACGGATTCCAGTGTGAACATACGGTCCGCCGTCGTTTCGCCTTCTTTAATGCCGAACTGTTTTTCCAGCGTTTCAGAAAGCGCCTTTCCTCCGCGAACGTAACAGGCCGTTCCGAGACATACCCTGACAGTGTATTTCCCGCGGGGCGTCATGGTGAAGAAAGAATAAAAAGTGACAACGCCATAAACGCGGCTCAGCGGCAGATTCAATCCGGCAGCAATTTTTTTCTGGACGGACACGGGCAGATACTCGAGACAGACCTGTGCTTCTTCCAGGACGGGGATCAGTCCACCCGGTTTGCCCTTGTGTTTTTCAATGATGCTGTTCAGTTTGGCCACCTGTTCCGGTGTGAACTCTTTCAATAATTCTGTTTCTTCGGCTTTCATTTATTCCTCCTCGATCTTACGGGGTGCACTATGCTTCCGATTCGATTTCGCGTAATCCTTCTTCCATCATACCCCGAATATATTTAATTATCTCAGGATGATTTACGGGAATATCCTCGATTTCCTTACGGATTTCTCGTGTATCCATTTCAAACTGCCGGTCATTATGCCTGTGTTTGTAAAAAAAATCAATATCAGAATTAGAAATAATGAGAATTATTATTATGTTAATTATAGCGCCCAGTGGCTGCCTGTCCAGATGACGGAGTCCAAACGTGGCTTTTACCGTAGTTCCGTAATTTTCTTGTGATTTAAGCTGAAATGTTCCGCCTGATCGTTCGGCGGCGTCTTTGAGAAGCGGCAGACCCAGCCCGACGCGTCTGACGGTTTTGGTTGTATAAAAGGGATCCACAACTTTTTGAACAGCATCCGGGTTCATGCCGTGACCGTCATCTTTTATTTGGATGGTGAGCAAGTCGTTTTCAGAATCTTCGTCAATGCTGATTTCAATCAGCTTCGCACCGGCGCGGATGGAATTTTCGGTAATGTCCAGAATATGATCGGAAAGGGTCAGCATTGCTACTCCAGGATGCGGCGGCCGTTTTGTCCCGAAAAGGCCATGGTCAGTTCAGTAAAATTGGGTTCCGCCATAAGAATTTTTGTGGTTGATATGCCGATGTCCCTGATGAAATGGGCATCCGATGAAGTGAAAAAAGGATACCGGTTCAGTTCCTGATACCGCAGGCGGCCCTGACGGATACCGGTTAATTTCGATATTTCCAGCGCGTCAAAATGAGCATGCTCATCAATGAAGCCCAGTTGGCTCAGCACGCTGAAACTTTCCCGGTCAATATGCGCCGGGATGGCGAGGCCGCCGAACTGATGAATGATATCAACAGTGTCATCAATGGCTAAATCCGTCGCCCCGATGAGGAGCTGATTGTTCAATCCCTCCACTTCGCCAAGTTCATTGACGATGGCCTGAACGCCGAAACGCGTTTCATCATTTTCACCGAATAAATGCTGATCGATGATCGCCTGAAGTTTCATGAGATCCGGCAGGGATCCGAAGAGAGCCAGCAGGTGAACTTCTTCACTGGTCGTGATTTCCATGCCCGGTATGATTTGAATATTTTTCCCGGCGGCCGCCTCCATCACATACCGGACATTGGCGGAAGCATTCTGATGGCTGATGGCAATCATGTCGAGTTTTTTTTCAAGCGATCTTTCCACCAGGGCCAGGGGATGCATGTCAAGTTCCGCGCAGGGCGACAGGCACGTGTGAATATGAAGATCGCAATTGAAAACTTTCAACATCGGCTTTCACCGTTGGAATCCGTAAGCGACCGGGCCTGTTCTGGGGGGATGGTCCAGGGAATCAGCCGGTTGACGTCAGCAGATTGTAAATCTGACCCGAGATCTCAAAAGCGGGCAAACCCGACACCATAACAGGAATCTTTTCACCCTCGGCTTTTTCCAGCGTGTCGGGAGCCGGCTGGCAGGAATTGATCAGGATGATTCCCGCCAGTTCCTTGAGGCTGGCGACCGCGACGATATTTTGATGCACCTGACGGGTGATCCAGATGTAACCTTCTTTGGAATTGCCCATGACGTCACTGAGGAGGTCTCCCGTGTAGCCGCCGGTCACTTCCCTGTCCAGATAATCTTTGCCGCACGTGACCTCTAATTTCAGTGCCTGAACGAGTTTTTCAATTTTCATGATTGAACCCTTTGTAAAAGATTACGGTGTTTGAATGATCATTTTCAGATGGGTGCCTTTGCCGATTTCCGATGAGATGTGGAATTCATCAGAATAATTTTTAATATTGCAAAGACCCATGCCCGCGCCAAAACCCATTTCCCGTATTTTTTGATTGGCAGTGGACCAGCCTTCCTGCATCGCCAGTTCAATGTTGGGAATACCCGGACCTTCGTCGATGACCTCGATATTCACCGAGCCGGGAATCACCATCAGATTGACGACGGCTTTTTTGGCATAGGACACGACATTAATTTCCGCCTCGTAGGAAACGATGGCGGCTTTTCGGACCAGATCACCGGGAATTCCCAGCTTTTTCAGGATGGATTTTATATTGGTTGATACAATACCGGCACAGTTAAAATTACCGCCTTCGATAGTAAAGCTGCCTGTGTAAAGGTTTTGATTAGTTTCGCCCACTTGTATTTTCAACTTTTGGCAGGCATCCGACGATTCCTTTCGCGTAGAGACGGCCCGCGGTTTCGAATAAAATATATTTGGTGGTAAGGATGGGAATTTTAAGCTCTCTGGCCAATGCGATTGTTTCTGAAGACGGCTGTTTGGCTCTCACCAGAATAATGGCGGCGATGTCCAGTACATTCGCGGTTCGGATAACCTGGGTGTTGGTCAATCCGGTAAGCAGCAGGCTGCCGGATTTGGCAAAGGCCAGCACATCACTCATCAGGTCAGCCCCGAAGGCTGTTCTTACTTCCATATCCAGGTTTTCTTCACCTACGATGACTTCGGCATCCAGGATATCTTTTACATCGCGCAGTTTCAAAGGCCACTCCTTCATCCATCGGCAATATGGTTATCATGTGTCTAATAAACAAAATTGACAGTATATTCTTTAGTGCAGTCTTATGTGCACCTCTATCACGGACGTTGATTTGATGTCAATAAGATAATGATGGCAGGCGGCATGCCTGGTGGGAGTGCGTCAATGACCGAAACCGCCGATGCTACGGGTTGTCGGGTGAATTCATTTGAAGCACCAGTTCAGTTTTGAGAAGATGACCTGCGGCGTCGTTTTTCTGCAGGGAAAGTATTTCGGGCCGCTTCATGCTCTTCATAACCCCTTGTAATGTAAAAAGTGGCCAGATCGAAAAAAATAGTCATGCGCCTCTGCAGTTCAAACGTCATGTAGAGATCGAGGTTTTTTTGCAGAGCACCCTGGGCAAGGGCCACATCCCAGATGTGCTTGCGGATCAGGCTCAAAGCACTCAGCACACCGCTGATCTTAGCGCCGGCGTTCTTTCTTTCCAATCCAAATTTTATATAAAAATTCTTTATGCGATCGATATCATAAGCATTTCCCAGCCAGAGCGTAATCTGCGATATGATTTTATCGCAGATATTATAAAGAGCGGCAATTTCATGCCCGTGATATTCGGCCGTGGAAGGACTGGTCGTCATTTCTTCTATCCACTGATTGATCATTTTTCCCTTGTTTTTTAAAATGACATTGAGCAGCCGCCTGGTCAGGGCATTGGCGGCCTTTTGGAGGGGAAGAGCCCTGTTGTCGTCCCGGTGCGCGATTGCGTCAAGGATGGCCCAGTAATCTTTTTTGCTCCTGATATACCTTTCCAGCGCGCGCCGGTTGGACCGAAACGCCAGGGGGGGAATCTCATCGATGGGAAAGAACTTCGCCTGCGCGCTGTCGTCGCCGGCCGCAACTTTGCCGCCCGTTTTATCTACAACAAAGGTCAAAAAAAGCAGGTCTCCGTAAAAACGGCTTTTGTATGAATCAACGTCCAGCAGTCTGCTGATCTTGCCTTTGACGCCCGTTTCTTCATTTAATTCGCGTAACGCGGCATCTTCAATGCTTTCGCCCGCTTCAGCAAATCCGGTTGGGAGACACCAGTGACCCTTAAAGGGCGCCCGGTCGCGCTTGACCAGGAGAATCCGCCTCGATTCGTCCACAATGGCGGATACGACCGGCAATGGATTGTCGTAGAAAAAACAGTGACAATTGGAACAGCAGTCCCTGAGAACATCGTCTTCCCTGCTTTTGGTTATTTGTCCGCCGCAGTAAATGCAGAATTTGCGTTTTTTCTTCATGGTGTCCCCTTTGGAGTCTGAGGCTTTGCGCAAATGAAAATAGTATCATCCTTGCACATGGTGATGACCTTGGTTTCGGTGACGGTGTCCTGCAATTTATTCAAGAGTTTGTTGACCATGTTTTTTTTGTGGGCACTCGTCCCGGACAGGAAAAAAGGACTTTTGAACTGATAGTACTCGATAAAGAAATAAATCTCCCAGGGTTGAAAAACGAGGGAATTTTTGAAATCCAGTTTTTGAATACCGCCAAAATACGGACGGAGTAATGCTTCGCCGTTTTGAGCTGAAAACTGCCTGAGGATGATCTCGACGGGCAGAAACTGATGACTGGCAAGCATCTGGTATTCTTCGAGGGTCCTTCGGGTGAGGTCAATCAATTCATGCATGTTGTACTGATCGTGTGTTATGGTGATGAAGGTGCCGTCTTTTTTCAACACACGGGCTATTTCCGGGATCATCTCCACAAAAAAATAAAGGGCGAAGCTGCAGATGATCAAATCAAAAGAGGCGTCCGGACATTTTTTTATAGCTCCGACGCCGCTTGATGAAAATGTTCCCGCATAACCGGCCCGTTTGCATGCTTCGAGGAAAAAAGGCTCATATTCGGCGATGATATCCATGCCGGTGATGGCCGCTTCGGGGTGGAGCCTTCCTTTCAGCGCTTCTGTAAATGCGCCGAACGCACAGCCCATCTCCAGCACATTCCGGCAGGAGGACAGGTCAACCTGATCGAGGGCCGTCAGGCGAATGTCCCCTTTATTGGATGAAAATTGACGAATGAGCGCTTGAATCTGCCGATGCTTCTGGACATTTCGGAAGACCTGACGAATCTTTTTTTTGTCAAGGAAATCAGTCATAGTTTTGCCGTGGGTCAAAAATATCATTGATGTTTGATGGAAGTCAAGTCACAACTGCCGGCAATCCGGTGCGACGCCGTTAAAAGAAATGAAAAAACGGTTATCCTGAAAAGAAAGAAAGGCTGACGGTGAGCCTGTTCGTTTATCCTTCAAAAAAAACAATCTGATTTCTTCCTCTCTGTTTTGCCATGTATAGAGCTTTATCGGCGCCCAGGATAATGGCGTCCGATAGGGTGTTGTGGTCTGGAATGCAGCAGTTGACCCCGGCGCTGATGGTGGTGCCGATTTTCTCACCCTGTTGATCGATGGACATGGTTGCAATACTGTGTAAGGCCGTTTCTGTCAGCTGCAGCGTGTGTGTGGCATCAATGTCAACGAGGAGCACAGTGAACTCTTCCCCCCCGTACCGGGCCACAATATCAGAATCCCTTTTGAAAACGGAAGCCAGTGTTTCGGCTAATTTCCTTAAATATTCATCTCCCACCTGATGGCCATAGGTGTCATTGATTTTTTTGAAATAATCGACATCCAGGATGATGAGGGAAAGCAGGCTCTTATTGCGTCCCGACCGTTTCCATTCCCGGTCCAGAACGTCATTAAAATGCCGCCGGTTCGACAGGCCGGTCAGTACGTCCGTATTGCTCAAATGCGCCAATTCCCGGGATTTTATTTCCAGAAGATATTCATTTTCCAGGGCATCCCAGTACTCCTTGTTCCCGCGAATGGCGATCAAAACCATGTATATTGAAAACAAACAGACCATGATGATAAGAGGTGGATTCAACCCTTTCACTAAAAGGGTTATGACGACCGGCATCAATATTGCGATGTTAAAAATAATGGACAGCGTGCGGTAGGGAATGAAAGCGACCACACCCCCTGCGCACAAACCGCAGATGCACAAATAAATAAGCAGATTCGTGACATACTCTCCGTCCAGGATGTTGATATAGGCAAGCATCCATCCCCAGACCAGGGCGGTGATGACGACGCTGACATAAAAGACGCCTCTATTGAATGTTTCGTAATTATCGCCCGTTTCCCTGGCTATCTTCAAGTGTATCAGGCGAAACAGGCAAATGCCCAGGTTGGAGAAAAAAAAGATCAGGGAAGCGGAAGGTTGTCTTGAATAAAAGCCATCGGCGCAGATCACGATGACGGATAAAATGATATAGAAAATGATGCCGATGGTGGATCGTTTTTTCAGATCCTGGACTACTCTGCTGTTCACTTTGTGCCGTGTGAATGTCATGAATGTCCTTTTGTGCGCATTGCATCAATTCATGTCTTGATAGGCCTGTACAACAAAATTCGAGGATCTGAATATAAAAATGGTGAAAATCACTCCCTTGGCAGTTGTCCATGCCTGAAAATGCCCCTTATGTCAACACGATTTATGCAGGAGAGCCGACGTCAGGTGAGTCGGTCTGCCTTTGGCGGGGAAAATGGTTCTCAACATCAGCACTGCTCCTCAATAGCCATCATTTTGGCGATTCTCCGCTCATGACGACCCCCCTCGAAGGATGTGCCGATAAATTTTTCGATCATCTCATGGACCGGCACGGCATATTTGATTCTGCCGCCGAAAGCGATGAAGTTGACATCATTGTGGGCTCTGGCCATTTCTGCGGTGAAAAGGTCGAAAATGAGCGCGCAGCGGATGCCTTTTACTTTGTTTGCGGCAATTGTGACCCCGATGCCTGTGCCGCACAGCAGCACACCGAAATCATAGCCGCCTTTTTTAAACTCATTGCAAGCGGCTAGCGCGATATCCGGGTAATCCACTGAGGCAGGCCCCTCGGTTCCGATATCTGTGACCTCAAAATTCTTTTTTCTTAAAAAGTCGGCGATGTCGTTTTTAAGATCGACGGCGCCATGATCGGAAGCAATGACGATTTTTTTCATTTTTCCTCCCCAAGCTGAGAATGATGTTTCACTTTTCTACAAGATCGGCGGTTATGTCAACAAAAAAACTTTACATAAACGTGATATTTGCGTAAAAACCGTCCATGCGGGACTTATTGAACAAGTATTACAATTATCTCCTGATTGAGAAAGGGGCGGCGGGCAATACCCTGGAGGCGTATGGGCGGGATCTGAACCGCTATATTTCCTTTCTGGAAAAAAAGGGGATAGCGGATCCGCGGTCTGCCGTTCCCGAAACGGTCGTTGAGTTTCTCGTGCAGATCAAGGGCGAAGGATTGTCGGCCAATTCGATGAACCGGTCGCTTGCCGCTCTGAGGGGGTTTTATAAATTTCTGCTGCAGGAAAAACTGGTGGATCAATCGCCGCTGGCCAATATTGAACTGGCCAAAGTCTGGATGCGTCTGCCCGACACAGTGAGCAAAGAAGAAAAGAACCTGATTCTGTCCCAGCCGGGTGAACGGACGCCCCTGGCGCTGAGGGACAGCGCGATGCTGGAACTTCTTTATGCCACGGGACTGCGCGTTTCGGAGCTTGCCGGTTTGACAATGAACAGTATTAACTGGCAGGTTGGTTTTCTGACAGTTATGGGAAAGGGCAGCAAGGAACGGGTTGTGCCTATCGGCAAGACAGCTTACGACAGTGTCCGTCGTTATGTGGACGAAGCCCGCCCGAAACTGGTCAAATCAAAAACGACGGACGTTTTATTCCTCAACCGTTTCGGA
>JBDKUG010000348.1:0-7440 GCA_039679815.1 Smithella sp.
AATTTCGCGTTTTTGAACTTCACCGCCTTTGCCATTTCAAAAAAACGCATGTCCTTTGGATTGGACCCGGGCCAGCCGCCTTCAATATAATGGAAGTGAACGTCGTCCAGCCGCTGCGCGATACGCAGTTTTTCTTCCGCGGAAAAGGTTACCTGTTCACCCTGCGTACCGTCGCGCAGAGTTGTATCGTAAATCAAGATCTGGTTTTTCGTCATTCATGCCTCTCTTTCAAAAAAAACCGCTGCCCGGTTTCCCTGGCAGCGGTTTGGAATTTTGTTTATGGGAATATACAGCTATTCCACTGCCAGGCCTCCTGCGGGGAAGCAAATAATGATGCCGGTTATTATTATTTCCACAGGGACAATCAGCTTCATCTATAAAACACCATTAAATAAAGGATTTGGCTGCATATTAATTTTTCACGGCGTTTTTGTCAATCAAAATTATTCATGAATATGTTTGATTGGAAAATTTCCCAATCAATGGTAAATATATGAAAAGAGATGCTTAAAATACCAAAAAGGACAAATCGCGTATAACCGTCACTGCAAAACGGCCTTAAACGATCGGAAATTCCTATGGATGGACTGAAATTTTTTCACCAGCTGATTATCATTCTCGGTTTCTCCATCCCCGTTATTTACATTTTTAATAAAATTAAACTGCCCTCCATCATCGGATTTCTCATTACCGGCATACTCATCGGGCCGTTCGGTCTGAAACTGATTGACGATGTAGCAGGCATCCAGCTTATGGCTGATATCGGCGTCGCCTTTCTGCTTTTCACCATCGGCATCGAAATCCAGCTGTCCCGTTTCCTGAAGCACCTGATGGAAATTCTCCTGACAGGCGGCCTCCAAATCCTGTGCACATTTGTCGTGGGTATGGCGATCGGGCTGACCATGCAGTTGAGTGTCAGCCAGTCCATTTTTATCGGCTTTATTCTGGTTCACAGCTCCTCCGCCCTGATCCTGAAGATTCTGAAAGACCGCAGCGACGAAAATTCGCCGCAGGGAAGAATTTCCATCGGTGTCATTCTTTTTCAGGATATGATGGTCGTACCGATGATGCTGCTCATTCCGTTTCTGGCCGGTGGCAGCGGACCCGGCGCACCGGCGATCCTCTGGAAACTGGCTAAATCCATCCTCATCATTGCCTGCCTGCTGGTGGCGGCGCGTTATATTGTCCCCTTCATTCTGGAGCGGCTGGTCAACATGAAAATGCGCGACGTGCTGGTCATTGCCTCTGTGGTCATCGCGATGGGCATCGCCTGGATCACGGAATCTCTGGGCCTGTCGCTGGCCATCGGCGCGTTTCTGGCGGGGCTCGCTCTTTCCAACACGGAATTTACGCATCAAATCCTTAGCGACATCAACCCGATCAGGGATGTCTTCCTGTCTGTGTTTTTCGTGTCGTTCGGCATGATTCTCAATCTGGATTTTCTTCGGGAAAACGCGGTCTACATTATTCTGATTTCCTTTTTCATCATACTGATCAAAGCGACCGTCATGTTCGGACTGGTCCGGCTGCTCGGCTATCCGCTGCGCGTCATGCTGTTGTCCGGCATTTTATTGTCGCAGATCGGCGAATTCTCCTTTGTCCTGGCATCTCAGGGCTTCAAAAACAACATCATTTCCAGCCAGATTTATCAGACATTCATCGGCGCGTCGGTCCTGACCTTCATCCTGACGCCCCTGCTGGTTGCAGCGGTTTATTACATCCTGGCCCGGAAGCAGTTGTACAGGGTAACCGATGATTCGGCGCCAGCTCATCGCATCGATGCAAAAAATCATGTCATCATCTGCGGCATGGGCCTCAACGGGAAAAATCTGGTCCGGGTCTTAAAGGAAACCGCGATTAACTATGCCGTCATCGATCTGAATTTCCAGAAAATTAAAAAGGCAAAAAACAAAGGGGACAAAAACACGATCTGGGGTGATGCATCCAGCGTGGAAATACTGCGCCGCGCCAACGTGGAAGCGGCACGCGTCATGGTGATCGCCATTTCCGACCGTTTCCTCACCAAAACCTGCCTGTCCAATGCCAAGGCGCTCAATCCGAATCTGCATGTGATCGTCCGTACAAAATATTTAGCCGATATTGAAGACCTGCTGGCGCTTGGCGCCGACGACGTCATTCCCGAGGAGTTTGAAACATCCATCCAGATCTTCAGCCGGGTTCTTAAAATGTTTCACATTCCCAACAGCATCATTTTAACCCAGGGCAACATCATCCGGAACAAATCCTATGGTGTCCTCCGGGAGGTGCGGTACACCCAGGAAGCCTTTGACGAAATCAGCCAGCTTCTGGCGCAGGGCACCATTGAAACGTATTTCATCGCGGCCAAAAATCCGGTTATCGGGCAAAGCATCCGCGACGTCAATCTAAAGGCGCAATCGGGCGTAATGATCATCAACATTATCCGCGACAACCAGACCATTACCAACCCGCCCGCCGATTTTATTTTTCAGGCCGGTGATCAGCTGGTTCTCTTCGGCAGCCACAGTGCAATTGACCTGGGCTTGAAAATTCTGGACGGAACCAATGATGACAACAGGACGGCATAACCACCATCACAACGAAAAAACGTGGGGGAACCGTTTGGTTGCCTCCATGCTGATGAATCTGGTCATTCCGGCGGTTCAGATTTACGGCGGCATCCTGTCCGGCAGTATGGCGCTGATCAGCGACGCCCTGCATAATTTAAGCGATTTTATATCCCTGGCGATCAACTACGCGGCACTGGTGATCGGGAAACGCCCGCCGACGTTAAAACACACATTCGGCTTCAAGCGCGTGGAGATATTTGCCACGCTGTTCAGCGTGGCCCTGTTATACGGGGCGGGCTTTTACATTGCTGCAGAGGCCTGGCAGAGATTCCGCGAGCCGCAGCCGATTGCCGGTCAACTGGTGATCTGGATCGCCCTGCTTGGTTTTGCCGGCAATATTCTGTCCGCTTTGCTTTTGCATGCCGGATCAAAAGTCAACCTGAACATGAAAAGCGCGTTTCTGCATATGATGACCGATGCCGCCACTTCACTGGGCGTCGCGGCGCTTGGAATTCTCTGGATGTTTAAACCCTGGTACTGGCTTGACCCGCTGTTTTCCTGGCTGATTGTCGCTATGATCCTGTATGGCGGATGGGGTTTGTTAAAAGACAGTTTTCTCATCCTGATGAACGCGACGCCGCCGGGGATTGACCTGGAAGAAATTCAGAAATCACTGGAAGCCATTGACGGCGTCCTGGAAATTCATGATCTGCATGTCTGGAATCCGTCCAGTGAAAGCATCGCCCTTGCCGTTCACATAACCGTGCCCGATCAGATGCTGGGCGGCGTCGACGAACTGGCGGAAAAAGTAAGAATAACACTGGCCGGCGAATTTCATATTGATCACCCGACGCTTCAGTTCGAATGCAACAGCTGCAATCACGGGCAGCTTCTGTGCTGCTCTCCGGAAAACGGTCATGAGAATCACCATCATCATTAAACAATTCATTATGAACTGATGGTTTAAGGAATCGGAGGACACCATTTGAGCATTGGAACTAACCCTCTTCAGCTTCGATATTATAGCAAATTCCAGCAAAAGAATGTTAAAGACCCGTGATGAATTTGACAAACAACATCGTCTTGCTGGAAACACTTCGCAGGGACAGGGATAATTCGCGAAACTTCCTGTTTACCGATCCGGTGGAAGTCATCACCTGCCGCAAACCAGCCCAACTGCAAAAGTGTTTTCTGCAAATGGAAAACTGCAGGGAAAAAGGCTTTTACCTGGCCGGTTTTTTTGCCTACGAGATGGGCTATTTTCTTGAAGAATCCCTCCGCCAGTGCTGCCCGAAGCCCGACTACCCTCTGCTGTGGTTCGGTGTTTATCCGGAACCGCTCCGGCGATTGCCCCGCGATGATAAACGTGAAAACCGGTCTTTCTTCTTTTCAGAACCCCGGCTGGCCGTCGACTTCCGGCAGTACGAAAAAGCGATCCGGAAAATAAAAATCTGTATCGCACGGGGAGAGACTTACCAGATCAACTACACGTCCCGGTATGATTTTCATTTCATCGGGGACATTGCCGGTTTTTACGAGCAGCTCAAACAGTCTCAGAAAGTTTCCTACTCGGCGCTCATACACTTTGACGATAATACCGTTATTTCCCTTTCGCCGGAACTCTTTTTCCGCGTAGATGCCAGGGGAAACATCATGGTAAAACCGATGAAGGGCACTTCTCCGCTATCGACTTCCTCCCGCTGGTTGAGCCATGACACGAAAAATCAAAGCGAAAATGTCATGATTGTAGATCTGCTCAGAAACGATCTGGGCCGGATTTGTCTGCCCGGTTCAGTGAGAGTAAAAAAACTTTTCGAAGTGGAAAAGTATGAAACCCTGCTGCAGATGACTTCCACCGTGACCGGCAGGCTCCGGCCGCAAATCAAAATATTGGACATGGTCAAAAGCCTTTTCCCCTGCGGCTCTGTGACCGGCGCGCCGAAGATCCGGAGCATGAAAATTATCAGCGATCTGGAACGCGAGCCAAGAAATATCTACACCGGCGCCATTGGTTACTTCGCACCGGACGGTCAGGTTGTTTTTAATGTCGCCATCCGGACCATCGATCTCCGACGTCAGTCCGGCCATAAATATCAGGCCCGGATGGGCGTCGGAGGAGGCATTGTGTATGATTCCCGGCCAAAAGATGAATTTGAGGAATGCAGGCTCAAGGGACAATTTCTGACCGGCACCATGCCGGAATTTGCGCTCATTGAAACCATGCTTCTTACGGACGGAAAGATAAAATATTTAAGCCGTCATCTGCGGCGCTTAAAAGAATCAGCTCGCTACTTTTCCATCGCGTGCCCTGTTGATAAAATAAAAGCTGCGCTAAACTCAGACGCGGCAAAATTATCCGGAAGGATCCGCCTGCGTCTTCTCCTGAAACCCGATGGGGATATTTCGATTCAGCATCAGCCGGCTGTTTCACTTTCTGCGTCCTCTTTATTTATTGCCGTTTCTGAGCGCAAAACAAATTCCGGCGATCCTTTTTTATATCACAAGACGACCCACCGGAAACTATACAATGAAGAATTTAAAAGATACTCGGCCCGGGGGTATTTTGATGTTGTTTTTCAAAACGAAAAAGATGAAATTACTGAAGGCGCGATATCCAATATCTTCATCCTGCTAAAAGGCAAGTGGTACACGCCGCCTCTTTCCTGCGGATTATTAAACGGCATCGCCAGGCAGGTGATGACCAGGAAGCTCCATGCCGTAGAAAAAATACTTTATCTTAAAGACCTGAAAAGCGCGGAACAGATTGTCCTGACGAATTCCGTCCGCGGGGCAAACATCGTTAATCTCAGATCGGAGCGAATGAAATGAAACGCATGATCACCATAGAAGGCATCCCTTCGCAGACTTGTACGGATGATCATTGAGCGGACCGGAGGCCGTGCAGCGGCGTAAAAACACCCCAGGGGTAGGCCCTCTCTGTGTCACTAAGCAGTCATATTTTCATTTTGCATCGCGCTAATAATGTGCTATAGGGCTGCGTCGTCAAGTAAAAAAAGTGCGCCCATGGCTCAGCTGGATAGAGCGCCAGACTACGAATCTGGATGTCGCAAGTTCGAATCTTGCTGGGCGCACCAATTATATCAAGGGGTTAGCCGTTTGCGGTTAACTCCTTTTTTCATTTCTGACCATATTCTGATCCGTTGTCTGAAAAGACGTTATTTCATTGACTTAAATGTCAGATGATTTTATAAACTAACAAATGATTGAAGGAGAATAACATGAAAAACTTCTATTGATCATTCTGTTAATCGTTGCCTTATTGGCGCCGGTAAAGGGGATGTTGTCCGATAAGGCAAATTACATCAAGATACCTCCGCAGAATTTTTTTATCGAAATTTATGAGGACGGCAAAAAAATTGAGAATAGATTTTTGTATGTCGATTTAAAAATATTAGACAGAAAAGATGCGCAATGGACCACAATATTTCTTGATGGTTCCCGCCGGTGCATCAAGAAGGACACAAGAAGAAATGACAGTGAAAGGAACAAGGATAAAAAATACTTCTGACTTTAAGATCGAAGCCACCGGTTACAGGAAAGATTTAGTTTCAAATAAAAAAGTGGCAATAGAATGGAAATCTATCATTGTTGATACATGGTAGTGGCCTGACGTAGTCAACTCATTGGAAATGCTAGGAAAATAAATATAATTTTACTGATTGCTGTTATTCTAACATCGACTGATTGAATATCCAACCGGGCACGGGCAATGCGAACCGGCTTCCTGTATCGTTTTTTTCATAATTTTTTTTCACTTTCCTCACCTCCTGAAATACTCCATTGTACCTAAAACCTACCCTCATTATTTCGGATTTCGATTTTTCCATTTTTTCATCAAATAATTGAATTTATTAGATTATTAAAAAAACCCGACGGTCAGATATTGGGGCCGAATACTAGCATGACACTTGTAGAATACCCCGAGTAAACTAGTGAGACTTTTCAAAAAAACTGTGTCATACACTTGCCAACTTCAGCGATGAAGGAATTTGATTCAAACTAAAGCTAAGAAGCTAAAAAGGAGCCTGTTCATGCACCCCAAAAATGAAATATCTGTCAAGGAACAATTGGCCGGTAAACGAATTCTGATCACCGGGACAACAGGGTTCTTAGGAAAAGTTGTCATTGAAAAAATCATCCGTGACATACCGGATGTCGAGAAGATCATCCTGCTGGTTCGTGGAGACGACAAGTATCCCACGGCCAGGGAGCGCTTTGAGCATGAGATCGCGTTATCCACTATCTTCGACCGCCTCAAAGATGAAAGCCCTGCCTTTTTCAGGCAATTCTGCAAGGAAAAGATTGAATGTGTCACAGGCGAGCTGACCCAAAAGAATTTCGGACTGAACAGGAAAGAGTTCAGACAGCTTGCCGGACGTATTGACATTGTCCTCCATGTAGCAGCCTCCGTAGATTTCCGTGAGCAGCTGCAGAAGGCGTTAAAAATCAATACCCTGAGCCTGCTCAATCTTGCGAATCTGGTCAAGGCGGCCGGAAACATCCCTATGGTCCATGTATCAACCTGTTACGTGAACGGCTTCAATACAGGGGACTGCCGGGAAGAAGTCGTTGTCCCCGTCAGCAAGGGCTTCACAAGAAACGCGAAAGGCTTTTATCAGGTCCGCCCGCTGATTGCAAAGCTTGAGAAAAAGATCAGGAAGGTTGAAGAAAACTGCCATGAGTCCGATCAACTTGCTGAACGCCTGGTTGAACTGGGTTCAAAAGAATCCCACCGATATGGCTGGAACGACACGTACACGTTCACAAAGTGGCTTGGTGAACAAATCATCATGGAGGAGCTCTCGGACTCCACACTTACCATTGTCCGTCCCGCAATCATTGAAAGCACTTTACAGGAACCGGTTCCGGG
>JBDKUG010000014.1:0-2776 GCA_039679815.1 Smithella sp.
GCATAGCGGCGGGATGAATAAGATTTCTTGACTCTTTATGATAACGCCGTTACATTAACAGCGTTATTTTTATAAAAGGAGACGATCATGCCTAAGGCGCCCATGACGAGGGAAGAAATAGACAACACCAGGGCAAGGATTCTGGATACCGCGCTTGACATCATCATCGCGGAAGGATTTAATAACTTAAGCGTGCGTAAAATAGCGTCCCGTTTGGGTGTTACGGCCACGACCATTTATAATTATTACACCAATAAAAATGAAATCAATTTAATGATCAGGATACGCGGGTTCGAGAAGCTCTATGCCCTTCTGACAAAACATGCGGCTCCATTTAACGATATTGAAACAATAATGAAAGCCATGGTCCGCGCTTATATTGAATTCGGGCTGACCAATCCCGGCTACTACGATATCATGTTCAATCTGCACACTCCCAAATATCTCGACTACGTGGGCACTGACATAGAACCTCTCGCCCATAGCGAAAAACAGAATGCGTTGAAATGCCTTTCTCTTTTTACTGAAACCATCGCCGCTTACATTCCCGTGAAGGAAAAGAGGAAGGATCATATTGTTTTATATCAGGTCGTCAAATTCTGGTCTGACCTTCACGGTCTTGTCACGCTGACGAACAGCCGTCTGTTTCACGAAGTGCTGGATGATGTAGGTTCTTTCATCCAAAAGCGAACTTCAGATATGATCGAAGATATCACGAAAATGAAAGCAAATTTTAATGGTGAATAAACGCTTATTCAAACAAAGTCATTGTGATGACGGGGAGGTATTCCATGCAGGCAACAGCACAAAAAGTTTCTAAAAGTTATACCAACACGCTGGCTAATCTTTTTTTTAAATTCTTTGCTTTAAATTTCAATACCCGCCCGTCATTAAAAAAGTATCTGAAGGGTGATGACGGTTGGCTGAATTTCACCTTCGGTATAAAAACTGAAAGTGGGAGTGTAGAACAGGCAATGCGCTTTGAAAACGGGAAAGTCATTGTTTTAAAAAATATGCCTCCCCAAATGGATGCGCAGCTTATTTTTGCAGATGAAAACGCCGTCAAGGAAGCAGCTACAAAACCTCCCAACAGGCTGATGCTGGCCTTGATGGAAAACAGAATCGTCATGCACGGTAATCTTGGTTACCTTCAATTAATTAACTTTTACCTTTCGCTTCTTTTAAAACACATCCATATTGCTAAACTGAAAAAAGAAACAAAATTGGAAAATCGAAAATACGATGCCTCAGCTGCGGCAAAAAACAGCATTGATTCCAAAAAACTTCGGCAGCTCAAGGCCGGATCTGTCGATCCCGGTGTCAGGTATTTACCCGAACCGTATCTTTCGGAATATTCCCTGCACGACTTCCCCAGATTAAAGGATTTTCTGGATATCCACTTAAAGACCCGTCCGGTAATATGCCATGAACGGGCGGAGATCCTGACCAAATGGTACAGGGAAAATGGGTTTGAAACCGATAAAAACGGCAGGTCTATGGTTGCCGAGCTCCGTCAGGCACAGGCATTCAAATATCTCATGGAAAACAGAAAACCCATCATCAGAAAGAATGACTTGATTGCAGGAACAAATACCACAAAAGAAATAGGGGTCATCATCTATCCGGACGCCCATGGCACGATGATCTGGGGAGAACTGTTGACCGCGCCCTACAGGCCACTGAATCCATACGACGTGACTCCCGAAACAGTGGATGTTCTCCACAACAAGGTGTTTCCTTTCTGGCTGCATCGCAACTTTCGCCAATGGGTAAGAGACCGTAAAGATTATCCGCTGTGTCAAAAGCTCGATGAGCGCTTTGCCGCCTGCTTCTTATGGAAAACCGTCGCATTGTCTCACACCATTTTAAATTATCCTGAAATATTAAAGCTTGGTACCAAAGGCATTATCGCGAAGATTGACAGGGAACTGGGCGAGACGCCAGAGTCTGAAAAACAAAAGCTCGATACACTGCGCGCGATGAAGATCAGCCTTGTGGGAATCAATGCCTATGCTAAAAATCTTTCCGTTGAGGCCGCGTGCCTGGCGAAACAGGAAACGGATCCCGGCCGCAAAAATGAGTTGATCCATCTGGCCGATATCTGCCAGCGCGTTCCGGAGAATCCCTGTGTCACGCTTGATGAAGCCGTCAATGCAATGTGGATCATGTGGGTCGGAGTGCACATGGAAAACACCAACGCAGGATTTTCGCTGGGACGGCTGGATCAATGGCTTCAACCTTATTTTCTGGCCGACATGGAAAAAATTACCGGTGAAGAAGAGAAGCGGAAATACATAAAGCACGCCGTTGAACTGATTGGCTGTTTTTATATGCGCTGCACAGACCACCTGCCTTTAATACCGGACATCGGCAACTACCTGTTCGGCGGCAGTTCCTCCGATCAGGCCATTACCCTTGGCGGTGTGACGCCTGATGGCGAAGACGCGGTCAATGATATGACCTATATCTTTCTGAAAGTCACGGAGATGCTCTCCATCCGGGATCCCAATGTCAATGCCCGCTATAACCGTGGAAAAAACAGCGAAACTTACTTGAAGCGGCTTTGCGAGGTGAATTTAAATACCACCGCAACTCCTTCAATCCACAATGACGAAGCTGTCATGGCCTCTCTGGCGGAATTTAATTATCCGGCGGAACATTTGCGGGACTGGTCGGCGACAGGTTGCGTGGAGCCCACGCTTTCCGGCCGCCACATCGGTCACACTAATTGTATGATGTTCAACATGGTGGCAGCTCTGGAGATGGCTCTCAATAA
>JBDKUG010000334.1:0-2974 GCA_039679815.1 Smithella sp.
ACGAATGGCGTTCTGTTTGGCTTTGTCAAGGTCAATTCCAACACCCGTTGCTATAACTTTCGCCATCTTTTCCGGTTCCGCGGCATAACTAAACGATAACGTGAATACTGCAATAACGACTAGCACACCGACAATTTTCATCCGCATCATAATCGCCTCTTATGTAATTAGATTCTGTACTATAGTTTGTTATATATCACCTATAAGACGCTTTTTACAACATCATCTTACCCTTAGGTGCCTGTATTAGGGCCATTCGTTAAAGTATAAACTTTCCCGGAGACCTAATATGAGCAGTGATATTCTTAAAAAACAGCTTGGTTTACGCCTGAAGCAATTGCGTTTGGCTAAAGGTCTAAGACAGGAGGACCTGGAGAAATGGGGGTTCTCCTATCGTTATTACGGCAGGCTCGAAAGGGGAATGGTCAACCCAACCATTGAGACCTTGGCTAAACTCTGCGAGATCTTTGATGTCGCCCTCTCCGATCTTTTCCTGTTTTTAGATAGCGATATTGAAACGGTTTCTGATGAGAGAGAAGCGGTGTTGATCAGAATTTCCCAGTTAATGAAAGAAAACAAAAGAAACAAAATTAAAAAGCTAAAGGTATTCTTAGAGGAAATATTATAATCCTCATACCCATCACCTCCTTCCCGGTAATCTTTCCTTTATTAATAAAAAAGGCTGCACGAATAACGGCAGCCTTTTCAAATAAAGACAAAATATAAATGTTTTATTTTCTGCTTAACTTGTTGTTATTATAGCAAATTTCCTCATTTTTGTCAACAATCATTATTTTTAAGAAAACCTCTATTTTCTTAAATATATTCATCATTTTAACCCTGAAATCGAGTGTTTTTCAATTATACTGGGGTATATTGGGGCAAAATTTGAATATTTATTGGAAGAAATGGCCATCGCAGTTCGCAATCCAGAAGATTTCTCCTGGAAATCTGCAAACGCAATCAGATCATAATCTACTGGGCTGGTAATTCAGTTCAGGTACTACGAGAAAAGTCAGTAATTTATTAAAAACTTAATATTTCCATTTGAAATGAAGGCGATCTTCTCAAAATTCATGGTCAGGCTATTGTGCATTGCGCCAAACCCCAGTAGAGGCTTACAATTCCGCCAGATATTTATTCTATCATAGTTTATTTCGTTACTCTCCGTCAGAGGAGCGGTCATTATTGCATAAGTTCCTTTTCCTGGCTTGGAACGAATTGACAAATGCCCGCCGAAATGCCTTAACCTCTCACGTATACTGAACAGCCCAAACCCGCCGCTTTGAATATCCGAACGAAACGCTTGTCGCTTATCAAATCCTTTTCCGTCGTCGATAACCTCAATCCTTACCTTTTCGCCAACAGAGGAGGCTTTAACGAGCACATTTTTCGCCCTGGCATGTTTGACAACATTCATTAGTAGTTCCCGTGTGGCCTGGAAAAGCAAGACCTGAATTTCACGGGCAAGCCGCATGTATTCCTTCTCAGTCTCAAACCTGACCGCAATGTCGTGCTGTCGTTGCATGTGCTCGGAGAGCCACTCCAATGCGGGGATGAAGCCCAGTTCATACAGGACAGGCGGGCTCATCTCTGTCATTATCATCCTCGCCTGGGTAATGGACTTCAAAAGCATATTCTGCAGTTCTGTATGATACCCGATGCCGTCTTCAGGGATATATTGAAGGAGAATCTCGGATCTCATCTTAGCGGCTCCCAGCGTCTGCAGAACGGTATCGTGGAGTTCTGTGGCGAGGTGCTGCCTTGAGCGCTCATCAGCGAGAACGATTTCCGATGCCATGGCCCTTAACTTCTTTTGAGCCGACCGCAGCCGTTCCTCAGTCTTCTTCTGTTCGGTAATATCAGTCATTGCGCCTTCCACAAGTATCTGCCCTTCATGGGAGCGTGCAGTTGAGTTCAGGAGGAC
Source organism: Smithella sp. (assembly GCA_039679815.1). Lineage (GTDB taxonomy): Bacteria > Desulfobacterota > Syntrophia > Syntrophales > Smithellaceae > UBA8904. The sequence continues at coordinate 1,928 of JBDKUG010000334.1, forward strand.
CCAGATTATCCGGCCGTCCTTTCTCTTCATCTGTGCTGGAAAATTGACGACCTTGCCGTCTTTAAGGAGTGATGCAGTGTATTTGTTCCAGTCCGCCTTGAAAAGAAGCTGATCCGCCGGATCATCTTTCAAATACTCGTCCGGAGAGGAATAGCCGAGAATCCGCAGCTGCGCCTCATTGCAGTGCAGGCGCCTGGACTCCATGGTAACCGGGTCATGAACCCGACGGAATACTCCAACAGGATTAAGTTCGACAAGCAGCCTATAGGCCTCTTCGGATTTTCGCAGCTCTTCGGCGATGCGCCGGCGACAATCTATTTCAACTCGCAAGGCCTTATTTGCCTCAGACAGCTGGCGTGTCCGCTCTTGCACCTTGATCTCCAGTTCGTCCTTGGACCTCTGAAGGGCTTCCTCCATCTGCTTGCGTTCCGTGATGTCGCGGGAGATATCGATCAGACCGATGACCTTTCCGTTCTGGTCGCAGTACGGCGTTTTGGAGGAGAGAAAAGTCCGACTGCCATGCGGATAGTGAAGAGTCTCTTCGTAGACCACTGTTTGTCCGGACTCCATTATTCGTCGGTTAACTTCCGTTAATGCCCGCCCCATCTCCGGGTCATCTAAAAATTCTTCCTCGGATTTACCGATCACTTTCTCTGCCGGCTTGCCGATCGTGGCCAGAGTCGCGGGATTGGCCATTATATATCGTCCGTTTCTGTCCGTCATGAAGATCGGATCAGGGCTGTTGTCGGTAATGGCCCGCAAGAGAGATTCACTCCGGCGCAACGCCTCTTCGGCATGCTTGCGGACGGATACATCGCGTATGTAAGCAATATAGCCGTTCTCCACAGGATAAACATGGAACTCCTGCCAGAGGCCGGTCACAGGTGAGTACGATTCAAAGTGCACCGGTTCCCGGGTTGATTCAACCCGCAGATAGCCGTTATAGATTTCGCTTGTCCGCAATTGGGGAAATACTTCCCATAAAACTTTGCCTAGCAGTTCTTCCTTTGTCCTGCCTATCGCCCTTTGAGCAGCCGGGTTTACATC
>JBDKUG010000222.1:0-15856 GCA_039679815.1 Smithella sp.
GCTTTTTGGTTTTTTTCTGGGTGTCGTAGCCATCTCTTTTCATCATCATGACAACGCGTTTTTATTTCCAGCTTGTTTCATTTGTAAAGTTAAAACATCTCTTTCCGGGACGTATAGCAAAATTAAAATCGATTCTGTCCCTGCCGTCGCAAGCAACCCTTTTTTAGTGACAGTGATTATTCTATGCCTGTCCGGCGTTGCATCGAAAGGGAAAAACATATTATTTAATTCTCGGATTGTTGAAACCTATCCCAATAAAGCCCCACCCTTCTCTTTCTAAATTCATCTTAAAAAGAGATAACGCGTCCCAAGGATTGATACGTGCCTGTTCAGATGGAAATTCGCGCGGGCTATAATAAGCGATGTAACCATTAATCAGTATGCCGGGTTACCAATTCTCTGAGAGGTGGAATATAAAATATACGGATTTGAAAGGCAAAAAATGACAACGAAAAACAGGAGAAAATACGTGAACAAATGGATGATTGTAATTAAAGCAGTGGCCGTGGCGGCGGTTCTGGCAGGTGTTAAATTCGTTCTGCATAGCTTGAATCTGGAATTTATTCGAGTTGATCCCCTGATATCGGCATTAATCAGTGGTGTCATTTTTACAATGGCGATCTTATTGACTGGCGTAATGACTGATTTTAAGGAAAGTGAGAAAATTCCGGGAGAATTGGCGGCATCGATCAAAGCGCTGCACAAGGATTTTGAACTTTTGGAGTTTACGGCAAAAGAAGAAACCGGCCGCGCGATTTCTCACCTCAACTGTTTAATCAGTGTGATCATTAAACAGTTTGAATCGAACACGTGGAAGCAGACGGAAATTGGAGAAATCATCGAGAAGATAGACGATGATATAAAGGTAATGGCGGCTAAAAACATGCCTCCGCCATATGTGCTAAAAATGCGCGGTGAGCTGAACAACATAGAAAGGATTTCAAACAGAATCGATACAATAGAAGAAACAAATTTTCTGCCTTCGGCCTATGCCTTGTCACAAGTGGCGGTTTTATTTGTTTTTCTTATCCTGTTGTTTTCCATCGTTGATTTGTATTTAATAGGGATAGTGATAATTTTTACAGTCACCTTTCTTATCACAGGGATTTTGTTGCTGATAAAAGATATGGATAATCCGTTTGAGACCGGTGGCGCAGGCAGCGCCGATGTGGATTTGGCCCACATTTATAAACTTGAGAAGTATCTCATAAAGTCATGAAAAAGTGGAGGATGTATGGTGCTGACAGAGGATCAAGCTAAACAACTTAAAGGACTTTCCCGCACGGAAGTCGAGGAGAAACTGAAGAATGAGGGTTACAACGAACTTCCGTCCTCCAAGAAACGTAACATTCTGGCCATTGCGTTTGAGGTGGTTAAAGAGCCCATGTTCCTGCTGCTCGTGGCGTGCGGCAGCATTTATCTATTTCTGGGTGAACCACAGGATGCCATGATGCTCCTGGGTTTCGTGTTCATCATGATAGGGATCACCATCTATCAGGAAGGCAAGACCGAGAAAGCCCTCGATGCCCTGCGTGATCTCTCCAGCCCCCGCGCCCTGGTCATCCGCGATGGAGAGCGCATCCGTATCCCCGGCCGTGAGGTCGTAACAGGTGATATGGTCTGTCTATCCGAAGGGGACCGCATCCCCGCCGATGGAGTGGTCGTCTGGACCCGGAATCTCACGGTGGATGAATCGCTGCTCACCGGAGAGTCGATCGCCGTCAGAAAAACTGCGGCTGAGGGCGACCCGGACTGCATGAAAATGGAAAAACCGGGTGGTGAAGACATCCCCTGTGTGTATTCAGGCACTCTGGTCGTGCAAGGCCAGGGGATCGCTTGTATCAAGGCCGCCGGCATCCATACTGAAATCGGTAATATCGGTAAGGCACTGCAGACTGTGGTCCAGGAGGATACGCTGCTTCAAAAGGAGACGGCGCGTATCGTCAAGGCAGTCTTTCTGATTGCCATCGTCCTTTTCATCCTCGTGGTACTGGTTTATGGGCTCACACGCGGAAGTTGGATGGACGGTGTTCTTTCCGGTATCACTTTAGCTATGGCGATGCTGCCTGAGGAATTCCCCGTCGTGTTAACGATCTTCCTCGCCCTGGGCGCCTGGCGGATATCGCAGAAGCAGGTATTGACACGTAAGATGGCCGCCGTGGAAACCCTGGGGGCAGCCACGGTCCTATGTACCGACAAGACCGGCACTCTGACACAGAATCTCATGGCCCTCCGTATGCTCCTGGCTGGCGATGAATTCCATACCATCCGTGAAGAAAATCCGATCCCGCTGCCCGAGACGTTTCATGAGCTGGTCGAATTTGGTATCCTGGCCAGTAAAAAAGATCCTTTTGATCCCATGGAAAAGGCCCTTTTGAAACTGGGGGTGGCTAAACTTTCGCAGACGGAACACCTCCATGCCAACTGGAGCCTGGTGCATGAATATCCGCTTTCGCAGGATATTCTGGCCTTATCGCATGTCTGGACATCCCCGGATGGAAAAGATTTTGTCATTTCGGCCAAAGGAGCGCCCGAAGCCATTATCGATTTATGCCACCTCGATAAAAACCGCCGAAAAGCACTTGCTGAGAGAATCGAACACATGGCCGGACAAGGACTTCGTGTTCTTGGCGTGGCCAAGGCTTACTTCCAGCATGATAATTCCCTGCCCGCAATTCAACATGACTTCAACTTTCAATTTATCGGCATCATCGGACTGGAAGATCCCATCCGTCCGACCGTACCGGACGCCATCCGCATGTGTTAATCCGCCGGCATCAAGGAGGTGATGATCACCGGCGATTACCCCATAACGGCTCAAACCATTGCGCAACAGATCGGCCTTAAAAATCCGGATAATGTCATCACGGGTAAAGAACTGGAGCAGATGGACGCACTCACACTCAGCAAGCGAATAAAAGAGGTCAATGTCTTTGCGCGCGTCGTCCCGGAACAAAAACTCATTCTGGTCAACGCACTGAAAGCAGCAGGCCAGATCGTCGCCATGACCGGTGACGGCGTAAACGACGCCCCTGCCCTGAAATCCGCTCATATCGGTATCGCCATGGGCGAACGCGGTACGGATGTCGCCCGCGAAGCCTCCGACCTGGTGCTACTCAATGACGACTTTTCTTCCATTGTTGCCGCGGTCAGAATGGGACGCAAGATATTCGACAATCTGAAAAAGGCCATGACCTATATTGTCAGCGTCCATATCCCGATTGCCGGGATATCGCTACTGCCGGTTTTCCTGGGATGGAAAGAGATGATCCTGCTGCCCGTCCACATCGTGTTTCTGGAGTTGATCATCGATCCCGCCTGCTCCGTAGTGTTCGAGGCCGAGGCGGAAGAATCCGGAATCATGCAACGCAAGCCGCGCGATCCCGGGGATCGCCTGTTTGGAAAACGCACTCTTGCCATCAGTGTTGCCCAGGGGATCGTAGCCCTTATCGTGGTGGCCCTGGTTTATAAAGCCGCTCTCTACCTGGGCCAGGCCCCTGATGAAGCCCGTGCTATTGCCTTTGTCACCTTGATTATCTCCAACCTGTGCCTCATCCTGACCAACCGGAGCTGGTCACGAAGCATCTTTGCATCCTTCAAATCACCCAACCCTGCACTGGCATGGGTCCTAAGCGGAGCACTCATATTCCTGGGACTCGTGATCTTTGTGCCATTCCTGCAAGGGATTTTCCACTTTGCCCCCATGCACGCCATAGATTTCTGTCTGGCTCTCATTGCCGGGATCGTGAGCATCACCTGGTTTGAAATCCTGAAAATCTTCACACACAAGGAGCACGTTGATTTGCTGGATGACAAAACGTAGGAAATCTGCGCAAACCGAAGAAACATGCTGCCAAACGCCGGAAAATTTCTTCCAGCGATTGACAATCCTTGGGATTTTCTGATATCAGAGTGCATCCATCCATTTTTATAGTCCACAGGGATTGCATGCTGGAAAGATTTGATATCTGGAACACTTATCTGTCATATCGTTTCGACCTATCTCTGACCTTAAACAAGGAGGAAGCGAAAGGAGAAGAATCATGACCCTGAAGAATCGCTGGATGAAAGCGGTTGTAACGTTCGTTTTGTTTCTCACATGTATTACCCCAGATTACGCAATAGACAAAAACGACATTCCTCCTGTCATTTCGACCGAAGGGAGAAATCTTAAAGATATAGAATAATAAAGATTTCTCGTCGCTACGCTCCCGAAATGACACAGAGAAACAACAAATCTCTCTATTGCGTAATCTGGGATTACCTTACATACGGGGCAGGCGCTGGCCGCTTATCCGGACAGGCCCGTAACCATTCTGGTGGGATTTGCTCCAGGCGGTCATATGAGTTTGAGCGCACGGGCTCTGGCCCTGTCGATGAGCAGGATCATGGGGCAGCCGGTCATTGTGGAAAACAAGGCCGGTGGAACAGGAACGGTGGCACTGAAGGCCATGCTGGCACAGAAGCCGGACGGTTATACCCTCTGCGCCACCCCCACATCGGTCTTAACCCGTGTGTCACAAATGCAGAAAGTTCCCTTCAAACCATTTTCCAGTTTTAAGCTGGTGATGGGTTATGCCACTCCCCAACTGGGTATTATCGTTCGAAACGACTCGCCGTGGAAAAGCATGAAGGACCTGATCAAAGATGCCCGTGTCAATCCCGGCAAACTGAAATTTGCCACCATCGGCGTCGGCAGTACACCGCAGGCCGAAGTGGATGAAATTCCAGCTGCGGAAAAGCTGAAAATGATCCATATCCCATACAAGGGAAGCGCCGAGGTGATCGCCGCGCTTTTGGGCGGACATGTCGATTTTGCCTCCTTAACATCCGAATTCGTTCCGACCGTCAGAGCGGGACAGTTCGGGGTTGATCTGATGATGACGGATCGAAAGAGAGCCTTATTTCTTGATAGCCAGGCTTAGAAGAAAGGACTCCGTGGGTTTGCATCCCCACTGCGCCTGGGCATCAAATTCAATCTCGTATCCCGGTGGTGTGGAACCGATAAACACAAGATCCTGTTCCCGGGTCAGGGTTGTCTATTTTTTCGACAGGGCAATTATCATATGTTCCGGCGCTTGGACTGCAAGGACTTCGCCTGTCGCGCAGACATTGCCACCTGCGATCAGGCGGGATTCCACTACCACCTTGCGTCCCTTGATTTCCTTGACCCGTCCCCGCACTTCAATAGGTCCATCTAAAGGCGTGGGAAGCAGATAGTTCACATGCAATGAGGCGGTTAGGAAACGGATGGGCGGGAGCGTGTCCATCTCGCGGTTTTCAGACCGGTATCTAGCCGCCGCGGCCGTGCCTGTCGAGTGGCAGTCGATGAGCGATGCGATGAGTCCGCCGTAAACATAACCGGGCAACGCTGTGTAGTAAGGTTTCGGTTCGTGAATGCAAACAGATTCTTCTCCATCCCAGTAGCTTTTGATTTTCATGCCCTGTTCATTGAGTCGGCCGCAACCATAGCAGTGGCTTAGATCATCAGGATAGTAGTCCTGAAACGCTTTTTCTTTCATTCAAGCTCCCTTCAATTGACGAGATACACTTCACGAGTTTTATGCGAATGAAAATCCAGTGAATAGGTCAATAGAGCAAGTCTTCTATATTCCAGAATTAGCAAGCATTGTGCAGAAGCTATTGATAATACCCACTAGCCTTGGATGAGATACTTCAAAGCCCAGAACCGATGAGTTCAGACCTTCAATCGACAAATTAAAAAGTTCCGGATTCTTTTCACTGCGCGTGGCTTCATGGGTTGATAATTCAGTAAATCCTACAATACTTTCTGCCTGCTCATGATGAGTCTGGGAAAGTTCGGTAATTTCCGTCCTCAGGGTCGTCAGGATGGTCAATAACTCGGTCTTGTCACTCTCTTTGACTGTTTTGCTCTGCTTCACCTTCTCTTCAATCTTGTCAAGACGCTCTTGAATCATTTTTGCACCTTCATTCGCTTTCATCCCAAAATGCCTAAGAACCTATTCGTTACCTTCTTATATTTATACGATTGGTGTTCTTGAGTGTCAAGAAAATACTAACCTAACCACAAAGTGAGAGGTGGGATATCCAAAGTTTATTAATGCTTGAGTTTCTAAAATATTGTAGCCACATCCTTACCCTGCAGAATTCCCTTTAAAAATCACATCACAAATGGAAGGTGGCATACATTGGATAACGGATATAGCGAAAAGCGCCACTGTTTATCAAGATGGTGGTTTTTTCAAAATCAAACAGGGTTGTATCAGTGCGTGCATTGCTATGTATCTGGAGCAGGAATTGAACCCACACAGAGGCAAGCTCCGAGGGAAATTACACGCCAGCCGGAAGCTTTGACCGCATCATTTTCCTTCGATTCAGCATTCGCCCATCGATCACGAAGGTGCCATCGCCGATTGCGTGAATGGTTCGCTTCTCTTTACGAGATTTATCGAGGTAAGCAGCGACGCCTTCAAGGACAACGATATTGTGCTTTTTGATGATATCGACGACTTTACATTCGATATTTGCCAGACATTCTTTAATCAGTGGAGAACTTACATGCTTTCCCTTCACCGGAGTGAGTCTATACTTTTCAAATTTGTCCGTGTCGGCACCGGAACACGTTCCCACACCAACGACCTGATCAATGAGGTCAACCGTAGGAACGGCAATTACGCATTCCCTGGATTTCCGAAGCGCTGCATAGGAATAGTTCCATGGCCCTGTGGTTATGGCAAATTGCGGCGTGAAGTCCACTACCATGGTCCAGGAAATGGTCATGATGTTGTTCTTCCCGCAATCGTTTGTTGTCACGAGGACAACCGGTCCTGATTCCATCAGCGTGAATGCTTTACTGAGCTGTATCTTCTTCATGGCTGTAATCGCTTTCATGCAGTTTAGTTAATAAAAAGATGAGCACGAGCGGTCCACGGGCTGTGATCGGCTTGTAAACCACTCTTCCATTCTTAAATTTCTTCAAAAAAAGTCTACAAAATCAAGAGCACCCTTGCCTGCAACTTTAATCTATTTATGAATAAAAGGAAAGCAGTTAGATGATGACCAATATCTATTTATCTGTCAGACATCCACTGGGTACATACAGCACCTACAAACAGATGGGCGATCTAGCGCTTGAACCAGCGTTGAGCCCGGCATTCGACCTGCCGGTAGAACACAGCGCCTGCGGCAATGCTAGCGAGCCAGGCGGCGAACATTCCGCCCAACTGGATTTCCGGCGCGTGCGACGCAAAGCGTTCAAAGAGCGCATTGATCAGCAGGCAGACCGGGAAGTGGACGAGGAAAACCGAGTAAGAGATCCGTCCGAACCAGCCGATCAGACGCGATCGGGGCCATGTTTCAATGAAGCCGGTATACCGACCAAAACCGAGCACAACGGCAACGGCGAGCGCAACGACAATACGCGAGCGGAAGTCGATGACGAGGGCCGCGATTGCCAGAACCCCGACGATGCCAGGCCAGGCCGACACGGTGTGGCGCTGGATTGTCCAATAGACCAGGGTGCCAAGCCCATAAGCGCCGAAGAAGTAAATGGCCCAGTCGTCAAGGTTGTCGTTGCGGTTGAACCAGAAAAGTGACGCGACGATCAGCGTTGCGACCAGCATGCGGCCGAGTGTTTGTGAATCCGGTGAAATCCTCCGTGCCACCCAGAGCGTGAAAAGCAGCAGCGCGTAAATCTGGAAGTCGATGGCAACGTACCAGATGCCGGCAGAGAGGCCATCGAAGCCGAGCACGCTTTGCAGCAAAAAAACGTGCGCGACGAAGCGGGCGAGTGTTGGCGGTTCGGGAATCGACTCGTGAACCATTAACTGGCTGGCGATGGCCGCACTGCACATGGCCAGCAGCAGGGCGCCAATATAGGGCGGCACCAGCTTGAGGTAACGTCGCCAGAGGAGTCCGGGTGCCGGCTTGTTAATCAGGACGCCATCGCATGCCAGCGACTGGGCGGCAAGAAACCCACCCATCACGAGAAAGGCCTGTACGGCAATGCGTGCGTAGTCGTAGAGCCAGGGGATGAGCTTCGGTGCGATCGGCAACGCGTAGTCCGACATCGGGCCGTAGAAGGCGAGATGGTGGATGACGATTAACTGCGAGGCAATGGCCTTGAGTGCGTCGATCAGGGGGAGACGCGAGGGATTCACGCTCTTGGCGTTATCTGGATTTTCGGTAGTCATTCGTGATGTTGGCTAAGGCAAACAACATGGAGCATTGGCCTCCATAGCAATGATTAACTTGTTTATGTACATTTTCAGGTGAAAACGCCTTATATGTCTCGACAACATCATTTGATTTATCTCGATCGCGGATAGCTTTCGGCAATGGTTTTCCCGGCCGCCATCGCAAGAATCTCATTGTTGCCGTCCTCGATAAGTGATGCCCGTGCGTCGCGGAAAAGCTTTTCTGGCAGATATTCTCTGCAAACACCGTTGCCACCGAAGAGTTGAATGGCCTCGTCAGCAACCTCCAGAGCAAGCCGGGTGCAGGTAATCTTTGACGCCACGCTGTATTCAAGAACCGGTATGCCGTTCGGCGGCGCCGTATTATATGCTCTGACGGTTCGGGAGAGGGCCCGGCACGTCTCAACTTTTGCAAACATTTCCGCCAGACGCTGCCGGACTGAATTATGTTCGACAATGGGTTTACCGCCCTGAACCCGCACCTTTGCAAAGTTCAACGCCTCTTCAAATGACGCCCTGGCCAGTCCCGTGGCGATATTGCCCATGACGGCGTTGGCGTTGCTCAAAATGGCGCTATGAAGGAACATCAGCATGTCCGCTCCGAACAAGAGATAATCCGCTGGAATCCGGGCGTTGTCGAAAAAGATTTCGCCCTGGTTCAAATCACGCTGGCCCATTTTTTCGAGGGGCTTGCCCTTGGTCACACCGGCGATGTCTAAAGGGCAGAAGAACACACCTCCTCCGGCAATCCCCTTGGATGCATCCATTTCGGCAAACAAGAGAGCGTAATTGGCAATGGTGCCGCCGGATACCCACGCTGCTTTTTGACCATTAATGACCCATTCCGCGCCCTCTTGCCTGGCCTTGACATTCCAGCGCAAATCCGGTTTATAAAAAATTTGTTCTTCGCAGGCAATCAGGTCCGACCCGTGTTCCACTTCAGTTATGGCCCAGCAACCGCGCATGGAGCCGTCTTTACATTCGCAGAAAGGTCTTACGAAGCTCTCGGCAAGGGTCATGTCGCCTGTAAGCCTCGCCCTTGCAGCGATGAGCGCAAACGGCATGCTGATGACGCTCAAAAGTACGGTCAAACCGAAGCTGCCCCATCCCAGCTCCTCGGTCACGATATGGGACTGGAGAGGACTCAGACCTGTACCGCCGACTTCAGCCGGTAAGTAGAAACAGTGATACCCCTGTTCGAAGGCGGCTTTGAGGAAATCCCACAACGGAGAATCTTTTGCTATCGCTTCTTCAGCGCTCATGCCGTCCAATTTTTTCGCGACCGGCCGCATGATCTCCGCCGCAAATTTGTGCGCCGTCTGCCGGAGCGCCATATCTTCTGCTGTGACGCTCAAATCCAGATCCAGGTAATCCATGCTGAGCCTCCTTACGGTTAGGACTTAAATCCATGCAATCGTTAATCCGGGCGCATGGCATCAAGTTTCATGAAGCAAAAGGGAGCAAAGGCTTGCGGGTCCGCTTCCGCGACAATGGCGCCCGGCATCATCGTGTTATCCCCTACCGTGTAAACAGCCCCTAAGACTCGAACGATCTCCACATCGCCCCAAAAATCGTGTTTTGATGAACGGAAAGTCATTTCTGCCTGTCCCATCTTCATGGACTTGGGACGCATTTGAACCGTTTCGCGCATCAGGCGGGGATTGTAATCAAAACCATTCCTCTCCGGCGAATGAAAATATTTGAAGTTGTAGACAACCGTGTCCTGCTGGGTGGCCTGTCTTTCCATCAGCACCTGCTGGATGGCCTCATCGTTGAACTTACCGGTCATCGTGGCTTTGATCTCCATAAAGCGCGTGCCATGACGTTCCGTCCATCCTTCGAGCCGATCGCCATCCTGCTTCAGCGAAATATTCGCAATTTTCTTAGGATAACCGAAAACCTCCCGCCCAAGGATCAAAGCCATATCGTTGGTGACAGGCATGGAGAGGCAATAAGCCCCCTCAACGCCATCGTATTCCGTCAACAAGAACAGGGCGCTCTCCAAATAGGCGACGCCAAAATTCGTCCGTGGATAATTGGCGACAAAAGCCGCGCCGATCGGCATCAGGGCCGGCTTCAAAGGGGCGGGAAGCATCCGTGCGACGACCTCCGGTTTTGTTTCAAAATAAACGGTTAACATTTCCGCGCTATAAAATTCGACTTGCGGCACTTCATAAAAAGCCATCTCTTCCTTGGATTTGACAAAGCCCATCATCGACCTCCTTTTTTTTGTTGATTATGCTGAGTGGAATTTTTGTTTAATTAACCTTAATTTCGAGAGAATTACTATCACGATTTGCGTTCAAAAGATTGAATAATTATCAAGACTGACGGATTGACGAGTACAGGAAGCTTTTCAGACAATTTCTACACCTGCTGCCCTGAATATTTTAAGAAATATTATTGCGATATTCTCTACCAGCTTCCCGATGACCCGCCTCCGCCGGACGAACCGCCTCCGCCGGAAAAGTTTGACCCGCCGGAACTCCAGGAACTGCCGGAGCCCCCGGATCCGACAGTAAATCCGCCGATGCTGGCGCTGCCTTTGGTCTTCAAATCTTTCCGGGCTTTTGTGTACCAGTCAGTCCGTGCCAGAATCAGTTTGGCAATGGGAAACCCGACAACATAGGTTATGAGCAGGTAAAGCGTGCCGCTCGTCCCCAGAACCACGATGGGAAATGTTGCCCAGAAAGGAATCAGGAAGAAATAAAGAAACCAGCCCATTCCGGGCGTTAAAATCCCTATTGCCGTAAAGAGCCCTATTATGCCGAAGATAAAAGCACCAAACAAAATTTTTTCCGTAACGGATATATTCGCCACTTCCATATCCAGGGCTGATGTTTGTTTAACTTCCGCTCCTGTTCCGCCTGTTTCAGCCGGCGCTTGACCGCCTTCCAGCACATTGATCATCGCCCGGACCCCTTCATCAATGCCTCTGTCATAGTCATTGCTTTTAAAAAGAGGGGTCATGACATTACGGATAATGCTTCCCGCGATGCCGTCTGTCATGGTGCCTTCCAGTCCGTAACCCACCTCAATGCGCATCTTCCTGTCTTTGGAAGCCACGATTAACAAAACGCCGTTGTCTTTACCCTTTTGTCCCAGCTTCCATGTATTAAAGACAGCCGTCGCATATTCTTCAACCGATACACCTTCAAGTGTCGGTACCGTCAGCACTGCAATCTGGTTGGTGGTTTTTTCTTCATGGGCTTTCAGATTGGCTGTAACAGTTTTGCGTGTCTCATCGGAAAGAATTTGAGCGTTGTCGGTTACGCGTCCGGTAAGAAAGGGAACATCAACAGCGAAAGCCGGCAAAGCGGCCAGAGCTAGAGCAATCATCATGAAGAGAATGGATTTATTTCTCATGCGCCCCTCTCCTCGATCACATTGGGCAGTTCGTGAGAGGTTTCGGAATGTCGGATAATATCTTCCAGTTTCTTCAATCCGGTTTCCAGCGCCCGCGCAGTTTGACCCGCCTTCAGATAAATACGCATGTGCTGAATGATATTTTCCGTCGCTTTCTGATTTATTTTTTGAATGAGTCCCGTATCGGGCAACACAACAATCCGCCGTTCAAAAAGACTGACCAGCAGTAAAACCGCCCTGCGCTGGGGCGTTCCAAACAGTTCATGCGACAGGAAAAGAGACCTGGCGTATTGCATCGTTTCCGCTTCCGCGCGGTGAGTATGAAGAAAGAGCCTGGCAAAATCAGGAACAAAAACGCATAACAGGGCAAACCCAGCGCCTGCCGCGAGCATAATGACAATGGCCAGAAGCGCCGCCATAGTGGGAAGAGGCAACGGCCACACCATGTTCATGATTAAAACCAGAAGACCGGCTCCGGATGTGCCCATTGCGAAAGCTTTCCACGGAAGCTCAGCATAGGCGTCGCTGCGCTCAATTATCGCCAGAACGATTTGAACGCCTGTGCGCTTTTCCGCGGCGGCTGTGCGCTGATCCAACTCTTTTCGTTCTTCATCGGTTAAAGAATGCTTCATAAAATACACCGAATGGATGGAGCAGGAATTAATTTTGAGGGCAAGTATAAGGAAAAGCGGTTGTTGATGTCAATGAAATAAAAAAGGCTCAGACTCGCGCAGAATAAGTTCATTCGACTCTTACTGATACGGAAAATATTGTTGATTCCTGCAGTTGTTTAAAAACAGCTTGACAATTGGCATGGTTGGGATTATTAGATCAAACGTAAACTGGAATGATTCCGAAATGAGAAAGATCAACAAAGAAAACCTGATTAATCAGTTAAAGGAAAAAGGCCTCAAAATTACGCCGCAGCGTCTGGCGATTATCGACGCGCTTGTGGAAAATCGCCACGCGCATCCCGGCACCACATTGATCTACAAAGAGGCCCGTAAAAAAGCCAGCCGCGTCAGCCTGTCCACGGTTTACGCTACGCTTAAAGAATTTTCAGAAAGCGGCCTGATCAAACAACTGGAGTTTGACCGGATGGAAAACCGTTACGACGGCGATCTGTCTGAGCATATCAACCTCATCTGCAAACGGTGCGGAACAATTATCGACTACCACATCCCTGCGACCCTTGAACCAAAGGACATCGCCCGTAAAGCGGGTTTTGTTGTCACCGATACCCGGATGGAATTTCACGGGTACTGCCGCGACTGCCTGAAGCGACCCGACTGATCTTCTTATCCTGCGGCCAGACGGCATAGATTAACAGCTCCATAACAGTAATGACATTTGATCAGATTACAGTATTATCGTCACCCCGGCGACGGCCGGGGTCCAGTTCAAAAAGTCTGGATTCCCGCTTTCGCACCCTAATACCCTGAAGGGCACGCGAGGGCACAAGCGGGAATGACTCGTGTTGATACTATTATGAGACTATTAATAAAACCAATGGTGAAAAAAGCACGATGAAGAGCTTCAGTCTTTAATCAAGAATCATTCCAGAATAGATAGAAAGGAGAAAATGTTATGACGGAAGGCAAGATATTTAAAAAAGTGGATTAATAATACTGAACTGAAAGGAAAGAGGTGGATCATGGCAAACAGAAACGAAGTTTTTAAATGTGAAGTATGCGGCCATATCGTGGAAGTGCTTCACGAAGGCGTTGGAGAGCTGGTGTGTTGCGGCCAGCCTATGAAACTGATGACGGAAAACACAACAGATGCCTCGAAGGAAAAGCATGTTCCCGTTGTGGAAAAAGTGCCAGGCGGGATCAAGGTAAAGATCGGAAGCGTTGCCCATCCCATGGAGGAAAAGCATTACATAGAATGGATCGAGGTGATCGCGGACGGCAAAGCCTATCGCCAGTTCCTCGCGCCGGGTCAGGCGCCGGAAGCCGTTTTCCCAATCGAAGCGGCCACCATTACGGCGCGGGAATACTGCAATCTCCATGGTCTCTGGAAGCTCTAAAAAAACACTATTTGGTTTGTTAACAATAAAGAAAAAAGATTTTGGGAGGCGAAAAATGGTTAAATTATACAGATGCATAGTTTGCGGTGACGGGTATATCGGCGCCAATCCCCCACCCAACTGCCCTTTCTGCGGCGCCCATGTGAGTTACATTTTGGAGGCAAAAGAGGCTCAGGTGAACTTTGATGTTCCGCTCAGCGCGAAGGATCAGGCCAATGTCGAACACGCTCTCAAGGTGGAAATAAGCAACTCGGCATTTTATGTTTGTGCCGCCAATCAAACGAACGATCCCGAGGGGAAGATTTTGTTCAAGGCACTGGGCAAGGTTGAGGCAGAGCACGCCTCCATCTGGAGGAAAATACTGAAGCTGGGATCCGTTCCCACGGGTAGCGACGCCTGCCACACGGAGAATGTCGAGAATTTGAAAGAGTCCCACGAAAGGGAAACCAGGGCGATCGCATTCTACAGAAAGTCCGCCGCCGAAGCGGACCATCCAAGGATCAGGCAGCTTTTTGAAGCGTTGGTGGAAATTGAAACGGACCACCTGCAATTGTCGGAAGAGAGACTAAAATAAAATAAACCCTGACCGGGGGGATCATCCCCAATCCCGGCACATTGAATCAGGATTCTCCGGGTTCCGGGAACTCGGGCTTTTGCCGCGTGAGAAAGGCGGAAACCCCGTGGATGCTTTCGCCACTTGCAATAAGGGTGACAGCTTCCCGGGTCTCCAGATCCAGGGCCTCTTCAGTTGTCAGGTCGCCGGTTCTCCTGATCACGGACAGGGCGTGGCGGACGGCACGAGGACCGTTTTCTGAAATGGAAAGAGCAAGGGACAATGCTTCCTCAAGAGCCTTTCCCGGCGCACTGATGCGATTGGTCAAGCCAAGCTGAAAAGCCTCCTGGGCACCCACCTTCCGGGCAGTAAGGATGAGGTCGGCAGCCCTCGAAGCTCCCACCAGACGGGTGAGCCCCACAACGCCGCCCTGGTCGGGCATAAGGCCGAGCCGCACCTCGGAGAAACAAATCACGGCACCCGGGTCCATGACCCGCAGATCACAGCGCGAGGCAATCTCGGCTCCGCCGCCGTAAGCCAGTCCGTTAATAGCGGCAATGATCGGGACCGGAAGCGTAACAAGATGGTCGACACTTGTCCTGATGCGGCGGACGAGATCATATGCCGGGCCTTTGTCATGTCCCTCCATTGCGGCGAGTAATGGTTTAAGTAAAGGATTCTCCGGGTTCACGTCAAATCCGGCACAGAAAGCCTTGTCGCCGGCACCGGTAAGGATGATCACCCGCGGAAGGCTGGCTGCAAGCTCGGCTGTCACCTGATCCAGACAATCCCACATGTGCTTGTCGAAGGCATTTTTTTTTGCAGGCCGGTTGAGCGTAATGATGGCGATATGCCCCTGCCGCTTGATACCGATACCGTAATCCTTCATGCGTAGCTCCATTTTCGAGAAATGACGAACAGTGCTAAATTATTTAGCTGCTAATCTCAAAATAACCGTGCGCTGTTCCTAATTATCCGTCCCACTTGGTCGGCCTATCATTACCGCTGGTGACCTTCAGGTTACGTAAGCGGGAATCACGCCGGAAGTTTATAAGTTAACAGCGTCCCTTTGTTCCCTGTGCGCCCTGCCGGGCGCACCATCAAAAAGCCCCCTGTCCGCACGGACAGGGGGCTTTTATTTTATTTTGCAGCTTGAATCCAAGCCACGTCGCATTTACCGGGATACCGAGGCGGCAAGGAGGAGGCTCCGCAGGCGTATTAGTAATACGTCGAGGAAGCCGGCAACGATGCCAACGAAGGTAGGCCGGTTAAAGGCCGTCGTGGCTTACATTCCCATTCCGGGGTATCCGCCCCCGGGAGGCATACCGGGCATTCCGCCGCCTGCGCCCTTCTCTTCGGGCTTGTCGGCAATCATGCACTGGGTGGTGAGCAGCAATGCCGCAACTGATGCTGCGTTCTGCAGGGCGAAGCGGGTAACCTTGGTCGGATCAATAACACCGGCTGCGATCATGTCTTCATAGACATCGGTACGGGCATTGAAACCATAGGAACCTTTCTTCTCTTTGACTTTCTCGACCACAATGCTGCCTTCGAGGCCGGCGTTCTGGGCAATCATTTTGATCGGCTCTTCAATTGCTTTCTTCACAATGTTGACACCGATCTGCTCGTCACCGCTCAGTTCCAGTTTGACCAGCGCGGGCAGGGTCCGTAAATAGGCAACACCGCCGCCGGCCACGATGCCTTCTTCAACTGCAGCGCGGGTGGCATGCA
>JBDKUG010000025.1:0-10688 GCA_039679815.1 Smithella sp.
TTTATATGAGCTATCACCGGGAAAGGCTTGTGGTGCCGGTGTTGTATGACATCACCTTTGATATCCCCGAAGGGGAATTTCTGGCGCTGATGGGGCCGTCCGGTTCCGGCAAGACGACGCTTCTGAACCTGATCGCAGGTATTGACAAAGCGGATTCCGGCAGCATCCGTATCGGCAACATCGAAGTCACGGATCTTTCAGAAACCGAACTGGCCGCATGGCGTGCTAATTCCGTTGGCTTTATCTTTCAATTCTACAATTTGATTCCCGTGCTAAAGGCGGTGGAGAATGTGGAATTACCCCTGCATCTGACGACGCTGTCCAAAAGCAAACGCCGTGAACACGCCGAAATGGCCCTGTCTATGGTAGGATTGGACCACAGGATGGATCATTATCCCGGTGAAATGTCCGGCGGAGAGCAGCAGCGTGTGGCCATTGCCCGGGCCATCGTTACCGATCCGACCATTCTGGTTGCCGACGAGCCGACCGGTGACCTGGACCGTGTTTCCGCAGAAGAAATCCTTTCTATGATGGAACGGCTGAACCATGACATGGGCAAAACAATCATCATGGTCACGCATGATCCCCGGGCGGCCACCCGTGCCCACACACTGCGCCATCTGGACAAGGGGTACCTCAATCATGATGCTGTTGAAAATCCTCTTTAGAAATGCTTTTCACAACAAACTGCGCAGCTCTCTCACCATTCTGGGTATCGCTGTGGCTATTTTGGCCTTCGGTTTGTTGAGGACAGTGGTTAGTTCCTTTTATGCAGGAGTCGAAGCGGCATCAGCCTCGCGCCTGGTTACACGCAACGCAATTTCCATTATTTTTCCGTTGCCCATTTCCTACACCGAAAAAATCCGGCAGGTCGAAGGTGTCAAGATGGTTTCCTACGGCAACTGGTTTGGCGGCGTTTACATCAATGAGAAAAATTTCTTCCCGAATTTCTGCGTGGAGCCCCGGACTTATTTTGCGCTGTATCCCGAATTTGTGGTTGAAGAAAAGCAGAAAAAATCTTTCCTGGCCGACCGTAAGGGCGCGGTGGCGGGGAAAAAACTTGCTGATAAATACGGCTGGAAAGTCGATGACAACATTACGCTCAAAGGGATGATTTATCCGGGCAACTGGGATTTTGTTTTGCGGGCGATTTATACCGGCCGTGACAATACGGTTGACGAAACGCAGTTTTTTTTCCACTGGGCATATCTGAACGAGGCGATCAAAAAGGCAATGCCATCTATGGCGGACCAGGTTGGGTTCTACATGATCGGCGTGAACCGCCCTGATGCTGCCGCGGAAACAGCCGTCAAGATCGACGGCACATTCAAGAATTCGCTGGCGGAAACCCTGACGGAAACAGAAAAGGCCTTTAACCTGGGATTTATTGCCATGGCCGAAGCGATTGTCACGGCAATTCAGATGGTGTCATTTGTCGTTATTTTCATCATCATGGCGGTTGTGGCCAACACGATGGCCATGACCACCCGTGAGCGTTCCGGCGATTACGCGATTTTGAAAACCCTCGGTTTCGGCGCCCGGGACATCACGATTCTGATCTTCGGAGAAGCACTGGTCATTACGATTACCGGAAGCCTGATCGGTATTGCTCTGACGTTTCCCGCTGCCAAAGCCTTTGGCCAGCAGCTGTCCACTTATTTTCCGGTCTTTCTGGTTTCCGATAAAACGATTTATATGGATATTGCTGCCTCGTTTCTCATTGCATTCCTCGCGGCAATCATTCCCACCCGTCATGCCATCCGCATCCGCATTGCCGATGGTTTACGGAGGATCGGCTGATGACAGTCCCTTTTTCCTATAGTTTTCGTAATCTGTGGAAACGCCGGCTGACGACGATCCTCACCGTGTCGGGTATGGCGCTGGTGGTCTTTGTTTTTGCCGTTGTGTTGATGATGGCAGCAGGCCTGCAGAAAACACTGGTGGAAACAGGCTCGCCCGATAATGTTGTCGTGGTGCGCAAATCCTCCACCTCTGAAGTGATGAGCATCGTCGAGCGTAAATCCGCTTCCATTTTGGAAATGCTGCCGCAGGTGGCTGCGGGGAGCTGGGGGCAGCCAATGATGGCCAAAGAGTGTGTCGTCCTGATTGCTCTGAAAAAAAAGGGTGAAGAAAAGACTTCCAGCCATTCCAACGTGACGGTACGCGGTATACAGGCCGAATCCCTGCCGCTTCGGCCACAGGTAAAGTTGGTGGCGGGCCGGATGTTACGTCCGGGTTCACTGGAAGTCATTGTCGGCAACAGTATTGCCAAAGGATTTCAGGGAGTGGGGCTGCAGAAAACTGTAAGCTGGGGGATGCGTACCTGGACGGTGGTTGGCATCTTTGATGCGGGAAATACCGGGTTCAGTTCGGAAATTTGGGGCGATGTCGATCAGGTAATGCAGGCCTTCAGGCGCACAGTCTTTAACTCACTGATTTTTAAACTAAAAAATCCGGATGATTTTGATACGGCAAAAGCCGCGATTGAAAAAGATCCGCGCCTAACGCTGGAGGCAAGACGCGAAACCAGGTATTATCGTGATCAATCGGAAATAATGGCCAAGTTTTTGAGGATTTTAGGCACGTCGCTTACGATTATCTTTTCTATCGGTGCAATTATCGGTGCAATGATCACCATGTATTCCGCCGTTGCCAACCGCACGGCGGAAATCGGCACGCTGCGCGCTCTGGGTTTTCGCCGTCGCAACATCCTGCTGGCATTTCTGACCGAATCGTTGCTTCTGGGGTTTATCGGCGGTTTTCTGGGATTGTTTTTCGCTTCGTTCATGCAGTTTATCACGATCTCCACGGTGAATTTTCAGACGTTTTCCGAACTGGCTTTTAAATTCACGCTAACGCCTGGCATTATTGTGCAGTCGATGATTTTCGCACTGGCGATGGGATTAATTGGTGGCGTTCTTCCGGCGCTGCGCGCCTCGCGGATGAAAATTGTGGATGCGCTCCGGGCCTCTTGACGGCCCTTAAGGATCATGATGCGACAAGAAAAATAACCGTCAATATCTTGATTGGAGTTATGTGAAATGATATGTTCCGGCCATGAAAAAAACCATTATACAGATTTACGAGGTTCAAAAACCGAAGGAAGCTGAGGCCCTGATCGATCTGGGCGTGAATAACATCGGGAGCGTTCTTGTCGATCAGGCCAAATGGAAGAAGTCGGCCATCCGTAAAACAGTCCAGGTGATACGTCAGGCTGGGGCCAGAAGCGGCCTGATTCTTCTGTTTAAAGACCCGATTAAAATATTTCAGGCTATCGATTATTATCAACCGGACTTTGTTCATTTTTGCGAAGCGCTGTCCCCTTTTCCGGGTGATCAGGCCACGGTCGTGCGCGAATATGACGTGCTGCTTTCGCTGCAGCTGGATGTGAAAGACCGGTTTCCTCAGGTCGAGATTATGCGATCACTTTCAGTCCCTCTGCCCGGTTTGCAGCAGACGGATAATATTCAAAAAAACATCCTGGGTTTTGCCGAACGCTTCGCGCCGTTTTCGGATTATTTTCTCATCGACACCCTGATCTGGAATCCGGAAGGAGCATCCGGGCAGCCTGTTCCGGGGTATGTCGGAATCACTGGCTCAGTTTGTGACTGGAACATAGCCAGAGCGGTTATAGAGGCCAGCCCGATACCGGTTATCCTTGCGGGCGGTCTTTCTGGGCAAAATGTCTTTGAGGCAATCGTGAGTTTAAAACCGGCGGGCGTGGACAGCTGCACGCAGACCAATGCTCTTGATCGAAACGGCCGGCCTGTCCGCTTTAAAAAAGATATGAAAAAAGTTCGTCTGTTTGTGGACGAAGTTCGCCGGGCTGACCAGTTTGTCCGAAGAGAATGTTTTGCCGAACAATGCATCGATGCAAAGAGAATATGAGACCCTTGAGACAATGATCCATTTATACTGCCACGGCGTTCATCCCAACCATGAATCCGGGTTGTGTTTGTCATGTGAGGAACTGCTGACCTATGCAAAGTCGCGATTGGAAAAATGCCCTTACTCAAAAGACAAGCCCAGGTGCGATAAATGTCCTGTCCATTGCTATAAGCCCGGGCGGCGCAAGCAGATTCAGGAAGTGATGCGCTATGCCGGACCGCGCATGATCGGGTCCCATCCGCTGATGGCTTTTCGCCATCTGTTGAAAAAGCTGAAGAAACCAAAGGCGTGACGGCATGAAAATAGCAATTATCGGAGCCGGACCGGGTGGCCTCTATGCGGCGCTTGCGGCGGCAAAGAAGAATATTCAGGTTGATCTTTTTGAAAAAAGAAAAGTCGGAGAGGGCATAGTATGCGGCGAGTGCATTTTTGATTCACTGGGCATTATGAAAAAACCGGGCAGGGGATTGATGCATCCCGTTGATGAGGTTGTTCTTCAAGGGCGTGGCTGTTATGTTTTCCCATTGGGCCGGCATCGAAAATTATGGATGCTTGACAGACGATCCTGGCAGCAGGACCTGGCCCGGTGTGCCGCCCGCCGCGGCGTCACTCTTTATGAGCACACGAAAATAACTCCTGCACGTCTGCTGGAGATGAAAAAAGAGTATGAATGGATAATTGATGCAAGCGGCGCTCCCTCGGTAACTTCGCGGCTGAACCATTTTTCAAACGATTATTTTAAGGAGTACCTGCTTGCGCATCAGGTGGTGCTCGCCGGGGATTTCCGTGCGCTTTGGCCTCGCATCAAGATTGCTTTTCTGCCGGATATGCCCGCTGATTATCAGCCGGCCTATGCCTGGATTTTTCCCAAAGATACGGGCCGGGCCAATGTGGGGGTGGTCTGCACAGTGCGGGGAACCCTGAAAAAAGACGAGCTGGACTTGAAAAAATTGCTGGTTCAGACGATCAGTAAAGAAGGTCTGGACGGAGCGCAAGTGCTGGAAAGGGGAAGCGGCATGGCTGTAGCCGGAATGCTGCCGCGACTTGTTTATGATAATATTATCCTGGCAGGGGATGCCGCGGGCCTGACATCACCCCTGCACGGAGGCGGGATCGATATGGCCTGCCTAAGTGGAGTCCTTGCCGCAGGCGTGGTTATCAACGGCGGCCGCGGGGTTGCTGCCTACCGTGAAACACTGAAACATTACACGCAGGAGAAACTCGCCCTGGAGAAAGTTACCATCCAAAAAATGAAAACCATGAATTTTGATGAGTTCGATGACCTGCTCAGCGGTATAACCTCCAAAAACTTTTTCGCCCGTTTCAAGACCGCTCTTGGCCATCGTGATATGTTTTATGTCACCCTTAAATGGTTTGGCACGAAAAAGAGCATGCCGGACTGGCCGGTTTGACATACGGCAGGCTGCCGAAAATATCCGGCAGCGCTCTGAATTATCCGGATGAAATACCGGCGAGTGCTTGCCGATCGGATGCCGAATGTGCTATAAGACAACACATAAAGAAATGAATCATCAGTCGGGAAGGATAACACATGCTTACAGTCGTGGCAAAGATTCCGGTTAAAGAAGGAAAGATGGAGGAGGCTCTGGCGGCTTTCGGAGAATTGATTGACAAGGTGGCCATAGAAGAGGGCACGGTGATGTATTCACTAAACAAAGACAACGCGAATCCCAATGTCCTGGTTGTTGTTGAACAATACAAAGACAAGGCTGCGCTGGATGCTCATTCCTCCTCTTCGCACTTCAAGGCATTTTTTGCCGCCGCCGCCACTTTCATCGGCGGGAAGCCGGAGATGTCCATCATGAAGCAAATCAGGAGCATCTGATTTGTGTCAGCCTTTGTTTTGTGCAGAAAGGTAATCCCTTTTTCAGGTAATCCGGTCGCCTGCGCGTGCGGCGAGAAGCTTTTTCTGAAATGCTTTAACCTGCATGGTGCCTTCTTCAGGCGACCAGGGCGCAAAAACGAGAGAGATTGAGGGATTGTAAGGCCCTTGCTTTACCTCAAAAAATACGGATTGCTCCGCCATGGGGATCCAGGTATGGCATTGGTCCGCCGGTATTTCCAGGCCGAGGACGTCCGTGTCCGGTCCAATGGATACCCGTTTCGTCACAATGCCCTCATCATCAAAAAGAATGACATCGAAAAGACCGCGGATCACGAGGGCAAATTCGCTTTTCCCGGGATGCCGGTGCGGTCGAAAATAAGAAGAGACGCCGGCCGCGATAAATAATCGCTGTACGGGATCAGATAAAGATTCATGTATATTGTAATTGGTTCTGAGTCTCTGTGATTCGCCCGCTTTGACGATCAACTCATCCATCATTTGGGAAGTTACAAGTTTCATGGTTCTTTGCTCCATACAATAAGTCCGTAAATCGATACGGTTGTGCTTTTATCAGAAAAAAATTCAATGTCCAAGCCTGGATTTTCCATGCCACGGGCGTAATGCAAAAAAATGATTTTATGCCTGGGGGGATTATTTTTGATTACTTGCAAAAGGTTAAAAATTCTGTTAATTTAACTTCATATTATGCAAGCTAGTTGAACGTTAACAAGAATATAAGGGAGGGACTTATGAGAAAACGTAACAGGTTCATCTTTATTACAGCAATGATTCTAGCGATAGCGTGGACAACAATTGCCGGGGCGTCGGAAATAGTGATCGGATTCACCGGGCCGTTGAGCGGTCCTGCCGCGGAATATGGCCAGGATTGTGTGACCGGCGTTGATCTGGCCATTCGGGATATCAATGGAGCGGGTGGTATAACGGTAGGAGGGAAAAATTATACTTTTCGACTGGAAAAAATGGATGATCTTGTCGATCCGACAAGGGCAACTAACAATGCCCGCAAGCTGCGCAATGAACTGAAGGCGATAGCGATATTTAATCCGAATGCCCAGACAATGACGAAACTGATGGCCATCAACTGGGAGAAAGGAAATGAATATATCATCATGGGATTTACCAGCATTCCACAGCTGGCCCAGTTGGGTAACAATTATCTGATAACCATGGCCGCTCCCTTTACCATGTATGCAAAGGTATATGCCGATATCGCCTGGCAAAATCGCTGGAAAAAGGCGGCCATGCTCGTGACCGCTAACATCTACGGTGACACATGGCGCAAGTCTTTCGAAAATGAGTGGCTCAAAAAGGGCGGAGTCGTTACCTATAGCGCAGGGACGGATTATTACAAAAGGACAGATTTTGCCGGTCCCTTGGCCAAGGCCCTGGCAACCAATCCCGATTGCATGCTGATCGGTGGTCCCACAGCCACGACAACGCTGATCATTGAGCAGGCGCGTGCTCAAGGTTACGAAGGTGGATTCATCCTGATCGACCAGGCCAAGCTCGATGCCATTCATCCGGCGATGCGTAAACCTCTTTTACTGGAAGGTTCTATTGGTCTTGCATTCATTAAGGATGTCAACTATCCTGCAAAACCGGCGTTTGCCGAGAATTACAAGGCAACCTTTAAAAGGCCCCTTTCATGGGAGAGCGTTGCTCATTATACGAGCATGCAGGCCCTGGCCAGGGCGATAGCCGCCTCCGGGACACCGGACAATGCCAAGGCGATTCGCGCCGCTTTCCCCGCCGCGTTTCCGATGCTGGGAGATAAATATCCCATGGAGATGTTCGGCATTCAGCCCAATGGTACACTGATTTATCCCGTTCTTGTCCAAAGCATGAAATACGGGAAAATTACGCCGCCAAAGGTGTATATCTGGTGGGCCAAGACACAACCGGAGTACGATGCTGTCATGAAAATCACAAAAGCCGGCTTCCCTCAAATCTGGCTGCCCATGACGAACTAAAAAAGTTTACCGCTTATGAAAAACCCGCGTGTCTTTTGGGGGCATGCGGGTTTTTTTTGAAGGTGCATCGATAATAATGCAGCCGGCGAAATTGAAGAGTTACCTGGCATAAGTAAAGATCAGCCGGACGACGGTCGCTGGAGTGAGGATATGCAGCTGATTCTTATTCGTCATGGTGAAACGCTCTGGAACAAGGAAGGACGGATTCAGGGGACAAGTGACGTTGAGCTTTCCGCGGAGGGCATTGAGCAGGCCAGGAGGTTGGCTTTGTCCCTGAAAGATTCGGATATTGGCGCCATTCACGCAAGTTCCCTGCAACGGGCATACCGGACCGCAGAAATCATCAACAGCTTTCATGGCAGGAAAATTGAAGTTCATCCTGAGTTGATGGAGATGGATCAGGGAGACTTTGAAGGGTTGTCTTTTCAGGAATTGATGGCGTGTGAAAAAGAATTCATCCATCGCTGGATTGCCGATCCGGCCTCGGTAAGAATGCCACGCGGGGAATCGCTGGCCGAATTGCAGGATCGTGTCTGGCCGCCCGTCGAAAAGATCATTGCCGCAGGTGAAAACGCCCTGGTGGTTGCCCATAATTTCACTATCGCCGCGATTCTGTGCCGGATCAGGAACATAAGCCTGTCTGAATTTCGCAGCACATGTGTAGATACTGCTTCCAGGACGGTGATCCGGTTCCGGGATGGCCGGGCGAACATTGAAGTCATGAACGATCGCAGTCATCTGACGGCGCCCGGTCTTTAATCCATGAGAGATGCTTCATGAAAGATCCAATGAAGCATGACGCCCGGCGCAGTCGCTCATCAAACTACTCAATAAACTGATTTTCTTATGAGGGTCGTGCCGGCTGAAAAGTAATCGCAGGATTTTGCACGGTTAAAATAATTTGCCGGGATTAAACAGGTGATCCGGATCCAGTAAGTCTTTAATCCGCTTCATCAGGATCAGGCTCTCTCCATGTTCCTGATTCATGAACCGGATTTTGCCGATGCCGATGCCGTGTTCGCCGGTGCAGGTGCCTTCAAATTCCAGTGCCTTCGCCACAATGTTATGACTTGCTTCTTCCACGCGCATCCAGCGTTTCCGGTCCAGCGGATCGTCCATGACATGAACGTGAAGGTTGCCGTCGCCGGCATGACCGAAAAGATAGGCCGTCAAGTCTCGAACCTCATTTTTACTGAAAGCGACCATTTCAGAATAGCGAGACAGAGGAACCGCCACGTCCATGATCAGAGGGGAGAGGCCGGTGTGGCATCGTTTGATGGATTCGTAAGTCTGATGACGGATTTCCCACAACCGCGCTCTTTCTTCAGATCCGATTCCCTTGTCGATGGCCAGAGAACCATTGCCCAGGCAGATTTCTTCCACAAAAGTCATTTCTTCCCGCAGTCCCTGCTCGCTGAAACCGGAAAATTCCATCAGCAGCGTAGGATTTTCTCCCAGGGTCAATCCCCGGTCTTGATTGAGCGCATGGACGACATTGGCGTCCAGAAACTCCATGGCTGCAGGAGCAAGCCCTGACCGCGTGAAATGATTCATCATGGGAGTGCAGGTCGAGAATGGATTCGCCCGCGGAAACCCTTCGATCGTCGAGAATGCCTTTCAGTTCGCTTAAATCCATTCTTTGATTCATGGCGTTGTTGATTCCCCGGGTCGCTTTGCTTTAGTTTCCTGCTGCGCTTCATGTTCAAAATCTCCACCACGGTTTTTACGGGCCAGATAAGTATTTATCGCATCGCCGTAGCAGGTCATAAAGGTGTTGATTATCACATCGTAAGGCAGATCGGCAAAAGATCCGTGATCCGTGACGTATTCCATGTGTCGGCGTCCTTCCAGATCGTAGGAATGAAAAACCGCATCGTTGATGCCGTCGAAATCCAGCGGCTTTACCTTGAACTTTTTGCACAAAGACAGATTGAACGTTGGAGTAACCTTGATCCATCGTCCATCGAGCCAGATATCATTGTAACCATGATAGTAAAATACATCCGTCTGCATCATCTTTCTGAGCCGCTCAGTTGAAAGGTGATTGCGGACATCGGCAAAATGGAGTCTGCAGGGGATGCCTTCCGTGCGCAAAACAGCTGCGAGAACAACGGCCTTGGTTACACAGTAACCATATTTCTGCCGAAGGATTGTGCTGGCCTTGAAAGCGTCTCTGGACGCTTCAATCCGGTAAGGATCGTAATAGATTCCATCCCGAACGGCATAGTAAAGCCTGACGGCTTTTTCCCGGGGGGCCGTCGCGCCGCAAGCGGCTTCTTGAGCGAAGGCAAGAACCTCCGGCGAATCGCTGTCAATAAATTCTGTCGGTTTTAAATATTCTTCATGCATGGTTCATCCTTGCCTAAACAACGGGAACATGTGAACGAAGCAAATCGGCAAACTTTTCCGCCGTGACAGGCTTGCTGAAATAATACCCCTGCATTTCATCGCAGGAATGCCGGCGCAGGAAGTCCATTTGATCCTGCGTTTCCACACCTTCGGCAACAACGGTCAGACTGAGCGTTTTGCCCATGGAAATGATCGCCTCGGTGATCGCTTTGTCTTCGGCATTTTGAGGAATATCACGAATAAAAGAACGGTCAACTTTTAACGTATCAATAGGGAAATGCTTGATCTGCGCAAGCGAAGAGTAGCCGGTGCCGAAATCATCAATCGCCAGGCGAATCCCCATATTCTTTATTTGCGTCAGGATCGCCACAATGCGCGCCGGATTGTGCATGACCATGCTTTCGGTAATCTCAAGCTCCAGCAGATGAGGCGCCATGCCGGAATCCCCGAGCGCCGCTTTGATATCTTCAATCAGATTTTCATCGAGGAGCTGTCTGAGAGACAGATTGACCGCCATGCACACATGGGGAAGCCCCTGTTGCTGCCAGGCGACATTCTGCGCACAGGCGGTTTTCATCACCCACCGTCCGATGGGTACAATAAGCCCCGTTTCT
>JBDKUG010000213.1:0-6277 GCA_039679815.1 Smithella sp.
CTGCTTGCCGGGATAGCCAAACAGGAAGAGAATCATGATTAAAGAAATACTGGCAGCCATTTCTGCCGGGGAAAAATTTTTAATTACGGCACATGTTCGGCTAGATGGAGATGCCCTTGGATCGGAACTGGCGCTTTATCTGATGCTGAAGGATTTAGGCAAGGAAGTGGTGATTTGCAATCAGGATCCAACACCTGATCACTACCGGTTTTTGCCGGCCGCAGCTCATATAATTCACGAACTGGATCATATTGAACAGTATGATGTTGGTTTTGTTCTCGATTGTTCGGAGCTCGACCGTGTGGGAAAAATATCACGGGAAGTGGCCAAAATTAAAACGCTGATCAATGTAGATCACCATGTTTCCAACGGAGGATTCTGCAAATTGAGGATTCTGGATCCAAAAGCCAGTTCCACGGGAGAACTCCTTTACCGTTTGATGCGCAGAATGCATGCGAAGATGACAAAAGACATCTGCACCAATCTGTACGCAGCCATTTTAACGGATACGGGCGGTTTCCGCTATTCCAGCACGCATCAGGACACGCTCAGGGCGGCAGGCGACCTGGTGGAGGGCGGTGCGGACCCGCAATGGATTTCCGAAAACATTTATGAAAGCGATCCGCCGGCCAAACTTATTCTGCTGTCCCGCGTTCTGCAAACGTTGACGCTGGATATGGAAAACAGAACCGCATCGATGGTTGTTACGAATCAACTTTTGCAGGATACCGGCGCCAGGATGGAACATACCGACGGTTTCATCGATATCCCGCGTACGATCAAAGGGATTGACATCGCGATGCTCTATACTCAAATGGGTGAAAAACAATATAAGCTGAGCCTGCGTTCCAAGGGCAAGATCAACGTAGAGATGATTGCTCGAAAATTCGACGGCGGGGGACATGTCAACGCGGCGGCATGCCGGATTGAAGGTGATATTGAAGAGATCAAATTGCGCGTCATGGAAGCTGTTAAAGCATTATAGGCATTTATGAACGGTATTGTAGTAATTGACAAACCGGCGGGTCTGACTTCCCATGATGTCGTGAGCAAAGTAAAAAAGATTCTGGGAACACGTAAAGCGGGGCATACCGGAACGCTTGATCCGATGGCAACCGGTGTGTTGCCGGTCTGCCTCGATGAGGCGACAAAACTGGCGCAGTTTTTGACGGCGGAAAACAAAACATATCGGGCGACCATGCTCCTGGGTATCGAGACGAATACACAGGATATGGATGGGGAGGTTATCAAAAAGTCGGACCGGATGGTTTCTGAGAAAGAAATCCGTACGGTACTGGGGCGGCTTGTCGGTAAAACAAAACAGGTTCCA
The DNA here is from genome assembly GCA_039679815.1 of Smithella sp. Classification (GTDB taxonomy): domain Bacteria; phylum Desulfobacterota; class Syntrophia; order Syntrophales; family Smithellaceae; genus UBA8904. Next base: position 1,331 of record JBDKUG010000213.1, read on the forward strand.
CCCGCTTTTTCGGCACTTAAGCACAAAGGCAGGCCGCTGTACCAATATGCCAGGGCTGGAGAGTTTCCGGATGTGGCGGCCAGGAATGTGGAAATTTTTCGTTTGGAGGTGCTGGACATTTCATTTCCTCATGTGACCTTCGAGACGGATTGCTCCAAGGGCACATATGTCCGGACAATTTGCTCTGATGCAGGCAAAGAAATGGGCTGCGGAGCATGTTTATCCGGTTTGCGCAGGCTCAGGAGCGGGTTTTTCACCGAGGCAATGGCGGTGTCCCTGGAAGATGGTTCGTTCGAGGGTAAAAAGAAGGAACTGCTCTCAAAAATGCTGACGATGGCTGAATCTTTGCCGGCGTTTACCGCAATTAAAGTCAGCGAAGCGACAGCGGATAAGCTGAAGACCGGGTTTCAGCCGGATGTGGAGATGATGCGGCAGAATGTTCTTCCTTTTCTTGCAGTGGGAGATATGGTAAAGTTTATAAATACGGGTGGTGATCTGGTGGCAGTGGCCGAAATGTTGTTGCCTGAAAGCGGGATGGCCGGACAGGATGGTAAGATTCAGGCGGCCAGAATGCTCAGAGTGTTTAATCATGCAAACCAATGATGAGTTTAAATTATTAAGGAATTTATATTAGAGGGAGGGAAAAAGCGTGTTAACTTTGGAAAAAAGAAAAGAATTAATCGAGGGCTATCGGCTTCACGAGAAAGATACCGGTTCCCCTGAAGTTCAGATTGCCCTTTTGAGTGCGAGAATTGAATATCTTACCGAGCATTTCAAAGCGCATAAGAAAGATCATCACTCACGCCGGGGTTTGCTGAAACTCGTCGGACAGCGGAGAAGATTGCTTAATTACATTAAAGAAGATGATGTAGAGCGTTACAGAAACATAATTAAAAGACTGGGCCTCAGGAAATAACAGGATCCGTTCAAGGGCGGAAGGCAAAAGGACAACCGATTGGACAAGTATTGATCCGTACCTGCGTCAATCGGCTTTTGCGTTTCGCCCTTGAATTCGGTAGCAAACGCTTTCCCGACGTTTTTTCGGGATTGAGCGAATGGATATCGAAATTGTATTTTCCTTGGAAAGTCGATGTTTTTCCGCGGGCTTACCGTGGGAAATTTCCATTTCCTGTCCCGGGCAACAACCAAAAAGGTGGAGGAAATTTAATGAGTAACATATTCAGTACAGATTTTGCGGGGCGTAATTTTTCACTGAAGACCAATTACGTGGCCGCGCAGGCGGACGGTTCCATGCTGGTTTATTACGGCGATACCGTTGTGCTGGTAACGGTGGTGTCATTAAAGAGCGTGAGAGAAGGTGTGGATTTTCTGCCGCTGACGGTGGACTATCAGGAAAAGACATTTGCGGCCGGCAAAATTCCCGGCGGCTTTTTTAAAAGAGAGGGGCGGAACAATGAACGCGAGGTTTTAACGTCGCGGATCATTGATCGTGCGATTCGTCCCTTGTTTCCCAAGGGATATTATTCGGAAACACAAGTCGTGGCCACGGTGCTTTCCGTGGATAAGGAAAACGATTCGGATGTTGCAGCGATGATCGGCGCGTCCGCCGCCCTGGAGATATCCGATGTTCCGTTTAAGGGACCGATTGCCGGCGTACGTATCGGCCGGATCAATGGCGCGCTGGTTGCAAACGCGTCACCGGAACAAATGCAGGAAAGCGAGCTGAACCTTTTCCTGGTGGGACGTAAAGTCACTTCCGGCAAGGAAGGCCGTCCCTATGATGTGGAACTGGTTATGATGGAAGGCGAGGCCAAAGAGGTTGCGGAAGACGTCATTGTGGATGCGATCAAATTCGGTCTGGAGTCTGTTCGTCCGGTTATTGATCTACAGGACCAGGTACGAGCGGCGATCGGCAAAGCCAAAAGATCCGTTGAAGAAGAAGCGGCGGATGAAGAGCTCATCGAGCGCGTTCGCGCCGAAGCCCTGCCGGGCTTGAAAGAGGGTTACAGCCTGCCGCGCAAACTGGAACGCTACAGTAAACTGGGCGATGTCCGCGCGGCCGTTATCAAAACCATTGGTGACGGCGACGCCGCAATCAGCAAAAAAGTTGCAGCGATTATCGAAAACATCGAATCCCGCATTTTGCGCGATATGATTATCCAGGAGAAGAAACGAATTGACGGCCGGTCGTCAACAGACATTCGTGCGATCAGTTCGGAAGTCGGTGTTCTTCCGCGCGCTCACGGATCAGCATTGTTTAACCGCGGCGAGACGCAGGCACTGGCAGTGCTCACATTGGGCACGTCCTCCGATGAGCAGCGTATGGACTATATCGCCGGCGAAGAAAGGAGATCTTTCCTGCTGCATTATAATTTTCCCCCCTATAGCGTAGGTGAAGCCAAATCGCTGCGCAGCCCCGGCCGGAGAGAAATCGGCCATGGCGCGCTGGCGCGTAAGGCATTGGTCCCTATCCTGCCGTCTCCTGAGACGTTTCCCTATACGATCCGGATTGTTTCCGAGATCCTTTCGTCTAACGGTTCATCGTCCATGGCAACCGTCTGCGGCGGTATTATGTGTTTAATGGACGGCGGCGTACCGGTCAAGGACATCGTTGCGGGCATTGCCATGGGGCTGCTCAAGGAAGGCGACGAGGTCGTCATTCTGTCCGACATTCTGGGAGACGAAGATCATGCCGGCGATATGGATTTCAAAGTCTGCGGCACGGAAAAAGGTGTCACCGCCATGCAGATGGACATTAAAATCGATGGCCTGACCGAAGACATTCTGCGCAAGGCGCTGGCGCAGGCCAGAGAAGGCCGAATGCACATTATCGGAAAAATCCGCGAAACCATGTCAGCACCGCGCTCGGATATCTCGCTCTATGCGCCGCGCATTACCACTGTCAAGGTGAAAGAAGACCAGGTCCGCACGGTTATTGGATCCGGCGGCAAGAACATCCGCCAGATCATCAGTGAAACCGGTGTGACCATTGACGTGGAAGATGACGGCACCGTGACGATTGCTTCCGCTGACGCAGAAGCGGCTGCACGTGCCGTAGCGATGGTGAAATGGCTGACCGAAGAAGCGGAAGTCGGGAAGATTTACCGCGGCACTGTAAAGAAAATCGTTGATTTTGGCGCATTTGTCGAGATTCTGCCCGGTACGGAAGGCCTGCTCCATATTTCGCAAATCGCTAAAGAAAGAATAGCCAAAGTGACGGATGTATTGCGGGAAGGTGATGAGGTCATGGTCAAGGTGCTGGAGGTCGATAAGTCCGGCAAGATTCGCCTAAGTCGCAAGGAAGCGCTGGGCACCGGATCAACCTAGTTCATGCTTTTCTTAAAGCTCATACAAATTTAAACAGGGGCAAATGACCATTTGCCCCTGCCTGTTTGTGCCTTGAATTTCCGGAGGAAATGGAAAAAGTAAAAGCTCATATTCAAAAGATCGCGGGAAACGAAGATATCCCTTTGCCGAAGTACATGACCGAACAGGCGGCGGGAATGGACATTTTCGCGGCCGTAAAGGCTGATGAAACGATTGCACCCGGCGAGCGCAGGAAAATCCCGACGGGGATCGCCATTGCGTTGCCTGAAGGTTATGAAGCGCAAATCCGACCGCGAAGCGGTCTGGCGATCCATCAGGGTATCACGCTTCTGAATTCTCCCGGGACCATTGACGCGGATTATCGCGGTGAGATCGCCCTGATCGTCATCAATCACGGCAACGCACCTTTTGTTGTGCAAAGAGGCATGCGTATGGCCCAAATGGTGATTTCGAAAGTCTGCCGCGCACAATGGGTTGAATCATCCAGTCTGAATGAAACAGCAAGAGGCAGCGGCGGTTTCGGACACACCTGATCAAGAATCACAATCAACGTTTTATGATTGCCGGCCGGTCCCGCTCCTGCATTTACGGGCTTGTCCCGGTTATGCGCTGCTTGCCTCCTTCAGGAGGCCAGGGGGTTGTTTCGGGTTGGTTATACCAAGTCGCATATAGTTGCCAATTTCAGAGTGGCAACTACCGGCAGGGAAGGAATAGTTTCTTTTTGCGCTTCCCTGTGGAATGCGCCTCCGGTCTTTGGCTAACGTTGTTAGCATCGTCGCGTGCCCCCTCACAGGGGGTCGGCTTCCTCAACGTATCAATAATACGCCTGCGGAGCCTCCTCTTTGCCGAAGCTGATCCTTTGAATGCAACTTGGTATTAGCTGCCATGATTCCATCCTGTTGCATTTTGCATTTACTCTGAAACAGTGATATAAAAAAAGAAATTATACAATACGACAGGGTTTATGAAAAAATTCAAAGTTAAAAAAACGATTCAGGAAATCAACGAAAAGATAAAAAAAGGGCGAGCAGTTGTTGTCACAGCTGAAGAAATGATTGATGTTGTGGAAAGGCATGGTGATGTGGAAGCGGCGCGCCGAATCGATGTCGTGACAACAGGTACCTTCGGCGCCATGTGTTCTTCAGGCGCTTTTCTGAATTTCGGGCATACCTCTCCGAAGATCAGGGCCTCCAGGGTCTGGTTGAACGATGTCCCTGCCTATGGTGGTATTGCGGCGGTTGATTGTTATCTGGGCGCTACGGAAGTCGTGGAAGGTGACCCGCTCAACAGTGTTTATCCCGGAGAGTTCAATTACGGCGGCGGGCATGTGATAGAAGATCTGGTGTCTCGTAATGTGGTAAAATTGAGGGCGGAAGGCTACGGCACCGATTGCTATCCATCGCGTAAATTTGAAAAAAATATCACTATCAACGATTTGCGGGATGCCGTTTTATTCAATCCGCGTAACGCCTATCAAAACTATAATTGTGCCGTAAATCTATCGGATACAACCATTTACACCTATATGGGCATGCTGCGTCCCAGGATGGCCAACGCCTCCTATTCGACCTCCGGCCAGTTAAGTCCCCTGTTTAACGATCCCTTCTATCGTACGATCGGTGTCGGTACGAGGATTTTGTTGGGAGGAGCGCAGGGATT
>JBDKUG010000368.1:0-2771 GCA_039679815.1 Smithella sp.
TCATATAGGTTTTGGTGCACAAACTTGCCATTTTCTAAAATGGGGATGCCGTCAAAGAGGAATCTTGCATTATTTTTAAGGGAATATATTAAATCCCAGTGAATTCCGCTTTTATTCCCATTGTCCGATTCCGGATAGCAGTGGCCAAGAGCCAAATGTACAGTGCCAAAGATCTTCTCGTCAAAAACCGGATTGAAGAACTGCCGGTCTATGAAATGATTCAGGCCAATCGCAAACTCTCCCAGGTATCGGCTACCTTCATCGGTATCCAGGATCTTTGACAGCTCGGCTGAATCACTCCTAGAATGACTTTCGACGACCTTGCCTTTTTCAAAAGTAAGGCTGATGTCATCGAAGATCTTCCCTTGATACATTGCGGGCATATTGAAAGAAATTGTCCCTTGGACAGAATATTTGTCTGGCGCAATGAATATTTCGCCGTCCGGGAGATTGACTTCGCCTGCACAGCATACGGATTCTCTATTATTCAGGGAAAAAGTGAGACTTGTTCCGTCTCCCTCGATGGCGACAGTCCCACAATTGTCAAGCATTGTTTTGAGCGGTGCCATTTTCTCCTTTTCCTTCTCCCAATCGCGCAGGCAGGCCGCAAAGAAAAAATGCGAAAACTCTTCCATGCTCATTGAAGCATCCTGAGCCAGTCCTTGCGTGGGATACAAAAGGGCAATCCAGCGAGTACTTCTCAGACGCTCTTCCCGTAAGGGGGCGAGAGCTTTTTTCAGCAAGGCAATTCGCCCCTCATCTACTAATGACAATTCCTTTGTGTTGGTTGGTGCGCCTATCCATATATATACGCTAATATTTTTTATGATTCTATAATAATCTTCTGGAACAAAAGACAATTGCTCGTCAGTCGCTAAAGTGAGGAAATCACGCGTGAAGGATGGCTCTCTGAATAAATACTCGACATGGCTTGCTCGCCTTAAAATGCACAGTCTGTGCAGGGCTTTTACTAGCGGCATTCCCTCCAAGCCTTCGGAGACTATCAGGACCCGATCCCCCTGCTTGACCTTTACGGAATAATCTACGATCAGTTCGGCCAAATGCATAGTATCGTATTCCATGCAATCCTCTCCTTGACGGGCAAGATCACTCCGTTTCGCGAAGCCTGCCCTCACGACTGAGTATTTTTTCAAGGGTCTCGAAGTAGATCTCGTTAATCTCTTCCGCCTTTAAATACTTGGTTTCGATATTGACCTTTGAAAAGGTATACCGCTCCCAGTCATCATCGATAATTTTCAAACCGTAATCCGCCGCTCGATGGAAGACCTCGGTTCCCGGGAGAGGCGTGAGCACAGTGAAAGGCGATACAGTCAAGCCAAGATCGTGCAGATGGAGGGCAAAATCAACGGTATCATGAATAGTCTCGCGGGTATCTTCCGGGTGACCTATCATGAATGTACAGATAATCTGAGGAATGCCTGCATTCCTAGCTGCGGATACTGCAGTTTCAACCTGCTCCAGTGTTATCCCCTTCTTTATGGAATTCAGTATCCTCTGATTTCCCGACTCCACTCCAAATTGAATGCTCCTGCAGCCAGATCCGTACATCATCTTCGCCAAATCCGCATCTATGGTGGACGCCCTCGATTGACAACCCCACGTGATGTCCAACCCGGCTTCCAGAATAGCGTCACAAAAAGAAACCACTCTGTCTCTCGTTATAGTAAACGTGTCATCATGGATCTCGAACTCATGTATTCCGTACCGATGCACGGTATCGATAACTTCTCGAAGAATGTGCCCGGTAGATCGGGATCTGTACCTGGCGCCACAGAATGCGCTGCAAGAACAAAAAATGCACTGATTCGGACAACCCCTTCCCGTAAGGATCGCCCCCTTTTGATGGTAACGATATAGATCTATCAAGGCTTTGTCCGGCGGGGACAGACTATCAAGATCGGAGATGAAGGGCCGGGCCTCATTGTGACACATGTCGCCTGATGCTGAAATATACGAAATGCCTGACACTGCTGCGAGAGATTTTTCGTCCAGCGGCATTGACTGAGCGAGTTCAAGCATAGTATATTCCCCTTCGCCCCTCGCCACTATATCGAATACTGAATTTCTTAATACGTCCTCGGGCAAAGAGGATCCGTGAATCCCGCCAAGCACCAGCTTAATTTCCGGATAATACTTTCGTATGATGCCAGCCATTTTTTTCGCCTGAAAGTACGAAGTCGTGGTTGCAGAAATGCCGACTATCCTGGGGCAGTACCGTTCAATCAATGGCACTATTTGATCACAATCTTTCTCGGCAGCCTGAAAATCCTCCAAATGAACTGCTATGCCATTCTGGCGTAATATCGTAGCGATAGAACACAACCCGAGAGGCGGGGACGAATTCTCGGGCACCCGGTTTATCTCTCTATGGTAATAATGGGAATTCGGCGGGGACACGAGCAATACATCAATTTTCTTTGCAGGATAACCGAGTTCGATAAGATGGCTTTCTCCAAGCGAAACAACAAAGCTCACAATATCCGATAATATCAAATCCTCGGAAGGCCTGTCCCTGACATCAAGGGAACGGAAAACGGTATTCGCTATCTCCCTGACCGTTCTTTGTCCATCACAGAGATACCAGATATGCGACGCAACATGGTTGAGGAGATACGATTGAATGCGCATCAACGCGTCGCTGAAGATCAACGCCCTTTCTTGCGGGGATATTCTCCAGAGATCACTCAATCGCCTGGGGATGGATTCGTAGAGATCTATCAACATTTCTCTTTATTGTCTTCCCTTTGCGT
>JBDKUG010000173.1:0-2851 GCA_039679815.1 Smithella sp.
GCCGAAAAGACCGGAAGATGCTCCCACAACACCAGCCTTATGCCTGGACATGAACCCCGTAAGGCCGTAATAAGCCGTGTCGCCGCCGTCAATCACGTAGAACGCGTCATCACCCAGGAATTTCTGAATTTGTTCCGTCAGACGAATCGGATGAATAGGATCAGACGGTTCCTGGCGGATTTTCAATTCTCCTTCGATCATCGGCTTGCTTGACTCTTTGATGGTTTTCAGCCACTCGCCGTGCTCTTTTTTATTAAGCAGCGGAACAAGCTGACCCAGCACGGAACCGCAATCACCGACAAGTCCGACATCGGCCTGGCGGTTCCGGTCAATTTCATGCGGATCAATATCGATCCTCACCACTTTGGCCGCAGGCGGAATAATGCCTCCCGACTGTAAAAGCCAGTTGAGGCGAATCCCGGCAAGAACAATTACATCGGCAAGGGAAGCGGTGACCATTAAACCGATGTTGCCGCAGTCCCAGAGAGACAGAGGATGATTGTCGGGCAGCGTACCCCTGCCGGTATTGGTCAGGAGAAAAGGGATTCCTGTCTGATCAATGAACTGCCCGAGGCAATCCGCGCAGGAGCTTAAGCCCACGCCCGATCCGCCGATAAACATCGGACTTTTGGCGTTATTGATGATATCCGCCGCCGCTTTCAGATCGGCGTCGTCGGGGTGAACCGTAAATTTCCGAGTGGAACGTGCCGGCATCGGCGCCAGGGACTCATCAATCTTTATGTTCAGAATATCGGGCGGCAGTTCAAGGAAAACAGGGCCGGGCCTTCCCTCTACAGCATGCCGGAAGGCAATGGCCAGATATTCCGGTATCCGTTTAATATCATAACATGTGGCTGCCCACTTGGTAATGGGTTTCACAACGTCCATCTGATTCATTTCCTGAAGCGCTCCTTTGAGATCATCCCTCAGCGGGTGCTTGCCGCAAATCACCACCATCGGCGCGTTGTCGAGGTAAGCATTTGCAATACCGGTAATACCGTTGGTAAATCCCGGCCCGGCGGTCAGGAAGCAGACACCCGGCTTGCCTGTGTAAACAGACCAGGCGTGGGCCATCATTGCCGCCGCCTGCTCATGCCTGACATCGATGGCGCGAATCTTATATTCCGTAAAACTGTCCAGAATCGACTCCAGATGTCCGCCCGAAATGCCGAATACAATATCAACCTTTTCGACTTCTTTTAAATACTTGCCAACCAGATGACCGCCTTTAATCATTGCCATGGCTTGCCCTCCTCCGAATCAAGAAAAACCCTGTTTCCGCCCCCTTGTGGAAGTTTATTTTGACCATATCCAGGGACACTTATCGTCAGAATCCTCCGCCTTCATGACCTGAACTCCATCGTAAATCAAATGCCAGAAAACTATTTCAGGCATCAGGAGGCCCCACCATCCTGATGACGAACGATCGTCAGCCCGATTAACCGGGAAACTACCACGGCCAGATAGCCAACACCGATAAATTGTTCAAGCATCACCAGCACACGCGACGGCGAAGCGATCGGCACAATGTCACTAAGGCCCGTCGCCGACAGATTGGCAAAACTCAAGAACAGCAACTCAATGAACGTCAGCGGCTCTTTAGGGTGTGTTCCGCCCGAGAATGATCCCGGACTCCATGCCTGGCAGACGATATACAAATAAGCGAATCCCCATGCGATCAACGTAAAGGTAGCACCAACGGCAAATAACTCGTCAATCGTTACACGGTCATCCTCCATCATGTAAGTGATCAAACTACCCGCTCCGTAAAAATACAACGCTGCCTCAAGAAGAGTTGCCCATGTCAGCAGGTCAGGATTACCGAACAGCCATACCAGTAATAACAGCAAACCCACCAGCCCTGCAATGATCCATGCAATCCAGTTGATGGCGGGGCTGCGGATAATGACCCATACCACCAAAAGCAGGATCAGCATCCCGAAAGCACCGAGCAGAAGCTGGCCGCCTGGAACATTTTCAAATGCCACATAGAGTGCAAGGCTAAGCAATTGAGCTGCAAGCAGGAATGCCGATGGGTGGTGGCGCGAAACAGAAGCCCATCTCATCAATGAAATCTTGTTATTCATGTCTTCAATTCCGTCCTTCCTCGGATTGGGCCTGCTGAATGGTGATAGAGAAACAACCGGGTTATGAGATATCGTTTATTTCCACTGTCTGCGGTAAAATGCCTCAGACCCGTGTTTATCATCCCCCTCTTTATTTTCAGGACTGATGCAATTTTTCGGCACAATTGAGCAGGTATTCCCCATACTCCCTGTCCATTTTTGTGGTATGATCATATATCCATGCTTTCAAATAAGTGATCCATTTATATTCCAGATCAAAATCGCCGTGCTTATATTCCTGAAAAAATTCTTCAGCTTTATTGGTAAATCGCTGATGTTCCTCAACGTGTTTTAAAATATACGGGTAGCCAGACTCGGTCATTACAATCTCCTCATGGCGGAAGTGTATGGCCAGAAAACCAACAAGCTCATTAATCACCGGCAGCAAACGATCTGATCCCATTTCGATTTCATCAATCAGATCATTGACAATATCAAAAAGCTTTCTGTGCTGTTCATCAAGAATTTCCACGTGAACACTGTTGAAAGGTTCCCATTTGATGTAAGCTATTCTACCCATGGTATTTTTCTCCCTGCTTCTATGATCAAGATAACCGGAATGATTGATAAATCTTATTGGGTTTTTCCCTGAAGCACCGATTTACCATGATTATTATACGACATTTATGGTGCATATGTCCACATTGCAAGTGATGACCATGATCTCACGGAAATTCGGATGATTCAATTTTTTAATCAACCACCTCGCAGCAAGCTGCCGGGAT
>JBDKUG010000300.1:0-22786 GCA_039679815.1 Smithella sp.
TCAAGAACACCCGGCAGATCATAATAGGAATCCTCTTCTTCGCGGACCTGCCGCCCCTCGAGGAAGTTGATGATTTCTCGCAGCACCTCCGTATCGCCTGTAAAATCAACATAACGGGATGTTGCCAAAGGCAGCCACAAGTAATCATCGGAGCATCGCGTGCGCACACCACGGCCTGTCGGCGGATGCCACCAGTGCTGAACGTCTCCTTCGGGAAATTGACGTCCGGCGCACAAAAGCAGGTGCTGGCGGACAAGCGCCGGCCGGGCGTAAACAAGCGCCATGACGTCCTGTAACTGGTCACGGAAGCCAAAGGCGCCGCCTGACTGATAATAGCCGTTGCGCGCCCAGAGCCGGCAGGACAGGGTCTGGTACAAAAGCCAGCCATTCGTCAAAATATCAAGAGAAGGATCCGGTGTTTCTATCTGTATCGTGCCCAGTGTTTTCTGCCAATAACGCTGCACCGTTTCCAGTTCATTTTTTGCGACCGTGGATCCCCGTAAACCGCGCACCATGTTGCTGGCATCGTCGGCACCCCGTCTCCCGGTAACACCCAGCCGGAAAATGACTTCCCGTTCCTGTCCATTGTTTAGTCCAAAGGTCACCTGAATGGCACCGCAGGGGTCCAGTCCCGCGCCGACTCTTCCCGACAGATGTGAACTCGTCATCGCCGCCGGCGCCGACATTTCACGGTTACGTCCGATAAATTCATTCCGGTCCCCGGTAACGGTCCGTGTCGGATCATCCACGTCAAAGAAAACAACCCGATCGGCAAAGTCCGTGTTGTATTGATTTCTGGCAAACAGCGCCCCGCTGCCCTTGTCCACTTCGGTTGTTACGTGCATCATTGTTTTCGACCGCAAATCACCCAGTACCCATTCCAGATAACCGGTCACGGACAGTGTACGATTGCGTCCTGATTCATTGCGAAATTTTAGAACCATGAATTTGACCGGCGCGCTGATGGACACATAAACCCACAGCTCCGAGTGGATGCCGGCTTCCGTATGCTCGAAAACACTGTATCCGAAACCATGCCGGCAGATATAAGGCGCCGCTGACCTTACCGGCAGGGGTGTGGGGGACCAGACATGTCCCGTTTCTTCATCCCGGACGTAGAACGCTTCACCGCTCGCATCACTTACCGGATCATTATTCCACGGAGTAAGACGGTACTCATGGGCGTTTTCACTCCAGGTACAGGCGGATCCGCTCTCGGAAACGATGGATCCAAAATGCGGATTCGCAATCACGTTTACCCAGGGGAGCGGTGTATTTCGGCCCGGTTTTGTGATGATCACATACTCACGGCCATCCGGGGTAAATCCGCCGAGACCATTGTCAAAAATCAAACCGGGATAAGACAGCGACGCTTCACTGCTGCTTTTCTCGCCCGGACTTTTGACCGGTTTCAGAGGCGGGACAGCTATCGCCTCGGTTTTGCGGCGGTTGAGCTGCTCCTCCAGTGTTCCCATGTCGTCCCTGATGATCACACGGGCAACCGTCTGCATGAGAATACGGTCTTCGTTGGATATCTGGTCGCCCGATCTGACAAAGATGCCGCCCGGTTTATCCGCAACCCTGGTATCCATACTGGTGGCAATTAATCCCACAATCTGGTCATGCAGCGATTGCCGGTAGATAGCATTGTCTTCATTCCAGATAATCAGATCCACCGCCAGCCCTTTTAAACGCCAGTAGGCATGGGCCTGCTGGAGCTGGCGGACCAGTTCAATGTTGGCATGATCGCCGATCTGGAGCAGCACGATCGGCAAATCGCCGGAAATGGCATACCCCCACAAGCCGGATTGTCCGCGATGGTTTTTGACCATGATCTTCGGATCCGTGCGCAGTGAGGCATTGGCATAAACCACGGAACCGGCCAGACGTCCATACAGCTGGGCGTCAGCCTGGGTGGCGTTGATTTGCCGCAGTGTGAGCTGGCTGTGTGTCCAGGCCAGGTTGAAGACGCGGTCGGCCAGGCGGCGGTCGAGGTATTTCTCAACCAAACCCAGAGCTTTGGCACGGGTGTCGGCCATGCCGGATACAATATCCAGCGTAGCCGATTCTCCCGGGGCAAGCCTGATCAGGCGGCGTATGGAAACAACAGGATCCAGAACGGAACCTTCCGTGCCCGAAAGCGCATTCGAACCCTCAACCGATAGTTTCATGGCCTGAGGGTTGGACAATGTGTTGCCACGTCCAATAAACTTCAGGCGGTCAGTTTCATAAGACACCCCGTCGCTTTCTCTGCCGTGCAGCGCCATTAAATGAAAGTTCCAGTAAGAGGGCTCGTCCTTGGAACGCGGTCTTCGCGTGCTGAGAATCGCCTGGTAATCCGGAATAATCTCCGTCTGAACAAAAAGGTTGCTGAAAGCCGGATGAATTTCGTCGGCAGCGGGCTGGGCTATCACTATTTCCGCGTAACTGGTGACATCCAGTTCGCGGCGTTTTCTGGAACGATTGGTAATGCGGATTCTTCTCAGTTCGATATCATCTTCCGGTGAAACGGCAATCTGGGTGTATGTGTTGATATCGTCATCACGCCTGCGAAACTCGACCTTTGAGTCGGAGAAGATAGCCTCATAACGGTCCGGCTGTTTCAGCGCCGGCTGATAGGCGGTGGACCAGTATTCCCCTGTTGCAATATCGCGTATATAGCAGAACATGCCCCAGGGATCGCGTGTTGCGTCTTCCCGCCAGCGCGTCACTGCAAGATCTTTCCACCGGCTGTATCCGCTGCCGGCCTGAGTCACCATCACATGGTATCTGCCGTTAGACAGCAATTGCACCTCCGGCAACGGCGTATCGGGACTTCTATGGATACGTGCCGGAATTTTCTGGGGACTGGAGGATTTCAGTATGTTAATATCCTCGGCAATCTGCTTGTAGAAGGAAACTGCTTTGGGAATGCGTTCCTGCAGTAAAAGTGCCGTCGACTGGAACATCGGTTCGGATTCAAAACGTTTCTGCATCGGACAATTCAGCAGGAGATGGGCCATGGCCAGCAGAGTCATCCCCTGATGATGTGCCATAAACGATCGGACAGCAACGCTGGTCTGGCCGCTTTGCAAACGCGAAGCCGTGTAATCCAGCGCTTCATAAAAGCCGTACGCACCCGTCATGCCCTTTTCATGCAGCCGTTGGAGATTTTCGCAGGCTTCCCGGGGCGCGACCATCAGCGCCAGTGCTGACGCATAGGGCGCCACAACCAGGTCGTCAGCCAGTCCGCGCTTGAGTCCCAGACCGGGAACACCGAAGGCACGGTACTGGTAATTCAGATGAACATCAATGTTGTTATAGCCGGATTCCGAAATCCCCCAGGGAATGTCCCTTTTATCACCATATGCGATCTGGCTTTTTACCGCCGCTTTATAGGTTTGATCCAGCAGTGTATTTTCATAATTCGGCATGACCAGAAGCGGCATCAGGTACTCAAACATCGATCCGTCCCAGGCCAGCAGGACCGGATCGCCTCCCGGATTCGTAAGCATGCGCCCCAGGGCAAACCAGTTTTCTTTCGGCAGCTGCCCCTGTGCGATAGCGACAAAGCTGCAAAATCTGGCTTCGGATGCGAGCAGATCATAATAACTTTTATCCCTGCGGCGCTCACCGACGCTATATCCGATCGTCAGCAACTGACGTCCTTTATCGTAAAGGAAGCTGTAATCCATGTCGGCAAGTTCCCCGGTTTTTTTAATCAGGTTATTGATAAGGATCAGTCTTTCCCGTGCCCGAACACTTCCTTCCGAAACCTTACGGGTAAACTCGGCACACCATGCTCGTTCTCTATCGTCGGCGATGGACCCGATTTTTTCATTGAAAGCGGAGAGACATCTGGCGGGCAGGTCTGCCGTTTCCTGCAATGTTGGGATACCGATTTCTTCGACAAGGCTGCTGCACCTGTCCAAGGGGATATCCAGCGTCACCCAGGGGCACAGCGTCATCAATTCTTCTGCCGCATCCCGGCATTGGCTGACGAGGGCCCGCGCCCACCGGTGGGCCTGGCTTTGCGGGTTGCCCTCAAAGCTGGCGGCAAGGTCCAACGCTGATTTCGCAAGCCCGTCCAGAAGTCGCCACCATTCATTCGCTGTCATTTGCTGAAAACTGACGGGCTTTGCCAATTGGTTTTTAAATTCGTCCAGTTCCTTTTTAGACGTTTTTTCGGCGGTGTCTTGAAAAACATTAAAGGTGTCGGTAATGCCCGTGAGCAAACAGTCCCCCAATATTTTCTTTTCGGGAAGTTCCTGAAGCCCCCTCTTCAGTATCAGGAGATAACCACACAGGTTCCCGCTGTCCACCGTTGATATGTAATGCGGCGGCAGGGTCTTGAGGGTTTGCGTGTCATACCAGTTATAGAAGTGGCCCCGGAAACGGTCCATTTTTTCCATCGTGTCCAGGGTATTGTCTGTCCGCCTGACGAATTCACCCGGTGTAATATAATTAAAATCACTGGCGGACAGATTCGCCAGCAGGGACAGGCCGATATTTGTCGGTGACGTGCGATGCGCAATCACGGCGCCCGGATGTTCCTGATAGTTGTCCGGAGGAAGCCAGTTATCTTCCGCTGCAACAAACGTTTCGAAAAACGCCCAGGTCCGACGGGCCGCTTTTCTCAAAAAGACAGTCTGTTCATCTTTCAGCGTAATTCCTTCTCTGACAGCAGGCCGGCTGACCCACCAGGTAATCGCCGGAGAAAGAAACCACAAAACAAGTACGGGAAAGGCGGCACAGAGTGCACCGGGCCTTGCCGACCAAATCAGATAAGCAAACACCGCCGTGGACAGCAAAGGGGATATCCACATGGTCCGGCAGGATTCGGAAAGACCATTCTGCACATGATGAATATGATTGTGGAAGGGATTCCATTCCAGCAGCCGCTTGTGCGAAATCAGCATCCGCCACAGAGTACGCATAATTGCGTCGAGGCTGTAACACGCTTCGTACGGCAGACAGGCGACGGTAAAAAGAATCTGAAGAATATGCCGCCCGGTCTGACGCAGCACATAGGTCATATGATCGCGCAGCAAGACATCTCCCGGCTTGCGAAAGAGATCCAGGGTTAAGGCGCTTGCAGAAGGAATAAACAAAATACACGCCACCAAAAGCGTCCAGAGCCAGGCTTGCGGCAGCATCGTCCAACCGGTAATCAGCATGACGGTGAGGGCGGCAGGAACGAGGCTTCGGCGAAGGTTGTCGAATATTTTCCAATGGGAGAGTTTCGAAATTGCATTGACCTGATACACACCGCCCAGAACAGGGACCCTTGACCTCAGCCAGCCGGCAATTTGCCAGTCCCCTCGAATCCAGCGGTGCCTTCGTCCTACGTCCACCTGGTATGAGGCGGGATATTCTTCATATAACTCCACATCGGAAATAAGCCCGCTGCGCACATGACAACCCTCGATCAGGTCATGACTCAGTATCCGGTTTTCGGGAAGACGGTTGTGCAGCACTTTTTCAAACGCATCAACATCATAGATGCCCTTGCCGACATAGGACCCTTCCCCGAAAATGTCCTGATAAACATCGGAGACCATGCGCGTGTAGGGATCAATCCCCGTTTGGTCTCCCCATAATCGCGAATACCGGGTCTGTCTTGCACCGGATAAACTTTCCGTCAGGCGCGGCTGAAGAATGCCGTAACCTGCGCAAACAATATTTTTTGATTCGTCAAAACAGGGATGGTTCAGCGGATGGGCCATCGTCCCGATAAATTTTTCTGCGGCATCACGGGGCAGCTGTGTGTCCGTATCCAGGGTAATGACATACTTTACGTTGGATAATAATTCCGTGGCCCCGACAATCTTTGAAAAACGATCTCTCGCGCCGTCCCGCAGATAAGCATTCAGTTCGGCCAGTTTACCGCGTTTGCGCTCATAACCCATCCATACTTCTTCTTCCGGATTCCAGAGGCGGGGACGATGAAAAAGGTAAAAAGATCCTCCCTTGATGCCTCTGTATTTCTCGTGGAGCTCCTTGATCCCCTTTTCAGCCACGCGTAATATCTCGTCATCTTCAGGCATTTTTTCGGAGGGGGCGTCGCAAAAATCAGTAAGCAGACCGAAGTGCAGGTTGTTCGCCCGGTTTGTCAGAAATCGAATTTCCAGAGCTTCGAGCAGATCTTCCGCACTCTGGACATCACTCAGCATCGTGGGGATGACCACCAGCGTACTGGCTTCCGGCGGTATTTCCATAGAAAAATCCATGCGCGGCAGAGGGCGCGGACTCGCAAACAGCGTGGCCAGCCAATTGGTAAGTGATACGCCCAGCGAGCTTGCGCCCAGAACCAAAACCGCTGCAGCCGGCAGCATGATCCAGCCTGGCAACCCGATTTCCCGAACCATGATCAACAGATATCCTGACAGCAACAGGGTGATCAGGATAATGCTTCCCATATAGAGCAGCAGGGGAACGCGGCCAAACGCCCTTTTGACGATTTCGGATAAAGAAAGGCGCATCCGCACTCTTTTTTCAAGTTCAGGCAATCCCTTGTCAATCAGATAAAAACCGACATGGGTCATCCGCTCATCGCTGGTTTTCGCGGATACGGCTTCCCTCGCCATTTCAATGGCCAACTCGGCGACGTCCCTTTCGAACAGCAAAGAGTTTTTTGCAATTTTTTCTATCACGTGACGGTAATGATCGCGCGTGGCAAAATCCATGCGGATGTAAACATCGCTGGGATCCTCGCGCAGCACTTTTTCGACCACACTCATGGTCTCGACAAATTCACGCCAGTCCATCGTCGTCAGAAACCGGAGAGAACCGATGCTGTTGCTGACAGAGGCTTGATCGGCCGCCAGCTGCTGATTTCCTGCCTGAATCATCTGTTCGATGGTTAAATGCGATTCGGAAAGCCGCTGTTCGATCCAGCTCAGCGGCAGGGCCAGTGCCTGACTCTTGCCCTGCAGGCGGCGCGCAAATTCCGCGACAAAAGAGCTTAAAAGCGGCGGATCAGACCGGGCCATGTCCGCGATCGTCAGGACGAGGCTTTTGGGATCTCTTGCCGCCACATCAACCATCTGATCCGCCCAGTAATTGGCGCGGGCCCGGTCGGCAACATCCGCCATGATGCGCGTTCCGATGCGACGGAGATTTTCAATCAGCGCCAGACGCAGCATGATCGGAATAGCCCACAGCTCACCCAGCTTCAAACAGGAAACCGACTGGTAGGCGGTAACAAAACTGACAAGTTTTTCCAGATCCACCCTGCCGTCGCCGTGAGAAATGATATCCTGTGCGATGTCATAGACCCTGGGAAGTCCGGCGGATGGTCCGGACGCCAGCCAGGGCAGCCCCCGGCTGAATCCACGGGACAGGTGGCGCTTGGCGGTACGGACATTTTCTTCAATTAAATAAAAATTATCAAGAAGCCATTCCTCAGCCGGTGCGATAGGATTGTTTTCCTTGACTACGGCGGTCAGCTGCCGGGTTGTTTCAATCAGCACTTCTTCATTTTCACGAAGCCGTTCCAGAAGCCGCTCGGTGGCTTTCTTCCCGGTTAACTGATGAAGGCCCGCCAGGTTTTTGCCATGCTGCTTCATCTGTTCGGAACTGAACAGTTCCGATCTGAGCGGCAACTCATCCCGGGTATATTTTTTCCTGTGCTTCCTTTTCGAAAGGAGCTTTTTCAGCAACAAGAACGTATCGGCTGCTGTCTTGTAAATCAGGTTCAATGTCCGCCTCCTGTTGAAGAGCAGATTTAACCATTATGCCCGGGCAGAATTTTTTTGCCGGATTCTTTTCAGAGAATTGACCGTTTGCCGTTGTATCGTTCGGTATCGTAATATTTATTCACATCGATGAGATTCAGATGATCGGTAACGTCTTTCATGGGCACCGATGTCATCTCGCCGTGGCGGAAACTCACCATCCTTCCGAAATCTTCATTGACGATCATGTCCACGGCCGCAATCCCGTACCATCTCGCCATGAGACGGTCGCGGGCGGACGGTGATCCTCCACGCTGCAAGTGGCTCAAGACGACATAGCGGGTTTCAAATCCCGTTTTCCCCTCGATTTCCTGTGCGATGTAGGCGGCAATCCCCCCCAGTGACCTGTGCCCGAACTCATCCACCTTATCGTCCTTGCAGAATTCCTGATGGACGGTCATCGTCGCCCCTTCGGAAACAACAATAATGCTGTACTGAATCTCCCGGCCGCGGCGATCTTCGAGAAGTGCGCAGACCCGCTGCATGTCAAAGGGGTGTTCGGGAATCAGGATAATGTATGCTCCGCTGCATTCACCGCCGTGCAGGGCAAGCCAGCCCGCATGCCGGCCCATGGTCTCCACCACAAAGATCCGGTTATGGGAACCGGCCGTCGTCCGGAGACGGTCGATTTCTTCCATAATGACATTCACCGCCGAATCAAAGCCCAGGGAATAATCGGTGCCCACCAGATCACCATCAATCGTCTTGGGAATACCAACGACTTTGACCCCCTGCCTGTAGAGCCTGGAGGCCACACCGAGGGTATCCTCGCCGCCTATGGCCACAATGACATCAATGCCGAGCCTCGCAATATTCTCCATCACTTTTGCGGATGTGTCCTTTTTTGGATTGAACGGGTTAGTCCGGGACGTGCCGAGATTTGTTCCTCCATAGCGGTCCCAGGTGCGTACGATCTCCTCGTCAAGCTTCAGTGTGTGGCGGGCCAGGCTCTCGGAACTTGCAGGATCGACTTCCACAAGGCCCCTCCACCCGTCTTTAATGCCGATGACGTCGAATTTCACGGACCGCTTCTTCTCCAGAAGAGAATCAAGAGCCGTTTTGGTCACCCATTTGATCGCACCATTGAGTCCTGGGCAATCACCACCACCCGTTAAAACAGCTATTCTCATGGCTATTTTCCCCTAAAAAGGGTTATTAAAATTTACCGCTGCAATCCATGGACGATTGCCGGTCATAATTCATTTTGATCAATCAGTAGAAAGGCCGTTGAATATTTTAAAACGCGTAAACCGGTTTCTTTGGAGGCAGCCGCTTGCAATCCGTCACTTCCGCTTACAATCCGGGTATTCGGCAACATCTAATATGTCAATCATTGCTGGCGGTAATCTTACATATTTCTGACGTTTTATCAACTGAAGAGTTGAACCGGCCGGATAAATGGCTGTTGTTAACATTATCTTCAAACCGGCCCTGTCATTTTCTGAAAATCACCTTGAAAATTTTCTTGAACAAAATAACATTGGACGATAGTGTTACACGCAGATGATGATTCCCCGTATTTCGGGAAGGCTTCAGTTTTTGAGGATAAACAACGGCCATGAAATCAGAAGATTTAAAGCGATTGCAATATGCCAGAGACCTTCTGGAAAACCCGGGGCTCGCGGCCAAACTCACCAACGTTATTGGAATGCCCTTTGAAAAGGCCTTCGATTACCTGCCGGCAAAATGGTCCGACGCTATTCAGGGTGTTACGCAGAAGTCGCTGCGGCATGCACTCGATGTCGCAATCAAAACGATCAACCATTCTGACCGGAAACCGTCAAATGATGTTCTCCATAAAATTCTTGTTGCCGCGTCCGGGGGTGTGGGGGGCGCCTTCGGTCTATCGGCGCTGGCCGTTGAATTGCCGGCCACAACGGTTATCATGTTTCGTTCCATCGCCGATATTGCCAGAAACGAGGGGGAAAATCTACAGATGATCGAAACAAAACTTGCCTGCCTGACCGTTTTTGCACTGGGCGGAAGTTCCACGAAAGATGACGGTGCCGAAAGCGGCTATTATGCAGTGAAGGTCCTTCTGGCAAAACAGATCTCCGAGGCGGCAAAATATATCGTAGAGAGGGGACTTGCCGAAGAGGGGGCTCCGGCTCTGGTCAGGCTGCTGGCAACGATCGCCTCGAGATTCGGCGTCACCGTGTCACAAAAAGCAGCCGCGTCGGCTGTGCCGGTAATCGGCGCGGCAGGGGGCGCATTGATCAACTTTATTTTCATGGACCATTTTCAGAACATGGCCAGAGGTCACTTTATTATGAGGAACCTCGAAAAAAAATACGGACCTGAAGAAGTTTCACGATTATACCATCATGCTTCCTGACAGGACCTGACCGACCAGTTGTCTCCGGAGGTGCTTTTTTGGCGTCACCACAAACACCCTTCGTTAATCCCTTTGTCCGCCGAAAACGCCCGCGCGGCATCAATCGTCTTTTCCCCATCCTCGCAACGCTCAATGACTACAAGCGCGCATGGCTGATAAACGACGTTGCCGCCGGACTGGTCCTGACAGCAATCCTCGTGCCTGTCGGCATGGGGTATGCCGCGGCGTCCGGTCTGCCTGCCATTTACGGCCTTTATGCCACTATTATTCCACTGATCGTTTATGGCATTTTCGGACCGAGCCGCATTCTGGTACTGGGCCCGGACTCCGCGCTTGCCGGACTCATCGCCGCAGCGATTGTGCCTCTGGCCGCGGGCAACGCGGATAAAGCGGTAGCCCTTGCCGGGATGCTCGCCGTTTTGACGGGGGCACTGTGCATCGCTGCGGGCCTGGCGAGATTTGGCTTTATTACCGATCTCCTTTCAAAACCAATTCGCATGGGTTATCTGAACGGCATCGCGATTACCGTGCTGATCGGTCAATTACCGAAAGTTCTCGGCTTTACCGTAAGCGGCAACAGCTTTCTAACGGAATCAGGTAGCCTTGTGCGAGGGATCTTGAACGGACAGATCAACTGGATCGCTTTTGCCATCGGTCTTTCCTGCCTGATTATTATTCTAGGATTCAGGCATTGGGCGCCCAGGATTCCGGGCGTGCTGATCGCTGTAGCAGGTGCGACAATCATCGTTTCTTTTTTTAATCCATCTATTCGGGAAGAAATCAGCCTGATCGGACCATTGCCGCAGGGATTGCCTCAATTTCAAATTCCGGCCGTTTCCATGGCTGAATTCCGTGATTTATTGATGGCTGCCATTGCGATTGCTCTAGTGTCTTTTGCCGACATGAGCACGCTGTCACGCACGTTTGCTCTTCGCGCCGGCAGGGAAGTTGACAGCAATCAGGAAATCATTGCTCTCGGCGCCGCGAACATTGTCACGGGTTTCTTTCAGGGGTTTCCCGTAAGCAGCAGTGCGTCACGGACGCCGGTTGCCGAATCAGCCGGCGCAAAAACGCAAATTACCGGCGTGGTCGGTGCCGTATGCATCGCTCTTTTGCTCATATTCGCGCCGAAACTGCTGCAGAATCTGCCCCATGCTGCCCTGGGTGCCATTGTTATCTGCGCCTGTATAAGTCTTGTTGAAATTCGCGGTGTCCTGCGCCTTTTCAAGCTGCGGCGCGACGAATTTGTCTTATCGGTCGCCTGTTTTCTCGGCGTGGTTTTGCTGGGAGTCATCCAGGGCATCTTCATTGCCATCGGCCTGGCCCTATCCGCTTTTATCTGGCGCGCGTGGCGACCTTATGATGCCGTACTCGGCCACGTGGAAGGCCTGAAGAGCTATCACGATGTATCCCGCTATCCGGAGGCGAAACGCATACCAGGCCTGGTGCTCTTTCGCTGGGACGCACCGCTGTTTTTCGCCAACGCGGAAACATTCCGCGATCAGGTTCTTCGTGCGGTGGCCCATGCCCCGACCCCGACCAAATGGGTTGTCATTGCTGCTGAACCGATAACGGATGTGGATATTACGGCGGCTGACATTCTTGCCGACCTCGATGAGTCGCTGCACCAGGTCGGCATGGATCTGTGTTTTGCGGAAATGAAAGATCCTGTAAAAGACAGACTGAAGTGCTATGGGCTCTTTAACAGACTGGGCACCGAAAATTTTTTCCCCACGATCGAGCAGGCTGTTGAGCGTTACATCGCCCTGCACAAAACCGCCGGTAACAAATCTGAATGACGTCCGATGACCACGAAAAGGTGTTTTGGAAAGATATCAGCTGTCAGTTCCTGCCCCAGATGTGCGGTCTTTTAAAGCGGTAAAAACCGTCCTTTTCCTCGAGGGCAATGGTGTTCGCCTCGTCACCAAAATGTTCTTTCCGAAGATCATTTAACCTGTTTTCCTGCTCCTGGCCCTCGTACTGCTTTACGACAGCTTCCCGCTTTTCCATATACTGCAGACCCGTATCCCAGCGGCTTGCATTGTCCGCATCCCGTCTGGCCATGGACTCAACCTGCCGATCTGTCATCCCCATTTCGGCCCTTAGCCTGTTTATCTCCTGCTGACGTTGGACCGGGCTTAGATTGTTCAGCTCTTCCTGGACGGAGTCGAGGCTGAAGAATACTTTTGAAAGGAGCCCGCCCTGATTGAGGATGAATCCCTCCGTGGTGCCGTCATAAGCTTCGCGAAGCGTGCGCTTGTATCGATCCAACTTTGCGTCCAGGGACATTCCCTTTGATTTGTTCAGCTCGGCAAGGGTGTCCTGTACCTTTGCCTTTCTCTCTTCAGAGGCCAGAAGTTCTCCTGACCAGATTTTTTCAGCGTCTTCGCCAAAAAATTCTTTTCTCTTTTTCCACAGGGCGGCAAGCCTTTCGCTTGCAGTCATTTTCATGAGCTGTTCCCTGTTGTCCGCAAGCCAGCGGTTGTACAGGTCAAGCTTTTCCATCGTTTTCATGATCTCATCGGCATATTCCGGAAAAGCACGCTTGAGGATATCGTAAAAGTAGTCTTTCCCTTTCTCCGGACGCAGTCCCATGACGAAATCCCTGATGCCGATAATTTCCGCCTGGGTGCTCTTTTTTGCAATGGTATCACCATAGTACTTTTTCAACTGGCTGACGATCCTGTCACCAAACGGATCACTCTCGGGCATTGTCCCGGGGGCGGAGGTTACGGCAGAATCGCGGGCCGTTGAAGGACCGGACAGGATGGATGAACCGGACGGATCATTTTCTTTTGGATAAAAAGCAAAAATGGCTGCAGCAACAGCGAATATGACTAAAACTGCCCCTGTGATTATTTTTTTTCTACTCATCCTCTCTTCATGCTCCCTGGAAAAGTTGTCTTTCAGAGTGTTCGTTTCGGCGACTTAAATCATATCATACGAAATTCGTCAGGAAAACAAAATGTTTATGCCCAGGGACTTCCGGAGATACAATGAAGAGAAGTCACGGAGGCCCGTTTCCGGCCCCCCGTGACCTCTTGCTGGTTAGAGTTTTGGTTGAAGTTTTGCCCAGATCAGGGTTGCAAACTTCTGCGACCCTGTGGTGTTGGGATGTACTCCGTCGGATTTGAGGTCGGTGCCGGGTACGATGGTCGACCGTGGATCGATGAACACGCGGTAGTTGGGTGCCGCCGTGGCATTCGCCACGGCTAAGGCCATTTTTGTATCACCGTATGAAACCGCTTGGTTCAACTTCGAAGAACTGATATAGCCATTCTTCTGGTAGGAATATCCCAGGTAGATGATGTTGTCCACGCCGTCCCTGCCCATCTGGTTCAGGAGATTTACGATATCGACGTACACATCGTTGATGAGGTTCTTGCAGGTTGATGAAAGCCCGGATTCCCACCAGTCCACCTTGCAGTTGTAGGGGTCGAAAGCGACTGCCGGGATCAGGATGTCGTTGCCGCCGCCATCCATGAAAATGGTGTTGATGTTTGCGTTATCGGCCCTTGCGTCGTCATACTGGTCGGAGATATGGCTGACAAAGGATCCCGACAGTGCATATCGGCGGAAAGTCTGGCCGGACCAGGCGTGAAGAAAATCCTGGATTTCGCCGGACAGGGCGAAGATGGAATCGCCGAGGTTTACGACGTCGTTGCGAGATGCATTGGTAATGATCGGAACGCTTAGGAGTGAACAACCGGTTGCGATGATTAATGCCGCAACAATAATGAGACGCTTGACATACTTCCCTGATTTTGTACCCTTCATGCATTTACCTCCCCTTTGTTTGTTTGACGAAAACCGAAATAAACCCTTTCCTGATCACTTCTAAAAAACAAACCCTGTTCGAACCCTTTGGATGAAAAGGGGTAAACAACAAATAAAGTCAGCACAAATCATTTCTCATAAGTTTCAGATAATTAAACAGAAAAAATCAGGCATGTAAATACTACTAAAGTTGTATTATAAATGGTATTATAAAAAGCATGTGTTATTCAATGAAGATTCTTATGATTCATTAATAGAAACAATATCATGTAGATGATAAGCTGGCCACCTGACCGGTCGGCCTGTACCATCGATATTTACAACACATGCCAAAATGCTCTTCTTTTCTCAATCATATATTTGCAATGGACGTTGTCAAGGGTTTGAGATTCAGACTACAATATGTTAGCGGTGAATGTCAGGAACCGGTTCGCAGCAGGAAAACAATACTGATCGAACACGCGGATTCGGATGAACCTGCCCGGCAAAAGACGGAAATAAAAAAATTGCAGCAACGATTATTGCTGCCATCGCAGGCTTAAAATGAGTCCCATGATATACCTTGCACCCCTCCAGGGAATAACGGACAGGATTGAATCTTTTCTGGAAAAAACGATGCCTGTTTTAAAGCCGAAATTATCGATCAAGCTCCGGACAGGATTAAAATCTTCTAACGAGGCACTGCACCTCATTCCCCTGTTCAACCGGTTTGATCTTGATGAACTGATCATTCATCCGAGGACAGCCGTGCAAATGTACGAAGGCGACGTTGACCTCGACATGTTCGAGCGTTGCCTGAATCTCTCGAGACACGGGGTTGTCTATAACGGCGACATTTATTCTACCGAAGACTTCAACGTGCTTTCCGGACGGTTTCGACAAATCAACAGCTGGATGATCGGCAGGGGCCTGATCGCGAACCCGTTTCTTGCAGAAGAAATCAAATTCGACACGAAAAAAGCACGTCATGAAAAAGTTCAAAAATACGTACATCGATATCGTCAATAAGGTTTTTGATGAGCCTGTTTAAAGAACAGGGAACGGGTGCCGGTGATCTTCCTGTTTATGCATTGAATATCTGTTGACATATCATTGCAATATTCATATTCTTCACCACCAAAAGAAATCCGTTAATCAATTTCAAGTTATTTGGAGGAGGCGTTATGAATAAGTTTCCCAGGAAAACCGTTTTTCTGACAATTGCCGCAGCAGTGATAGTTCTTGCCGTGTTCATTTACATCTTTGCACCTTCCTTCCTTTATAAAAAAGCAATGGATGGCATGCGCAAAGATGCAGGCCTGACGATTAAATCCGTGAACATCCCTGATTTTAAAATTGTCTATCTCGACGGCGGAATCGGAGAGCCCATCATTATGCTGCACGGTTTCGGCGGTGATAAAGACAACTGGCTAAGGTTTGCAAAGTACTTCACGCCCGGCTATCGGGTGATCATTCCCGATCTTCCCGGCTTCGGAGAAAGCTCCAAAACCGATAATGCGCAATATACCATTTTGTCCCAGGTGGAGAAATTGCATGTGCTGGCCAGAGAGCTGAAACTGACGGATTTTCATATCATCGGGAACTCCATGGGCGGCAACATCGCCGGTGCTTTTGCGGCAGCACATCCGGAAATGGTCAAAACCCTGGGGCTTTTTGATGCAGGCGGAGTCAAATCTCCGATGAAAAGCGAACTCCACCTGCTTATGGAAACCGGCATCAATCCTCTTATCGTCAAAAATGCAGACGACTATGATCGATTGCTGGCATTCAATTTTTACAAACCGCTTCCAATCCCTTCGTTCGTAAAAAGATACCTGGCAGAAAAAGCAGGAAAAGCCTCGGAGTTTAACCAGAAGATTTTCAAGGAAAGCCTGGAAACTGATTTTCTCCTGTTAGAGAGCAAACTGGGGATGATAAAGGCGCCGACCCTGATTGTTTGGGGAGATTCGGACAGAGTCATTCATATTTCTTCCGTGCCGGTTTTTGAGAAAAAAATAAAGAACGCCCGATCAGTGATTCTCAAAGAATGCGGTCATCTGCCCATGCTGGAAAAACCGCAGGAAACGGCTGATGCATATAAGAATTTTCTAAAGGACAAAAACACGGGAGACAGCCGAACCCGTCAGGTTCAGCGCCCGTTGTGACATGCCTGCTTCAAACAGGCTGCCGCGCACTCGTCAATAACGCCGTCCATCATGAATGGCAGCGTAAGGCGGGGCAGGGAAATCCCTGCCCCGTATATCCACTTCACGGTTTGAACCGCTATTTCTTCGTCAGATTGCGGAAATTTGGTTTTCGCTTCTCCATAAATGCCATCATAGCTTCCATGCTTGCCGGCCCACCGGCCAGTCTGTCCATGGCTTCCCGTTCAATCTTCAGGGCCGCTTCGATCCCCGCTTTGTGAGCTGTTTTAAGGCACCGTTTCGTTTCAAGCAGGGAAGTTAAGGGCAGTTGAGCGATTTCCATCGCCTTTTCCATGGCCTTTTGCAGAAGCTCATCATCCCTGAACTTGCGGGAAGCAATACCCGTTTCCAGGGCCTTGTCGGCGTCAATCCATTCCGTGGTAAAAAGCAGCTCTGCCGCCCGCTGCGGTCCGATGAGAACCTGCAGCATGTAACTGCTCGCGAATTCAGGCGCCATGCCCAGGCTGTTGAAGGGCAGACGCATGCGCAGGCTTTCTCCGACATAGAGAACATCGCTGTGAAACAAAATGGTAGCACCTCCTCCGACGGCGACGCCCTTGGCCGCGGCAATCAATGGTTTATCAAAATCAACCACCGCACGCTCCGTAATTTGGGAACTGTGAGCGGCACCGGACACTCCATAATCTTTCAGGTCCTGGCCCGCTGAAAAATCACTGCCCGCACCGGTGATGACGACTACCGTAACATCATCATTCTCCCTCGCCGCATCCAGCTCCGCGGCAAATGCCGTCCACTGTTCCAGATTAAAAGAGTTCTTGGAGGTGGGACGGTTCAATGTCAATAATAAAACCCCTTCATTCAATTCCTTTAAAACGGTGTCACTCATTGCCTGGCTCCTTTTCTTTCATGAATTTTCTGCAAATGTTTTTGGGTAAATTGTGTTTAGGTGGATGGTTCCCTGTTCTTGCCAATCCTGTTTCCATAAACCTCAATTTAAGGATGCGTCGCTTCCCGTCCCTTATTCATCCTGCTTCTCTTCCCTCGCCGCACCCGGCAGGATGTCCTTATATTTTTCCTGCTGTTTCTCTTCGATTTTTTTTACTTTATCTTTGGTCATTTCATATTGTTTGAGGGCCCGGTTGCCGGTAGCTTCATCAATCACTTTGTCACCGCTGTCACCACAGGCATTCATGAAAATCAAAACCATTCCCAAAAGAATAAATCCGGCAAAACATTTGCAAATCTTGCTGATTCTTCGATACATTCTCTTTTTTCCTTTTTCCTCAAGATCGCTAAACATAACAGCGGGCGGCACATTCGAAACAGTTTGTTTATTACCCCGATTCCTCTGCATCCGTCAATTGTAAAATTGCAGGAGGAAAGAACCTCTCCCGGGATTGTGCTGATACACTGTGTTCCCCCGGCCAGTGAATGGCATTGTTTTTACTCACCGGTATGTTCAAGTGCAACCCTCCTGCCGCGTTCCTCATTTACGAAGAAGACGATGACCATGGCCATCAGGAAAAAGACCGAACAGACAAGCACCGCCTTTTGAAGACCAAACATTGCCTGCAGCAATCCCAAACCCATTAATCCGAAAATAGCCGAAAGACGGCTGGTGAAACTCCACAGGCCGAAGAACTCCCCGGCCTTGGTATCCGGAGAAAACAGTCCGACCATGGCACGGCAGGCAGACTGGGTTGATCCCAGGCCGAGTCCGGCAATCGATCCGACCACAAGAAACACATGTTCCTCCTTTACAGAGGCACCCGTCAGACTGTTCACGAAATCGGTGACGGCACTCACCGCAAATATCAGGGTGGCTGCGATGACCCAGATCAAAAGTGTCAACATAAATGTCTGCCTGGCTTTCCACTTGTCCTGAATGATCCCGAAAAGAAACGCGCCACCCGCTGCCGTAAACTGCGTGATGACAAACATCATTATCTGTGTCGTGCTCGACCACCTCACGACCTGGTCCCCGTAAATAAAGGCAAAGGAGATCACAATGGACAGGCCTGCATACGCAAAAAAGAAAGAAGACAGAAGGATCATTAAATCCCTGTAATCCCGGATATCCCCACACGTCTTCTTCAATCTTTTAAATCCGATGGTAAAATAGTTTTCATGCTCAGGCAGTGACCTGTGCACAGTCGTTTCTTTTACCCAGAGGAATGTCGGGATCGCGGCAATCAGGAAAAACAGGGCTGTTGCCGGCCCCGCCATTCTGAGACGCGCGAAATTTTCCAGGGTGTAAACACCGGCGCCAAGACCAAAAATAACGATGGCTGTCGATATGAGCCCGCCAAAGTAGCCCACCCCCCATGCATAGCCCGAAATCTTTCCCAGATCCTGGGGCGGACCGAGCCCCGGAAGGAAACTGGAAACAAAAGATTCACTGTAGGAAAAACCGATATTGGACAGGATAATCAGCATCATCCCCAGGATGACGTCGCCAGGCCGGACAAAATAGAGCGCGGCTGTCGCCGCGACAGTCAGCAGGCAGCTGGCAAAGAGAAATTTCTTTTTGGATCCCGTATAGTCCATTACTGCGCCCAGGAAAGGGGCGGAAAGGAGCACCATCAGATAGCTGATGGACAGGGCTGTGCCCCAGAGGAGATTTCCCAGCCGGAATTCCGGTCCGTCACCGACAATCAGTCTGGGAAATATGATGCAGAAAACCACCGTGATGATGACCGTCGTATAGGACGAGTTTGCAAAATCAAACATGGCCCATCCGAACAGTTCTTTGCGTGATGCTCTCTGAATTTCCGTCATACTTTCCTTTCGTATATTGTAGCGGAAAATCTTCCTCAATAAAAAAAATAAAAGCTCCGAACACGGGCGGCCACAAAACCATAACAGGTTCTGCTGAGCAACTTTTATCTCAATTACCGGTAAATAACCACCACATTTTGGCATTTACCATTCATGAAGCTGCTATGAACCTCACAGCTGACCAATTTTTCTTTTTTGATCAATCGTCTGCACTCCTGAAGCATAAAATTTCCTTGCCGTATCGAGACCCCTGTGCTTAACTTCAGCGCATGTTTAAAAAAGCTTTAAACCATTTTAGATTCCGCAAAAGGTATACAGGACTGACTTTAACGGCCATGCTCGTTTTATGCCTTAAAAAGACGGGGAGGCCCCATTGATTCGTCGCCACCCTTTATTATTTGCAGTCTTGTTCCTGGCATTCGTCCTGACGGCCGCCGTATGTCTTCGCATCGCCTATCTCTGCGTTGAAGTAGGCAAAGGACTTGCTGAAAGCTCCGGCGATTCGCCCACAATCTTCTATGGACGGGCAATGGAAATCCGCAAAGGCGATGATCTGGACAACATCCGTTTTGCCGACCGGCTGAAAAGGCTCTCCTACCGCGAAGTCAAGGGTCAGCCATCAACTGCAGGAACATTTTCCCGGAAGAAAACGCTCATCCGGATTTTCCTGCGCGATGCAGGAATCCAAAATAACGGGCAAGTCCAGGGGCCGCTAGATGTCGTTCTTCGAGGCAGCCGGGTCATATCGATTACATCGATGACGGGCAAAATGCTGAAGTCGATTCAGCTCGAACCCGAAGAAATCAGCCGCATCATCAGTCCAAAACTAGACTCCAGGCATCAGGTGACCCTCTCCGCCATTTCCCCTCACCTGCAGAATGCGGTCATCGCTTCTGAAGATTCACACTTCTATTCCCACTTTGGAATCGATATTTTCGCCATTGGCAGGGCGTTCATCGCCGACGTCAAGGCGCAGCGTTATGTCGAGGGAGGGTCCACCATCACGCAGCAGCTGGCAAAAAACTTTTTTCTTTCTCCGCGAAAGACCCTCGCGCGCAAACTGCATGAAGCCGAGCTCGCGCTGGCACTGGAACTCCGTTACTCGAAAAAGCAGCTCCTGGAAATGTATCTAAACAAAATTTATCTGGGACAGGCAGACGGCGAAAGCATTTACGGCGTTGAAGACGCGTCAGGCTTCTATTTCTCGAAGCGCGCGCGGGATTTATCCCTTGAAGAAGCGGCCCTGCTGGCCGGGATCATCCACGCCCCGAACCGATACTATCTCTTTACGAATTCCAAAAACGCCAAAGCGCGCCGGAATAACATCCTGGCCCGAATGCAAAAACTGGCCATGATATCCGATGAGGAGTTTCTGCGGGCATCCAATGCACCGTTGAAACTCCGGTCCGGCGGCACTCCCGTGCACATGTCATCGCATTTCATTGATTACATCCGGCGCATCACAAACGAGGAAATGGGAATGGAAGGGTTCTATCAGCGGGGATACCGCTACTATACCACCCTGGATCCCATTATGCAGGCTGCCGCAGAAGACGCCATAACGCGGGGGCTTGAGGCCATCAAACGAAAGGCCCGTCCCGCCGGGGAACCGCTGCAGGCTGCACTGGTTGCTGTAGACCCGAAGACAGGCGCCCTGACGGCAATGGTCGGCGGACGAAGCTACGACCGTTTCAACAGGGCGGTTGACGCGAAACGTCAGCCCGGAAGTGCTTTTAAACCTTTTGTTCTGCTCGCGGCTCTTTCGCAACCGCTCAAAGGAACGGGAGACAGGACACTTTCCACGCTGGTATCCGGCGGGCCGATATCCCTTGACACACCTGAAGGGACGTGGACTCCATCAAATTATGAAAACAAAGAATATGGAATGATCACGATCAGGAAAATCATCGAAGATTCCGTAAACACTGCCACCGTGCGGCTGGCCAATGACGTCGGCCTTCAGGAAGTGCTCAATACCGCGCGCATGGCGGGCATCAGCAGCCGCCTTCTCCCCGTTCCTTCCATGGCGCTGGGAAGCCTCGAAGTCACACCCGTTGAACTTGCCTATGCTTACACCACCATTGCCTCGGGCGGCATCCGTTTTGACCCGTTGCCCTTTTATGCGGTCATCGCGCCAGACGGCGGTACCATCATTGAACGATCCGTTAAACGCATACAGGTGTTTGATCCGCGTGTGTCGTATCTTGCCGGACGTGCCCTAGAAGGAGTCGTGGCGCGGGGCACGGCAAGAGAAGCAAAGTCGTTGAAGATCGGCTTACCCGTATCGGGAAAAACCGGAACAACCAACAAAAACCGTGACTCCTGGTTTGTCTGTTTTACTCCCGACATCGTATTGGCGGTATGGGTGGGGTATGATTCAGGGGCCGACACCGGCCTCACAGGCGCTACCGGTGCGCTCCGAATCAGTGCAATGTTTCTTCGGGCGCTCTATGCGCATTCCGGACCGCCTGCTTTCATCCCCCCGGAAGGAATCGAAACGGCATTGATCGATCCGGAATCCGGCTTCCTGGCCACGGAAGCATGCCCTCAAACCTTTCAGGAATCCTACCTGACAGGAACGGCGCCAAGGAAAACCTGTCCCAACCACCCGGTAAACCCTGTGATGGATGCCGTCCGTGAAAAAGTGCTTGAAGTAGGGGGATTCTTCCGAAAACTGTTCGACAAAACACAATAAAAAAAGGTGCGGATTCTTGTTGTGTGCCGTGTGACGACTCCTGTCTGAAAAAATGGCAGCATGTCAGCCTGTTATGTGGTATAAATATTAACAGGAGCAGCACGTTCAATCATGGAAAATCTTTTAAATGGAGGAACAACCATAAAAAATCCTCTTCTCATCATATCAGTCAATTTCTCCGTACAATCAACACACGAAAAGGATTATCGGCATGACCATTTCTTCTCTGCTTAGGAAAACGGATCTTCCATTTGAAGTTGTGATTCTGCTGATTACGGGAATGGCTCTTTTGATTACCGGTATTTTGCTTTTGCCGGTGTCTTCAGGAGCGCTCTCTTATTATGAGAATGGTTTATACGGATTGCTTCTGGTGATGTTTGCATTACAAATCATAACGATGGGAAAAACACCGTTCGGAGATATGCGCAGATCAAGGCTTTTAATTGCCGTTGGAGCTGTGATTGCCTCCGCGGGTATTGTCACCTGTTTCGTTCCCGGTGTTTTTGCCGGTCTTCCCCGCATCATGCTGTTTATCTGTTTCGGTCCCGGAGGTTTACTGCTCTTTCTGCAGATGTGTTTTGCCAAAAACAAATTTCGAACATGGATAAAGCACGGGGGACTTTTCCGGCATCTGATTTTTGGATGCTCCATGGTCTATACATTGTCCATGCTGACCGCACTTCTCCTTTGGAATCAGCAGATGCTCTCTACTGCAATGACGGCGGTGGTCGTTCTGATTTACGGCGTGTCAATCGTTTATCTTACCGGCGTTCTCCGGTTAATCTACCGGGATTATCCCGAGGCGGGAAAGCTCTATAAAAAAGATTTTGAGCTTTCCATCGATCAGGCGATGCTTCTGCTGATGGGTATTTTCATGGTGCTTCTCGGCGCGCTGCTGATTCCCGTTAATCTGGGCAGGCTTCCATTTTCCGGAAGCGCGCAGCTCGGACTCCTCATGGTGATTTTTGCGGTTCAAATGCTTGCCTCCGGAAACACACCGATTGGTCCGTTTCCCCGTTCAAAACTGATGATCTTATTGGGACTGCTATTTGCTGCGCTGGGCATTGTGTCATGTATTATTCCGGATATCCTGGTGCCTCTATTGACGGTCCTTGTCGGAGTGCTCAATATCTTGGGCGGTATAATCACCCTGATCAAAATCATCATCCCATTGCTGCGCCAATCTTATGAAATTCGCGGTCCCGTTCCCCCGATGGCGAAAAAACTGTTCGCGGCGCAATTAACGATGAATCTGCTGACGATTATGTTCGGCACATCGATGCTTGTCCCCCATCTGGTTCCCGGACTGGTCATTGGCGTGATTCTGGCCGCCAATGGATGC
>JBDKUG010000325.1:0-16049 GCA_039679815.1 Smithella sp.
ATGGGCAAGGGGCCCGCTTTGGCCCTGCTGCTTACGGGGCCCGGCCTGAGTCTTCCCAACTGGATCGCTATTGCGCGGGTCTTCACAGTCAAAATGTCAATTGTTTATGTTGTCACCATTGTCATCCTTGGAACATTTGTTGGGTGGTTTTACGGGAATTTCATTTTTTAGACCTGCTCTGAATACACTTTGCTTAATAGCTTTGGTCTAACTGTCCAGAGGCTATAGGATTAAATTTGAGGAGTATATGTTCATGAAAAAACTTGCGTTGATTACGTTTCTGCTTACCTTTTTTTTAACATTGTCCAACACCATCGCAAAAGAACCGGCCAAGTCTGTCCCGGTCAAGGGTATGGTCACCATGGTGGATCTTGGCGCAAAAAAATGCATTCCCTGCAAGATGATGGCCCCAATCCTGGTCAAGCTGGAAAAGGATTATAAAGGGAGAGCAGCCATTATATTTCTGGATGTGTGGGAAGATGCCGCGCCCGCCAAGCGTTTCGGGATCCGCGCAATTCCTACCCAGATATTCTTTAATAAACAGGGGGAGGAAGTCTACCGCCATGAGGGCTTCATAAGCGAAAAGGATATAATTAAAAAGCTCTTGGATCTGGGAGTAAAATAATATTTCAGGATGCGAGTTAAATGATTGAAACAGTTTTTTTAACTATCAATGAATGGATGACAGGCGCTGCCGCCCTGGCCGCCCTTGGATGTTTCCTATGGGGCCTGGTGAGTGTTTTGTTCAGCCCGTGTCACCTGGCGTCCATACCGCTGATCATTGCTTACGTGGGCGGGCAGGAAACTGTGGTAAAGCCTAAACAAGCGGTCGGCTATGCCGTCTTGTTCAGCCTGGGTCTGTTTATCACTATATCCCTGCTCGGAATCATCTGCGCCCTGCTGGGCCGCATGCTGGGGGACGTGGGGAATTACTGGCAGATACTGGTCGGACTGGTGCTTGTCTGGGTCGCTCTCGGCATGCTGGGCGTTGAAAAATGTTCCTTTTACGGAGGCTCCCTGCAGAGGTTAAATTTCAAGGGGTTCTTTGGGGCTTTCGCGATTGGGTTAAGTTTCGGGGTGCTCTCGGGCTCCTGCACCTTTGGGTTCATCGCGCCGATTCTTGCAGTCATAACAATTCAGCAGCAGATCATGCTGGGAGTATTGTTCATCGTTTTATTCGCTCTTGGACACTGCCTGCCGATCGTTGTTGCAGGAAGCTCTACCGCGGCGGTTCGCAATCTGATGGAAAACAGTTTGTGGCAGGGGGCAGGGGCATGGTTCCGGCGCGGCGCCGGAGCTGTAATCGGCTGTCTGGGTGTTTATTTTATTCTTAACCCGTTCGTGGCGGGATAAAAGATTATAAAAGTTGAAAGGAAAAATAATGAAAAAGAAGTTGCAAATCCTGGGGCCCGGCTGTCCAAAATGCGCGAAATTAATGGAAGAGGCTGAAAAAGCAGCGAAAGCCCTCGGAATCGACTACGAAATCGAGAAAATTAAAGACATACGGGAAATGGTCAAGTTCGGGGTTATGGCAACACCTTCCCTGGCTATCGACGGAACAGTGAAATCAGTAGGCAGAATCCTGAGCATGGAACAGATTAAAAAAATCCTCTCGGAAGACAATTAACGCGAAAGGGGTAAAAATATGGCGGTCCAGAAAGTGATTATTTACGGAACTTCCTGGTGACCATACTGCAATAAGGCTCGGGAAGCCTATGGCGATAAGGCGGTTTATCTGGACATCGAGGCCGATATCAAGAACTTTACCGATATGCTGTCGTTTTCCCGAAATCAGTATCTTGTCCCTATCATAGTGGAGGGAGAAAAGGTTACAACCGGCTTTGGCGGGTCATCCGAAACCGGGAATGCCTGACCCGTCCGCTGGCCCCTCGTGGAGGGTCCGCTCACGCCGGTCATTAAGAAAAAGCCTTAGTCTCGGTTCTGCAAAATATATTAAGGCCAAATTTTCATCGAAACGTCTAAATTCCATAAAGGGAGGATGTCATCATGAGAGAAGTGGTCATTGTAAGCGGGGCGAGGACGGCGGTCGGCAACTTTGGCGGAGGATTGAAAGATAAAAAAGCGGCAGACCTGGGTGCGGAGGTGATTAAAGAGGCAATCAAAAGGGCGGGTCTGAGGCCGATAATTTCAAAAGCAGTAAAAGAATGCAGGCCATGCGTATTCGGAGATTTTGACCAGACGGAATTCCAGAAAAAATTCTACGACTATGATGAGTCGCTCAAGCCCGTGTATATCAATGAACTTATCATGGGCAACGTCCTCCAGGCGGGCCAGGGAATGAACCCCGGCAGACAGGCGGGAGTGTTTGCAGGGTTGCCGGAAGAGACGAACGCAATGACTGTAAACAAGGTCTGCGGTTCCGGGATGAAGGCGATAGCCGTTGCATCGCAGGCCATAAAATCCGGCGACGCTGACATAGTTGTAGCCGGTGGGATGGAGAGCATGAGCAACGCTCCCTATTCACTTCCCAATGCGCGCTGGGGATACCGTATGAACATGCCTTTTGGACAGATCGTGGATATTATGGTCTTCGATGGCCTCCAGGAAGTCTTCTACGGTTACCACATGGGCGTGACTGCGGAGAGTATTGCGGATGCTTACAAAATTTCCAGGGAAGAGCAGGATAAATTCGCGCTCCTGAGCCACCAGAGAGCCATTGAGGCGATCCGAACCGGGAGAGTAAGTGATGAAATTGTTCCGGTCATCATCCCCCAAAAGAAGGGGGATCCTTTAATCATCAAAACGGATGAGCGGCCAATGGAAACATCGCTGGATAAAATGGCGAAAATGCAACCCGCTTTCAAGAAGAACGGTACGGTTACCGCCGGTAACGCATCAGGCATAAACGACGGGGCTTCAGCGGTTGTTGTTATGGCCGCTGAAAAGGCCAAAGAGCTTGGATTGAAACCCATTGCAAAGATTCTTGGATATGACTCCGGCGGCGTCGACCCCGCGTATATGGGCCTCGGACCGATTCCATCCACACTCAAAGTTTTAAAGAAACTCGGGCTGACGATGAAGGATATCGACTTGGTTGAACTGAATGAAGCCTTCGCCGTTCAGGCCCTCGCTTGCATCAAAGAGCTCGAAATCGATATAGGTAAATGCAATGTCAATGGGGGCGGAGTTTCCATTGGACATCCGATCGGATGTACCGGTGCCAGGATAACATACGGGCTTGCCATGGAGTTGAAGAAGAGAGGCCTCAAGCTCGGCCTGGCCACTCTCTGTATCGGGGGCGGCCAGGGTATTTCAATAGTCCTGGAACGGGTCTGATTCTTACCGATTGCATGAAATTATAAGCGCTCCGCCCAAAGCCGGGGCGCTTATTTAAACCATTCACATTTTATCTTAACGACCACACCTGAATGAAAAGAAATAGACTCGATCCACTGAAATCAAAAGAACAGAATCCTGCGAAATGCTGTACGATCGAATCTCTGATCAGCATCGACGAGCGCGGTCAAATGGTCATCCCCAAGGACTTGCGGGACAAAGCTAAAATCAAAGCAGGTGATAAACTTGCCCTTGTAAGCTGGGAGAAGAACGGGGAGATATGTTTTATTTCCCTGGTAAAAACCGAGTACCTTACAAGAATTGTCTCGGACTTAATGGCACCCATGAGTAAATATTGATAGCGAGCAGAATTAATTAAGTCACCTCATTTAACTGGATTATCATCCACTGACTTTTCCTGGCCCTTTTTCATAAATTTCATCATCATCGAGCAGCAGGGCGGCATCAGATTTTCATTGTTTTTATCCTGACGATTAGTGCCGCTATGGCCCATGCACCCCATATTGCCCATGCCCCCTCTCATCATTTTGAACATCATGAAAATACACAGGCCCATCATGACAAGGGGGAAAATCCACCACCATTCCCAAAAGAACATAATGCTTACCTCCATTTATATATTTTGGGTGACGTGAGATACGCTCCCGGAATCTGATATGCGGACGAGATGCCTTTCTATCTCCCGATCTGAGTAAAAATATGAATTCTTCCGGACCATTCTGCCGAGAGCAACACAAATCGTATCTGATCATGGGTAGCGCCTTTGGCTCGAGCCCTGTCTATTTCCAAAATAACATCCGGAGCAGAATTTGCGGCTGTCAATGAAGCTATCTTCACAAGTGATATGAGCATTGCAGAAATCGGAGTATTTTCCCGGGAATC
Source organism: Smithella sp. (assembly GCA_039679815.1). Classification (GTDB taxonomy): domain Bacteria; phylum Desulfobacterota; class Syntrophia; order Syntrophales; family Smithellaceae; genus UBA8904. Next base: position 4,201 of record JBDKUG010000325.1, read on the forward strand.
TGATTTGTCTGAATTTATCAACTCTGAAATCTTATCTTTCATCGTTTTTGCGGATTGCATTTTGGAATCAAGTGCGGCAAAGAGAGATTTCATTACATCATACTGTGGCAAATTCATTGAAACCGCACTTTCATAAAGGCTATCGGTACAAACCCTGCATCCCGCGCCTATAGCAGCACCCATTGCCACTAGGTTTTTTTCACGAGAGGTCATATGTTTTTCAAACGATCTTTTCATTACTGATCTCCTTTCCTCTCTTTACTCTTTAGACGAGAAAGGGGCTGAAAAAGATACTCTGGATCAAAATAAAGGGACAAAATTTAACAGTCTCGATTAGTTCCGAAGGAAATAGAGCAAAAATGATGCGTGTAAAGCCTGACCTGAACCGGGCTGGATCCGTATACTGGTAACTGGACAAGTGAGCCGCCATGCTGGCGATAGGAAGAATCGTGCAGGAAACTTCATTCGTGATTCGAAATCAGAAGGCTTTGAGGAAGTAAGTATCAAGATTATTTTAAGCCACAAAAACTCAAGAGCAACAACCTCCACCTCCAAAGAATTGAATATTTGAAATAATTCTGAATTCTCCCCTGCCAAATAAAGATTTGGCAAAACCTATAGAGATTGGCTTTGCCTTCTCATATAGACTTTTTTCAATTACAAATTTGATATCCTGACTGGAAAAAATCATATCATTATCATCCTGCTCATCCAGAGCAAGGCCCAGCCTGGGGCCGCCTCAACCATTTTGCAGTAATAACCTTACGGCATACGGCTGAACCTGACTCTCCAGAGCCTTTTTGATCATGTTCGCAGCTTCATCGGTGACTTTGAACATAATATCCTCCTAATTTGCTTTTTCCAAATTCTGAACTTAAAATGATTTTACGTTACCCGCCCTCAAATCATCTTTTCGCAGGAATCAGCAGGACCGAGGCGTCCGAGTTTCTTGCAACGTTGTGACTTACGCTACCGAGAAAAAGTTCTTCAATGAAACCTCTCCCCTGGCTTCCCATAATTACCAGGCTTACATCCTTCTCCTTAATAATCCTCATAATTTCAGAATAAGGTGCACCATATGCCAACTCGATATCGATGATGGAATTCCCTTTCTTCTTCAATGAATCTCTCATCGATTCCAGCCGGGATCGATCTATTCGATTGAACTCCTCAAGCCGGTCCTTCAGGTATGGTTCAATACGCGCCCTATCCTGAACATGGACCAGGGTGACATGGCGTGCGCCCCGGCTTACCAAATTCTCGACATAGCCGAAGGCCAAGTCTGCATTTTCGGAAAAATCTGTTGGAAATAATATATGGTTTCCAAGACTTACAGGCCTGATACACACATACCCCGTGTCTTTTTTCTGGACGGGAACCACAAGCGCCGGTTTGCGGCCTCTGTATACTACGCTATAAGCAATACTCCCAAGAAATGTATCCCGCACTTTGGCATGGCTGTGTCCAACCACTATCAGGTGGTAATCTTCCTGAGAGGCAATCCGATTTACTTCCTGCTTCGAGCTGCCGGACACTATTCTGGTCGTAACGGCAAACCCCTGCTTTTCCAAAATCCTTTTTTGCTCCTTCAGCATGTTATCTATGGGGGCTGTTGTATAGGAAAGAGCTATTGATGCCATCTCCTGGCGGCTGAGACATTGCAAAAGGAGACACTCGCTCACACCAAAATCCTTCAAAGTCCCTATACAATTGACAATGGCATAAGATGGCGGCGATAAATCAGTCGTGATTATAAACTTGCTTATCATGACCATTTCCTCCTTTCTAATTAAACCCGGAAAGAAAAAAGCCTCATTCCCCCTATCACCTCTTTGCCGGAATCAGCATTACTGGCGCTTCGGAATTCTGCACAATATTATGACTGACACTGCCCAGGAACAACTCCTGAACGAACCCGCGCCCCTGGCTGCCCATCAGTACAAGACTTATGTCCCTCGTCCTGATCAGCTTCATAATTTCGGTATAAGGAGAGCCATACGCCAGCTCGATATCGATAATTGGATTGCCTCTCTTTTTTAGCGATTCACTCAACAGCTGCAACCGGTCTCGGTCTATTCTATTGAATTCCTCGATCCGGTCCTCAAGATATGGTTCAAGTTTTGGCTTGTCCTGGACGTGGAGCAGAGTTACATGCTTTGCGCCGCGGCTTACGAATTCCTCGACATAACCGAAGGCGAGGTCTGAATTTTCCGAAAAATCGGTCGGGTATAATATATGCTTTCCAAGGTCCACAAAACGGGTGCAAACGTCCTCATAATCTTCAGTTTCGACAGGGATGACCAACGCTGGTCTGCGGGCATGATGAATTACGTTATAAGCGATTCCCCCCAGGAAAGTATCCCGCACAGTTGAACGGCTATAGCCCAGGACAATGAGGGAGTAATTCTCCTTTTCGGCTATATGATTGACTTCCTGCTTCAAGCTGCTGGAGACTATCCTCGCAGTCACGGTAAATCCATGCTTTTCCAGGGTCTGCCTTTGCTCATTTAACATGTTTTCAAGAGGCGCGGTCGTGTAAGAGAGGGCCAGGGATGTCATCTCCTGCCGGCTCAGACATTGTAAAAGGAGACAATCTTTGGCACCGAACTTTCTTAAACTCCCAATACAGTTCACAATGGCATATGACACGGGAGATAAGTCAGTCGTTATTATGAATCTCTCTATCATAAAATCGCTCCTTTCTATTCAGAGGCCTGAGGGCTAATTAATTATTACTACCTCATGGCCTTTGTCTCCGGCAAAATCTCGCAGTACCATTCCCGAGATCGGTTGCAGACGTTGCAGACTGAAAGCATGACAGGCACTTCCACAAGTACTCCCACAACACAGGCAAGAGCGGCCCCGGAACTCGGTCCAAAGAGCGTTATTGCGACGGCAACTGCCAATTCGAAAAAGTTGCTTGCGCCTATCAGTGCGCCAGGCGCCGCCACATTATGCTGTACCCTGAAAATGCGCATCAACATGTATGTGAGGCCTGAATTAAAATAGACCTGTATGAGAATGGGAATTGCTATGAGAATAACGGCAAACCATTTGCTGGTCAGGTTTTCAGCCTGAAACGCAAAAATAAGAAGCAGAGTCAGGAGCAGGGCAAACACCGTCACAGGCTGGAATTTGGGGAGAAAACGATTCTCAAACCATTCACTTCCATAAGCCTTCAACAAACTTGTGCGTGTGAAAAAACCCGCTCCCAGAGGGATTACGATAAAGACCACGACAGAGGTAATCAACACTTTTGAAGGGACGATCACGTTTGCCACTCCGAGAAGAAACATGACAATAGGCGCAAATAATAGGAGCATAATGAGATCGTTCACGGCTACTTGCACCAGAGTATACGCCGGGTCTCCGTCAGTAAGATAGGACCAAACAAACACCATGGCCGTGCACGGCGCCGCAGCAAGGATGATAAGCCCTGCTGTATAATTCCTTGCCGTTTCCGGATCGATCCATGGGGAGAAAAGATTCTGTATGAAAACCCAGGCCAGGAAAGCCATGCTGAAAGGCTTAATCAGCCAGTTGACAATGAGCGTGATCAGCAGGCCCTTGGGTTTTTTAGCTATGCCGCTGAGTGAACCAAAGTCGATTTTCAACATCATTGGAAAAATCATGAGCCAGATCAGGACTGCAATTGGCACATTAACCTGGGAGCCTTTGCCGAACTCCATTGCGCTCAAGGAGGCAGTGACGCCGGGCAGCAATTTGCCCATTGCAACACCCACAACCATGCAAATTAAAACCCACACGGTAAGATAACGTTCGAATACATTAAGTCTCTTTGGAGCTACATCGGATGTTTTGTTCCTATTGCCTTTATTCTTTCCCATTACGCACGTCATCCTTCATCTTTTTAATATTTTAAAACAAGATTTAGCTTTTCTTTTATCAGCTCCGCTGTTCCATTAAGAGCACGAGGCATGCAAAAGGCGATTCAGATCTTTTTTTGATCTCGGGTGATCTGACAGACTCTTCAGTAAAATTTCCTGCATCGAACGTTCAAAAAATGAACGTGGATTTGCCAAATTATAATGAATCCATGTCCCTTCACGGCGCGTTCTGACCAAACCTGCCGAGCGCATTATTCCAAGATGCCGGGATATTTTGCATTGAGGTTCGTTCAATGCTTCGGCAAGTTTGCAGACACATGTTTCGCCATTGACAAAAAGCAATAATGCCAATCTTAACCTCGTCACATCAGAAAGAACCTTAAACAAGTTTGCTTCTTTACGCATGTTTCAATTACCTAATTAATGAATTAGCTTATATCTGCATATACGCATATATTTGTGCATCTTGCAATAGGGAAGACAGGTTAATCATTAATCACAAATCTGCTTCTGGGGGTGCTGTTTTGATATCTTATTAACGGGTGTGAAATAGACAAATCCCCCACCCAGCGTTGTTGTTTTGTACCATAATGAGAGATCGGCCTTCTTTATCAATCCCATGTCATAAATATCGACAAGAGCTCTTTCGCCTCTCCCGCTCCATTCTAAGGAAACTATGGTGACCCAGTGCCACTCCTCCAGATTATCCTCTTCACCATTGCATAAATTGAGGAAGGCAATGGGCGAATTTTGACTGAGCCCGCCTTCTATGAAATTGACGACCTTTTTCAGGTCCGGTCGCACGAACTCATTTGAAGGAATATCGCAGAACCTGGGTTCGAGTTTGAGGCCTCTTGCATTCGCATACGCCAGAACGTTTTCATAAAATATTGTGGTTGAAGGGATCCCTTCTGTTGATGGGGTCATAAATTTCCACACCTCTTCCATTAACTTTAAGCATGCGTCTTTCGACGTCAGGAAACCCTGTTGGGAAAGGCCTAGGTAATGACTCAAATACCAAATAATTCCACACGCAACAGAAGGCCCACAGCCACACAGGCGCTGTCTTTCAGTCCCATACCATTGCTGGCTGCAGCCATAATATGATTCTTTGTCCTCATCTGAGACAGTTAATAATTTTAAGTTTGATAAAGATATTTTCTTCATTGCTGTGTTCAAACAATCACTGGTCCCCCTGATCTAAAATTGATTTATTCAACCAGATCTTCCTTATTCTGCTGCCGTTTCGCGAACTGCGTCGAGGGCTTTCAGTTGCTGCTGAGTCGCTTGAAAAAAGGCTTTGAGGCTTACGGCAAGTATTTCTCTCATATGCGGGTCCATTTCAGCCAATACTGCATCGACGCGCGCTATTAACCGGGATTCAATGTTCCTGAGGAGGAATCTTCCCTCTTCCGTCAGTTTCACACAACAAATCCGCCCATCCCTGGGGTCCTCTTCCCTGTTTGCAAGGCCTTTATCCTCAAGACGGCTTACAATGCGCGTAGCGCCGCTCTTGGTTACAACGGCGCTCCTGGCAATATCCTGCATGGTGCAGTTTTCCTTGTGCAATGCCGTACGAAGGGCGCAAAATTCGCCCTGAGAGATGCCTTCACAACACTCTCCTTCCTTATTTTCAGTGCCAAAGAAATACGTAATACTTTCAATTAACCCGGCAATCTGAATGGCCTGTTTTTGCATGGGAATACCTCTATTTATTTTTTATTATTTTCATATAATGTTGAAAAAATCAACTATAATGAGAAATGATCCTTGACAATATCTCTCCAATGCTTTATATATGCATGAAATTGAATATGAGAATATGTTATGGACAAATGCGCTGAGCAGTTCAAGGCCCTGGGCGACAGGACCCGGTTGAAAATACTGTGGCTGTTAAAGGAAGCGGGCAGCGACCTGTGTGTCTGCGAGATCATGGACACCGTGGAGGACAGCCATTGCAATATCTCCCGGCATCTTAAAATTCTGAAACAGGCCGGGCTGGTCAGGGAAAACAAGCAGGGAAAGTGGGTATACTTCGGCCTGGCTTCCCCTGGCGACCCGTTCCATAAATCCGTCCTCAGGGCTGTTTCATGCATTCCGGAAGACAAATTCTTTGACGACTCACGAAGGTTAAAACTCAGATTGTCCCTGAGGGAAAACAACAAGTGCGTAAACGGCCTGCAGAGTGAAAAATGGGCTGAATTATTGGACAGCCTGCCTGCAGAGAAAGGTAGAAAAATAAGGAGATTCTGACGTATGCCAAAAAACGATCTGATCATTTATGAGGGCGCAATGTGCTGCTCGACCGGGGTATGCGGCCCGGAGCCGGACAAGAAGTTAATCGAATTCAGCGAAACAATTAAGAAACTGCAGGCCATGTACGACGGCCGGCTGAGGATAATCAGGGCGAGCCTGACTTTTAACACCTTGATGTTCATCGCCAACAAGGAAGTCTCCCAACTGGTGAAGGAAAACGGCCAGGATGTCCTGCCCATAACGGCGGTAAACGGAGAAATTGTTGCCAGACAGAGATATCTGAAATTCGACGAATTGAAGGATATTCTGGAGCGGAGGATAAAGAATGATTAAGAGCTTGATCGAGCCTCAAGGCAAAGAGGTTAAATTTATATTTTTCAGCGGCAAAGGCGGTGTGGGAAAGAGCACAATGAGTTGCGCAACGGCTGTCTGGCTGGCCCAAAGGGGTTATAAAACACTTCTCGTCACAACCGACCCGGCCCCGAACCTCTCCGACATTTTCGGGCAGGAAATAGGCCACAATATCGTTCCCATTAAGGATATTGAAAATCTCCATGCCATCGAAATCAATCCGGACACGGCCTCGGAAGAATACCGGGAAAGACTCATTGACCCGATGAGAGAGCTCCTGGATGAAAAAAACCTGCAAGGAATAAAAGAGCAGCTCAACAGCCCGTGTGTCGAGGAAGTGGCGGCGTTTGACAAGTTCATCGAATTCATGGATGACCCGCAGTACGATATCGTCATCTTTGACACGGCGCCGACCGGCCACACGATCCGGCTTTTGGAACTCCCTAGCGGGTGGGCTGAAACACTTTCGGGAGACAGCGCGACATGCATAGGGCCGGGGGCTTCCCTCCAGAGCCAGCGGGTGAAATATGAAAAGGCCATCGCCTATCTTCAGGACCGAAAGAAAACCTCGTTCATCTTCGTCCTGAAGCCGGAAAATTTATCTATTCTGGAGACAAAGAGAAGTTCGGAAGAGTTGTCAAAACTGGGGATAGAGACAAGCCTCCTGATTATCAACGGTATCCTGCCGGAGGAGGCGTGCACCGATGACTTCTTCCGCAGAAAGAAAATAGAGGAAAATAAAATACTTGAGAGGATCGACAGGGAGCTTTCGCCATTGCCGAGGGTCCGATATCCGCTTCAGGACCAGGAGGTGTCCGGTATCGATCTGCTGAAGAGAGTCGCCATGTTTATCTTCGACGGAGAAAAAGGGACCGCGGCGACAGCGCCGCTTGAGGAAATTGAATGGTCGCCTGCACAGGCCGGCCGGATGAGCAATGTATGTGGTGATTTATTAACTCCGTCAAACGGTTCCAGATACATATTCTTCACAGGCAAAGGCGGCGTCGGCAAAAGCACGGTCGCTTCCACGACCTCTGTCTGGATGGCGCAGCGCGGGTTCAAGACGTTAATCATAACGACCGACCCGGCATCGCATCTTCACGAGATATTCGGTCAGCCGATTGAACATGAACCAACCCGGATAAGCGGAATTGAAAATCTGTTCGCGGCCCGGATAGACCAGCGGCAGGCACTGGAAGAATACAAAGCGAGGATTCTGGATGCAGTGAAGGGCCAGAGCGACGAAACGAGGAAATCCGTCGAGGAGGACCTTAATTCCCCCTGCGCCGAAGAGATGGCCGCCTTTGAAAGGTTCATGAGCTACTTCAACACAAACGGCTACGACATAACCATATTCGATACCGCCCCCACGGGGCACACCCTCAGATTGCTCGAACTCCCCACCGACTGGAAGGGCTTCATCGACCTGGGCACTTTGACAAAGCAGACTTCAGAGGAAACAACAAACAAGTACGCCGAAGTAATTGAAAAAATGAGAAACCCTGCCAAGAGCTCCTTCGTATTTGTCATGTATCCGGAATATACGCCCATGATTGAGGCCTGGAGGGCCGCCGAGGAGCTGAAAAAACAGGTGGGCATTGAAACGGCGGCTGTGGCCGTGAACTACATCCTGCCGGAGAGTTCCGGTGAAAATCCGTTTTTCCATAAGAGGAGGAGACAGCAGGATAAGTACATTTCCGAAATTGACGGCAGGTTTAAAAAGCCAATGATGCTCTTTCCCCTCCTTGAGCGGGAACCGAAGGGGCTTGATGATTTAAAAACCCTGGGAAGACAGGTGTGCGGCGGGATATAAATATCTTAGTCACAGGAGAAGGCAACGACATCGTCAAGATATTTACGGCTCCTCTGCAGTTCCCCTGCGGGCCGGGTATCACTTGCTGTTCAGTCGGCCAAAACCAGAACAGTATCTTTGTTCATTTCCGACCCTGAAGAGAACGGCGAAGATCCCTTCACCCGATATTCTGATGCTGGAGAATTGCTGAAGGAATTCGGTCGATAGTCAGCGAAAAACCAGCTCAAAGCTAAAAAGGAGAAACGGGAATGCCAACATATGAGTACATTTGTATGAGTTGCAAGGAAAAGATGGAAGTGTTTGCCTCAATTTCCGAGAAGGAAAAAGGACTTGACTTAAAATGCCCCAAGTGCGGCAGAAAAAAACTGGTCCAGTTCTTTGGACAGGTTAACGTGATAGGCTCCCGGGGCATGGGTGGGTTTTCCGGGTGCGGTCCCCAATCAGGCCCGGGATGCTGTTAGAAGGAATTGAACACAACCCAATCGGAAAGGGGCAGTAAGGAATGGAAAGTGTAACCATGAATGCGGTCATTAAAGCATCCAGGGATTTTGGCGCGGCATTGTCAAAATGTAAAGAGGTCAAATCACTTAAACAGGCTAATGAGGCTATCTACAAAAATAAGGAGGCTCGGAACCTCTTGGCGGAATTTCAGCGATGGCAGAGGCTTTCGCAAATGCAAATATTGAGGGGGACAGGACTGACTCCGGAGCAAGCGGAGGAACTGAAAAATATTGAGTTGAAAGTAAACTCAAATCCAATAGTACAAAATTTGGTCGCAAGCACTCGGGCATTCCAGGAGACCATGCAAGATTTGAATGCAGAAATATCCGGACTGCTCGGGATAGACTTTTCAGCCAATTCTAGAACCGGCGGCGGAGGTTGCTGCTGAGAATGGGAGAAAATAATGGGAATGGATAAACTCTCTCTGGTCGAAAAGGCTCGATCGTTAGCTAAAACGCTCGCATCTTCAGAGGAATTTGAAGAATATTATACAATCCAGCACAAATTAAAAAATGATCCCGAAGCACGGTCCATTCTGGAGGAATTTGATAAAAAACAACAGGAATTGAATGCAGGTTTGATGCAGGGCAAGGAGAGGGAATTATTCAACGAGATGACTGCACTGCAGGACAAAATTCGCGCAAATGAAACGATCATGATTTTTCTGCAGGCGGAACAGAATGTTATTGCCATGATCAGGGATGTGAACGAGGTCATTACAAGAGAGGCCGGATTTGACTTCGGGCAAAATGCATCTGCAAATAGCGCCTGCTGACAGGGGGATTTTAAAATTGTTACTGGGCAAAACAGTTATTCTGGGAGTTACCGGCAGCATCGCCGCCTGGCAAACTCCGGAAATAGCAGGCCAACTGAGGAGCCTGTGGTGCAATGTCCAGTGCATCATGACAAAATCTGCCACTGAATTTTTAGCGCCTCTCACTCTACAAAGCGCCTCAAAAAATCCGGTTTTCGTCTCTATGTATGACAGCAGTAAAAATTTCTATGCAGGCCATTCAGCCTTGGCTGAAATTGCCGATCTTCTGCTGGTCGCTCCTGCCACCGCAAACATTATAGGTAAAATGGCAAACGGTATTGCGGATGATCTCCTGTCCTCTACAGTTTTAGCCGCAAAGTCCCCTGTGGTAATAGCTCCTGCCATGAATCCCAACATGTATTCAAACAATGTTACCCAATTGAACATGAGGAAATTGGAGGCAGCAGGATTTCATTTTGTATACCCTGAATACGGACCAACGACATGCGGTACTGAAGGGGTGGGCCGCCTGGCAAGAATCCCCTCAATTATAAAAAAAGTTACAAATTTATTGGAGCGATTGGAGCAAACAGAATAATGCCTGGCAAGACTGAGCCTATATTGCGGCTGCTCGTTGGAGTTGATTTTTCCGACTGCTCGCATACAGCTTTGCGGAGAGCATTTGATCTTACGGCCGGAAGGGAGGCGGATATGACGGTCGTTCACGTTATAGATCCGCGATTCGCGCGTGAATGCGTCGAAATGGGCCTTTTCTCAGAAGGAGATATCAAGAAGAAACTGTTTCTAAACGCGAAGGCCAAACTGAAGGCAATGCTCGAAGAGTTCGCCGGGAGAGAAGTTCAATCTATTGTCTGCGAAGGGATGCCGTACCTGGAAATTAACCGGCAAGCAGACAAATTAAAAGCAGATATTATTGTTATCGGCAGTTGCGGCATGGTTGGAAAACCTGAGGCCATTTTTTTTGGCGGGACTGCTGAAAAGATTCTGAGGTTTACTACTCGTCCCGTGCTGTGTGTCCCTCCTGATAAAAGGGGCGGGGCTCGCCGCGGGTCCCTCGACGGTTAGACTGTCTTCATTCCGCACGATTTGCCCGAAGTCCCGCTCCTGATCAGGATGAGCATTTTCCCGGGATTCAAAAGACTGGTGGTCGAAGGCTGGCGGCATGCCTGATGCGCGGACAAGGACATAAAGCCTTTTTGACTTGGGGCAGCCCTTCGCCTAATATGGCCTTATACGAAATAAGGCGGGGTGGCCCATATGACGGAAAAAAAATATTCAAAGCCCGAAAAAGAGGACCTGAAAAAGAAGCTCTCCTCCATCCAGTACAAGGTGACCCAGGAGCACGGGACGGAGCCGCCGTTCAACAACGAATTCTGGGACAACAAGAAAGAAGGCATTTACGTGGACGTGGTCACGGGAGAGCCCCTGTTCAGCTCCCGGGACAAGTTCGATTCCGGATCGGGATGGCCGAGCTTCACGAAACCCCTGGAACCGGAAAACATAAAGGAAAATATCGACCGCAGCCATTTAATGACCCGCACCGAGATCAGGAGCGCCCACGGCGATTCCCATCTGGGACACGTCTTCCCGGACGGCCCCCAGCCCACCGGGATGAGGTACTGCATGAACTCGGCGGCCCTGAGGTTCATCCCGAAGGAAGACCTGGAAAAAGAAGGCTACGGGGAATACAAAAAGCTTTTCGAATAAAAGCCGGCCCGGGCTGCTCCGGTAACACCGGCGAAACCCGGGCATGATTATTGTTTATTTTTCCTGGTAGTCCGCCGCAAAGGTGATGACGCACATCGTTTTGAAGACCTTGTGCCGGCCGCAGGCCACGCCGGCCAAACGGAACTGCGGGTTGAAGATTGTGTTGCGGTGGCCCCGGTCGGGGACCCCATCGTCGATTATAAAACCCATGACTATCTGCCGCGCGTTCATTCCGCGGCCGTAATATATGTTCTCCCCCATCATGCCCTTCCACCTGCCGTGCCTGTTCACGCGGTCGCCGGGATCGCTGCCGTCCGGCCCGTCGTGCCCGGTCCGCCCGGTCGGCCCCTGCATCCTGACCTGGTCCGCGGCGCCGAGGGTCAGGCCTTTTGACATTTTGAGGGCCGGGGACGGCTTTTGAGAATCGAGGTATTCGATCGCCTCGTCGACCGCGGCAATGCCTTCCCTGGTCTTTACCTTCATTCGCTGGAACTGGATGAAGTTGCCCCTGTATTTATTCCTCAGGTCTTTTATGTAAGAACCATATTTTTCGGGATCGCTCCTGGCGAGATTCATTTCGGACAGAATCCCGCTTTCG
>JBDKUG010000147.1:0-4188 GCA_039679815.1 Smithella sp.
TGTTGCCTTTCGTCCGTTCGTCGTCCAGTGCCTGCCCGACCTGTTCGATTTGCGAAAGAAGTTTCTTTTCCTTCGCGAAATTTTTCGTGCCGATGGTAGGCGTCCCCTTGAACATCATGTGTTCAAGAAAATGCGCGGCGCCGGTCCGCCCTCTTGTTTCGTCAACTGCGCCTACGCGATAGCGGATATAGAGTGAGACCGTCGGACTGAATTTGCGTTCCATCATCAGGACCGTAAGTCCGTTGTCCAGCCTGGTTTTGATGATCTTCTTTTCCAGGTCAATTGCATGGGCCAGGCCGGCCACTTGCAGAAGGATGATCAGGGCAAGCGGCAGATATAATTTATTTCGTATCAGCATGATTCGCCTCATTGTCAGCCTTCCCGGGGAAAAAGCGGAAAAAAGCATAAAGGATACCCGTTATGCAAAATAATATAATGAACGAAGCGGAAAACAGCGTCATGACAAATTCCAGGGGGTTTTTCATTTTAAACGACCCCGCAAGGAGATTGATGCCGAACAACAGGAAAAAGACTGACAGCAAAAGAACAACGATATTTTTAATTCTGATTAGCATGCTCATTCCAAGGCACCTGCTTCTTTCGGCAGCATTTTCAGTTTGGCTTTGGTCCTGCTGTATACATCATAACTGAAATCGTCATTTCGGCAGCATAAAAGCGAGTTGTTATGATATAGGGGTTCGCTCTCAATGTCAAATGGGGAAGAAGCAACTGCATCAGGCCACATTTTTGTGCCGGGAATCGGGGAATATTCTGCCAGCACGGGCTTTGCGCCGCATTGCAGAACGAAATCAATACTATGCGCTACATCAACGGTTTTCTGGCCGGGAATCCCGCACAACAGATAAACGCCGATTTCTTCCGTCTTGTAGCCCGCGTTTTTAAGATGAATGACCGCCTCGCGCAGTTCTTCATTTTGCACCTTGCCGCCGGTTTCCTTCTGCAGTTGAAAGTCGGCGGTTTCAAAACCAAATCGAATCGTTTTAAATCCGGAATCGTAGAGAATTTTACTTAATTCAGCGGCGATTTCCCTTACGTGCAGGCCGTTGGGGCAGTGAAAACGGCAGGATAGCTGCCGTCTTTTTACTTCATCAAGCAGGGGGATAATCATGTTAGCGGAATCAACCAGCAGGGCGTCATCGTAAAAACTGAAATCGGTCACACCAAAGTTCTTATGCCAGTGTTCGATTTCATCAACTACGCAAATTGGATCACGTCGGATAAAGTTCTTTTGTAAAACATGCGATGAGCAGTAACTGCAGCGGTACGGACATCCGATCGATGTAATCAGCGGAACCTGGTCGATTTTGCGAATCAGATCAAAGGCCGGATAGGGCAGGACGTCCAGATTGTCTTCATCCGGTTCAAAAATGACGTCTTCATGAAAAAGATCCCGGAGCAATTGAAGAATCTGTTTTTCGCCCCGGCCACACACCACATGATCGGCGCCGGAATGAATCACAGCGTGATCGTAACAAAGAGTGGCATATTTACCGCCCAGCACGACGGGAACGTCCGGAAGCGTCTCTTTGATCATTTTGATGGCGTCAAAAACACCGGGATACCAGTAGGTCATCATGGAGGTGATCAGCACCACGTCAGTGTCGGGATAATGAGACAATTCGGCGCGGAACACATCGGGATCAATGCCGTAGCGACAGTAATTGCGGGGCAAGATCTGGAGAGAGTCCGGTTTGTCGATCACCTGACGGAAAAGGCGGCCATGTCCATACGCATGGCGTCGCGGTGTTTTGCCGATTTTTTTCGCCATGAGCGTAGAGTGCGGATCAAGACAATCGATGTAGGAAATGCGATGGTTGTTGGCCCGCAACAGGCCGCCCAGATAGAGAAGCCCCAGCGGCTTCAGCCAGAAATCATACGCAGCGAAATCATAAATCCAGGGATTGATCAAGAGGATATTTTTACTCATTGGGTTATGTTTATCATACTCATGAAACTATTTCAAAGCCTCGACGGAATAGAATTCCTCAACAATTGGCCTAGGTGGTTGGGAAGAAAATGGTTCATTTGCTTGCTTCTGTGTTTTCAGCTGCCTGTTTGAAAATACTTGCCAAATTATAACATTTGAGATACAAATACATCAAATGAGATACAGGAGGTGATTTGTCATGCCAATGAGTTTGCGTCTATCTGTTCAAAAAGAAAACATGATTAAAAAAGCCGCGGCAAAAGAGAAAAAAACAAAAACCACATTTGTCATGGAAGCAATTGATGAGAAACTTGGCTTGAGCGGCAATAGGGCAAAAGCATTGCGTGATTTTGCCGGATGGCTTTCCGCACAGGAAGCCGAAGAATTGCGGCGGGCAACAAAGGTATTTGAAAAAATAGAAGACGGTGACTGGACATGAGACTTTTGCTGGATACGAACATATATTCCGACTACGCAGAAGGTAATCCCGAGGCTGTCGATATTATTGCTGAGCGTGGAAGTGAAATATGTTTCCCTGTAATCGTTTTGAGTGAACTATATTACGGCTTTCGAAAAAGTGTCCGGAAAAAATTAAACGAACTCAAAATGGAGCAATTCATCAAGATATTTCATGTGGAAATCATCGCGATCGATGAAAATGTTGCCCGCAAATATGCCCTCATTTATGAATATCTGGAGAAAAGAGGCCGAAAAATCCCAATAAACGATGTTTGGATTGCCGCATGCGGCATGGCTGATGGCGGCACCCTTTTGACAAGGGACAGGCATTTCAGTCATGTTGATCAAATTGAAAAAATCATTTTGTGACGATATGGTCACTATGACAGGCTCGGTGACCGGACAAACAGGCTCAAGGACAACCCTTCGATAATGCGGGCCCTGAGCCTGTCGAAGGGCCAAAGCCCGACTGTCACTTCGACAGGCTCAGTGACCCTACGTCGACTGATTTTCGATAATAATCAAGCATGTGTTGCAGGCGAATTGTATCGTTTGAAAATTCATTACCCTAATGTTCTTGACATGGACTGGATTTTTCTTATATGTTACTCATATTTTCGGAAATCATGTAATCCGTTACGCAAAAAAAAGGTAAAGCATGGGACAGCCTAGAATCGAAATTCCAATGGAGCAAATCAGGTTATTTTGCGAGAAATGGAAGGTTATTCAATTTTCATTGTTTGGTTCAGTTCTTCGCGATGATTTTACCTCTGACAGTGATGTAGATGTTTTGCTAAGCTTTGAAGAAAATTCTGCATGGAGTCTGTACGATCTTGTCGATATGAAGGACGAACTAAAGAGAATATTTGGACGCGAGGTTGACCTTGTAGAAAAAGAGGCCATCCGCAATCCGTATCGCCGTCGTTCGATGCTTACAGAGCAACAGGTGCTCTATGCCGCCTAAAGAAAATCACGATCCTGCCTATTTATGGGACATGATGGACGCTGCAGAAGCTATATCGTCATTTGTCGCCGGGCACACGTTTCATGATTTTCAATCCGATCGGATGCTCAGAAATGCTGTGGAAAGAAACATGGAAATTATTGGTGAGGCGGCAAATCGCGTTTCAGATCACTTTCAGAAATCACATCCGGAAATTCCATGGAGAAGCATCATTGGGCAGCGCAATATTTTAATTCACGAATATGGTGAAGTGAAGAACGAAAGAATCTGGATTGTTGCCACAGAAAGAATTCCCGAGATTGTCGCATTATTAAAATCAATGCTCTCGCAAACAGCCGATGCATAGCGCAATGTTTATCATACTATAAAATTCATCACCCAAACCCGATGCCATAAATGTACGTGCGAATTAGAGGGACCGGATCACTTCCATGCCCATGATTATATGTAGACAACTTTTACTAAATTCGCTACGCTAATGATTTTGTAGTCTGCTTTCAGCATAAGGTAGATGCAGAACGATTTCGTAGAGAAATAGGTATACGGCTGGACAAGTTTGGCCTTGATCTGGAACCTACGAAGACCAGAGTAGTGGAGTTTGGGCGATTCGCCGTTCAAAATGCCAAAAGAAGAGGGGAAAGAGCTGGGACGTTTGACTTTCTGGGCTTAACCCACTACTGCGGCACGAAGAGGAATGGCTGAAGATAGCCAGGACAATGAAGACAAAAGAACTTTGGGAAATAGCCAAAGCCAAATTGAGAGGACACTATTCCTACTACGGTGTAACCGACAACCTGCCCGGAATCAAAAGATTCGG
>JBDKUG010000049.1:0-3345 GCA_039679815.1 Smithella sp.
GATCATCGAAGACCCGCGCTTTCTTCCTGTCCTGTATTTGGCTGATCCCGAAAAGGACGATCCGGCAGACGAGGAACTATGGAAGCGGGTCAATCCGTCTTTAGGGCAGATATTCACCCTTGATAAAATCAGACAGGACTATGAAGAGGCGAAGAACGATCCCGCCGACTTCCAGAACTTCCTCCGTTTTCGGCTTAATATTCCCATTAAAAGCCTTTCGAGGTTTATTCCTATGGACAAATGGGATGCTTGTAACGCGCCCATTGACCTAGAATCACTTAAAGGCCGTCCTTGCTATGGTGGGCTAGACCTTGCCAGTAAAAACGACCTGGCGGCCTTTGTGATGGTTTTCCCGCCGGTGAATGATGGTGATCCGTACGACTGCCTGGCACATTTCTATTGCCCGGAAGAGGGAATCTTGAAACGGGCGCGTGTGGATAAAGTGCCTTATGACATTTGGTCGAAGCAGGGATTTATTACTGCGACGCCGGGGAACGTAGTTGATTATGACTGGATCAAGAAAGACATATTCGAGGCGGCGAAATTATACGACCTTCGGGAAATAGGCTTTGACTCATGGAACGCACAGGCCACGGCAACGGATATTATGAACGAACTCAATCCGTCGGGATATGACGGCGGCTTCCAGATGGTCGAGATGCGGCAGGGGCCGAAGACATTCAATGAGCCAATGAAAGACCTACTGGTTAAACTCATGTCCGGGCAGATCAGGCATGGCGGCCATCCGGTGCTGAGATGGAACGCTGATAACCTTGTGGCGCGTAAAGACGCAAACGGGAACTTCGCGCCTGATAAGGAAAAGGCAGTGGATAAGATTGACGGCATGGTGGCGATGTTTATGAGTTGGGGAAGGGCGATGTTCACGAAGGGCGCTGTCCTATCCATTTACAACGACCTGACAGACGAACAAATCAAGCAAAGGCTGGCATTCTAAGGAGAACTCATGGGCGAAGTTAAGAGATATTTTGGAGGCAAGGAACCACAAATGAAGACGTTGGCACCGGGGCAGCAGATTCAGGTTGACTTGAAGAACGCGACGCCGAGGGTATGCGAGTGCGGATGCAAGTATTTCATTCCGGTGATTGCCGTTTATACCGTGTCGGCTTTGGTGTCGCCTACAGGTCAGGAATTGACCGCGCAACAGCCGGTTTTAATATGCAAAAATTGCGGGGAACTTTTGAAATAGGGAGAAAAGTTATGGACACTTATGATTTTGAAAGTAAGCATATTTATCGCAAGAGAAGGGAATCAGCAATTGACCGCCTACTAAATATTCCGATCAAGATGAGGCGGGTAGCCTATTTAGATACCAAAGAGGCATTAGATACGATTTCTTACTTGAAGAGGGGATATAGGGCAGAGAACCTCTGGGCGATAAACAACAATCCAGCAGAATTGGCCCATCTCACAATGAAACTAGACAAACTAAGCCTCCCCAAGGTGAATACGGTCGGACTTGACTTTGAATATGCACTTGATCACCGCATTCCGGCGGTTGATGTAATAGATTTTGATGGGATGGGAAATGTCGGAAATAAAATGGCTTTCATGTTGGGTAAAATTACGGAATCCCGACCAAATGCAGTTTACGGAGTAACTGTGTTGGCTGGAAGAGAAACCGATAATATATATGGCATATGGGTAAAAAATTTACCCCCAGTCGCTTCCCATACCAGTTTTGGAACCCTCGTACATTCAAGACACTCTCAAAGATTATTTGTTTTGCTTAACATTATCTTAAACGGAAACCCTTGCGAGGCGACAAAAACATACAAAAGACGTCCAACCACCGACGATGAAACAACATCAAAGGATCACTGGTACAGCAATCTGCACGAAGAATACGGAATGTTTAAAGATGATAAATCATTGGATACAGAATGGGATGTTCCAACCCATTGCAGGATTCATATAACGAAACTATATTGGGATATTTATATGTCAACATCAAAACAACCTATGCTTTGGTGCGTCTGTAAATGCGAACCGCACAGGGAAATTAAAACAGTAAAATCATATCTACGACTTACTAAAGATGTGAAAGGTCTGGTGCTTCCATATTGTACTGCCGGAGTATATAGATAATGCTTAATAAACTTAAATTGAAATTACTCATCTTTATTGCTCATATCGTTTATTTCACGGGAATGAAAAGCAATTTTATAGCGCTGGGGCTCAGTGGGATTGCAGACGAAGAACACGATAAAAACGAAAAAGCAAAAGAGGCTTTTATTAAAGCAGAGAATAATCAAAAAACACATAAGTCGATAGTAATCAAAACGGACGGTTTAATGGCAATATCGTTCAATATGAAATGCGAGAATGCAATATGGTTTGACCGATGGATATTCTTTCCAATTATGAAATGGGTTTTAATGACATGGCTAAAGTGGAATATAAAAGGCGGCGAAATTACTTTTACATATAGGGAGAACTCGCATGGATGAAATTCTTGAAGGCTGGAATGAAATATCAAATTATTTAAAAGTCAGCGATAAAACAGCAATCCGATATTGGAAAGAAAAGGGATTGCCGGTAAAAAAGAATCGTGCAGGCCATCCCGTTATTAAAAAAACAGTTGCCGAAAACTGGAAGATGAACGAACTCGCCGCGTAGTTGTCCGCTTTTGTCCCTATTTTGTCCGTGTTTGTCTATGTTCTGTCCGTATTAAAATCCTATCTCCTATAATATTCTGCAATCACAGAAGTTAAGTTTTTGCACTTACACTTATGTGAGACGAATTGAATTTACTAAACAGATTCAAACGGGCCATCGGTTACTTGAAGGCGTTGGGGTTAAACGACCCTAAGGCGTGGTCTTCGTCTATCTGGAATCTAGCGGGCACGTCCGTTGCCGGTGAAACCGTTACGGAAGAAACAGCCCTAACCAATTCAGCAGTTTACAACGCAGTCTCTCTTATCTCCGGTACAATCGGCGCTCTCCCGCTTCACCTCATGCAGAAAAAAGGCGACAAGAAACGAATCGCCGACGAAAGAACGGTTTATAGCGTCCTGCACGATTCGCCCAATCCCTTCATGACAGCTATGGCTTTCCGTGAGGCAATCATGGCCCACGTTCTGCTGTGGGGAAACGGTTACGCCGAAATCGTCCGCAATGGCTACGGTGAAGTTGTCGAGCTATGGCCGATCACACCGAACCGCGTTTCTATCGGAATGGAAAGCGGGAAAGTATATTACACGATCAACATGGGCAACCAGCCGGATGTTATCCTGCCGCGTGAAAAGGTTCTGCATATTCCCGGCCGCGGCTTTGACGGATTCCAGGGTTATTCAGTCGTGGCGATGGCCCGCAAGTCATTCGGCC
>JBDKUG010000161.1:0-2403 GCA_039679815.1 Smithella sp.
GTAATTTAAAACAACGATTCTGTCGGCCAGATCCATAATCATCCGCATCTTGTGTTCAATCAGACAGACGGTAATGCCTTTTTTATTGATCTTTCGGATGAGTTCGGTAATCCGCTCCGTATCCTCCTGAATCAGTCCGCCGGTCGGCTCGTCAAACAGGATAAGCTTCGGATTACTGATCAGGGCAATCCCGATAGACAACATCCTCTGCTCTCCCTGCGATATGGAAGAAGCCGTATCGAAGGCCCTGGCTCCCAACCCCACGAAATTCAGCATCTCAATGACTTTTTCTTCCACTATCTTTTTGTCTTTTTTCCACTGTGGCGTGTGGAAAATCGATCCCCAGAATCCACTGGTCGTGCATTTATAGTATCCCAGGGCCAGATTGGCCGCCACCGGCAGCTTTTCAAACAGAGCGGTCAGCTGGAAGGTCCGCGCAATCCCTTTGCGGGATATACGGCTTGCACTCAAACCGGCAATTTCGTCTCCCGCGAATTTGATACTGCCGGATGTTGGTCTGCCCGCTCCGCTGACCAGGCTGAAGAGAACCGATTTACCTGCGCCATTAGGGCCGATAATCGACAGGATCTCTCCTTCGTTGACGTCAAAGCTCACGTCGTTGACAGCGACGGTGCCGCCAAAACTTTTCACCAGATTTTCACCCTTAAGCAGCACGCCGGTCCTCCACTTTCGATTTCTTAATCCTGTCACGTAATTTGTTAAACAATCCCATAAAACCTGTCGGGAAATAGATAATGACAACAATCAGCAGGAATCCGAATAAAATCATCTGATAATCCTGTAAAAACTGCAGATACTCCAGGAGAATGGGAATGATAAAAGAACCGATAACCGGACCCGCCAGTGTCGTCATGCCGCCCAGAAGCACATACATCAGGAAATTGAATGTCATGGTAACCGAAGCAACCGACGGAGAAATGCTTCCCATCAAACTGGCATAAATACCCCCAGCCAATCCGGCAAAAAAATTGGCCACAACAAAAGAAAGCAACTTGGTGCGGAAGGTGTTTATGCCAACTGCTTCCGATAGATCTTCATTGATGGCTGTTGCGAGGAACGTCCTCCCTCTCAGCGAATTGATCAAGCGATACATGACAAACAGGGTTAAAAGGAGAAAGCACAACACCATATAATACTGGGAAACCGGGGAATCAAATGTGAGTTGACCCACACCGGGTATGGAAACAGGACTTGGCAGGGGAATGCCCACCATGCCGGTGTGACCGCCCGTCAGCTCCATCCAGTTGCCCGCAAGAAGATAGATAATTTCTCCAAGACAAAGCGTAGTAATGGCAAAGTAAGCACCCCGTGTCCGCAGTGCCGGCAGGCCGACCCAAAAACCAATGAATGCCGCAAGAAGGGCCGAGGCAGGCAATGCCAGCCAGAAATTCCAGCCCAGCGTAGATGTAAGAATCGCAACGCTGTATGCGCCGATTGCAAAAAAACCGCCGTGCGCCAGAGACATCTGCCCGGTATACCCCATGATCAGATTCATGCTCAGCGCACCAATGACAAAAATGCAACTCATGGTAATGATCTGCGCATAATACAGGTTTGTTATTACGTGAGGAAGAACCAGGGCAATCACCAGAACAGCCAGGTAAAACCAATTCTCTTTCAGCCAATTCATCATCTGCCCTTAATCTCCTTCCCGAACAAACCGGTCGGTTTCAACGAGAGGATCAGCACCAGTGCGCCAAAACCAAACACATCTTTATAGGCCGATGATAAATATCCGCCTCCGATGGCTTCGATCAACCCCAGAATCAAACCGCCGGCAATCGCCCCCGGGATACTGCCTAATCCGCCGAGAATAACGATGACGAATGCTTTCATGCCGACCATAGACCCCATGCTGGGCGATATCATGAATATGGGAGCGACCAGGCAGGCGGCAATCGCGGCCAGGCCCGTAGAAATGGCAAAGGTCAGGGCAGAGACGAGGTTAACGTTAATGCCCATCAGGGTTGCACCTTCCCGGTTCTGGGCCACTGCCTGGATCGTGTTGCCCAGCGTCGTCTTCTTGATAAAAATCTGCAGGATGACAATCAGAAGCACCGCGACTCCAATCACCAGCAACCGCTGCGTGGACATGGTAATCCCGAAAGCGTCAATAATACCGGGATAGGGATTCGGAATGCGATGACCTTCCGGCCCCCATAATACGACAACCGCATTTTCCAGAATGATCAGAGCGCCAAGCGCGGCAATAAACGGAGTTACACCTCCCGCATCACGGACCGGCCTGAAAACCAGAAACTCCAAAACAACACCGGCCAGGGCAAGGACAATGGCCGAAAGCGCAAGCGCTGGCCAATAGGTGAATCCGAATACTGTGATTAAAAAGAAACAGACATACGCGCCAAGCATGTACATCTGCCC
>JBDKUG010000033.1:0-5898 GCA_039679815.1 Smithella sp.
TCGAGGCAACTGTTTTGGAGTGTTGCGAACTTTGCCATTGCCCCCTTACCGTCTTTTTTCATGGCCATTTTTTCCAATTCCCTTGCGGCTTGATGTGTCTGCTTGTCCTATCGCTCTCGTCGGCCCATGTTGCAGAACTGATTGCGGTTAAAATAGTCATGAGCGCAACCAATGCGACTCGGCTAAGCCAGACGTCATTTGTCATTTTAAATACCTTTCTGGATTAACCTCATTCGAAATCACGTCCTTCGCCTTCTTCTTCATAGGTTACCCCGTCACGGATGTGATAAATGCGTTTGAAGGTGGGGATGATTTTTTCATCGTGGGTGACGACAATAATGGCGGTCTCGAATTTTTTGGCCATATCGTTCAATATCCGGATTACAGCCAGGGCGCGCTCGCTATCAAGCGGAGCGGTCGGTTCATCGGCCAGTATCACCGGTGGCCGGTTGACCAAGCCGCGCGCAATGGCCACGCGTTGCTGTTCCCCGCCAGAGAGTTGAGATGGCATGGCCTTGGCGCGGTGCTCCACATCGAGCGCCTTAAACAGGTCAAGCGCGCGCTTGCGTGCCTCAGCATTGGACTCTCCCGCCAGCATGGGCAGCAGGGCAACGTTGTCGGTAACATCCAGAAACGGGATGAGATAGGGCGCCTGAAAGACAAAGCCGATCCGGTCCCGCCGCAAGGCACGAAGATCTTTGACCTTCCAGCCATTGTCGTAAATGGTGTCGTCCCCGAGTGTCATTTTCCCGGCGGTAGGTTCGATCACCGCCCCCAAACATTTAAGAAGCGTAGTCTTACCAGATCCAGAAGGACCTATCAGTCCAACGACCTCGCCCGGCGCAACGTGCATCTCGACCATCTTCAGGGCATCCACGGCTGTGTCGCCGCTTCCGTAACGTTTTTTTAACTCCTGGATACGAATACCTTTAGCAGTCAAGTCAGCCCCCTATGGCCTCGGCCGGATCGACCATGAGCGCGGCACGAATAGCGATAATGCTCGACAGTACGCAGATCATAACCACGGCGATAAAACCCATAACGGAGTCGAGTGGTTGCAGCAGCACATATTTGGGAAAGATTGGTGCCATCAATAACGTTGCCGAAATCTTGCCCACCACAAAGCCGATCAAACCTAAAGCGATGGACTGTTGCATGATCAAACCGACAATGGTGCGATTCTTGGTGCCGATCAGTTTCAAGACAGCAATTTCACGAATTTTCCCGAGTGTCAGGGTGTAGATGATGAAAGCCACAATGGCGGAGCTGACAATCGAAAGGATCACCAGGAACATGAAGATCTGTCTGGCGGAGGTAGCGATCAGCTTACCAACCAGAATATCCTCCATCTGGCTGCGGGTGTAGACGGTTAAGCGCTTCCAGCGGCGGATCGACTCAGCGACTTCTTCCGGATCATGGCCTGTTTCAATCCGCACCAAAACTGCATTGACGTAGGGGTTGGTGCTTTGGGAGGCAATAACGGCATCAAGCAGGCCGGGCACTCCGGGCCGGTTGAAGGCAGGGTTCTCGGCCGTGCGTCGTCGCTGCTCTCGGATCGCGTCATTATCCTTGAGAAACTGGGCTTCCTGCGCATCTTTAAGAGGAATGAACACCATAGGATCTCCATTGGAAGAGACCATCCTCCTGGTCAGCCCGACTACGGTGTAGTGGTTACGACGGACCTTGATACGTTCACCAAGTTTAAATCCGGAAGCGATATCGGCGACGGCCTCGTAATGGCTCCGGGTAATCTGACGACCCGCGACGAGATAGGGCGGCCAGCCGGGTGTCCCAGGTCCTCCAGGAGTGACGCCGGCAACCATGGCACGCACATCACCATCTTGTTTGCCAACCTGCATGGTGAGATAAGTGATGTTCGCTGCCCGTTCCACCCCGGGCATGCCTTGAATCCCACGCCAGACATCATCGTAGAGACTTGATGACTCGGCGTAGGGACCAAGAGTGTCCTTCTGTACCACCCAGAGATCAGCACCGCTGTTGTCGAGCAACACTTTGGCGTCATCCACCATGCCACGATAAATCCCCGCCATAGACAGTGTGATGCCGATCAGCAACCCAAGACCCATGCCGGTAAAGACGAATTTCCCCCAAGAGTGCATGATGTCGCGTCCTGCCAAACTGATCATTGCGTTACCCCCTGAATATGGTCAACGACGCGAATCCGGCTGTGCTTATTCAAGGCGTTTTCGCTGTAGGCCACTACTTGGTCGCCAGTCTTGAGCCCTTCTCGTACCTGCACACGGCCCTCCAAATCGACAATCCCCAATGAAACTGGTGTAAAGCGAAGATCGCCATTGATGACCTGCCACACGCCCAACCTGCCATCAATGTGACGGATAGCGGCATTAGGGACAACCGGTGTTGCCGCAAGCGTCGGTAAGGTCATCGTAATTTCGGCCAGTTCGCCGATAGGTGGCAGCGGATCAGGAATTTGATCGAAGACAACCTTGGCAAGCGTTTCCTCCGTTACCGCGTCTGCCAGGGGCTCAACTCTCAGAACGCGCCCTGCCTGCAGTTCTCCTGCCTGGGAACGTAATGTGATCTGAGCTGATAAGCCTGCGGCGAGGCCTCGCGCACGAATTTGATCGAAGCGGACACTGACCCAGAGCGTGCTCGGATCGATCAGTTCTACGACAGCCTGACCTGCGACCGCGGTGGTTCCCGGATCGGCATCACGCGAAACCACCAAGCCGTCAACTGGCGCAATAAGAGACAAATTATTGCGCTGCGCCTCTAACGCCTCTCGCTCGGCACGTATACGAGATAGCTCCTCCCGTGCCGCAGTCACCCCTGCTTTCGCAACCAACAGGTCTTGTTGCTTAGTGGCTACCACTTCCTCACTGGTGGAGCGCGCTTTAAGTAACTGCTCGTAACGTAAAGCCTGTGTCTGCGCATAATCCTTACGCGCCTGCGCTTCGCTTAATTGAGCGTTTGCTCGTTTCAGCGTGGCATTCTGGGCCCTAATACGTTCATCAAGATCCACCGGGTCCATTTCGCCAAGCACTTGCCCTGCCTTGACACGCTCACCCACGTGTACATCCAAACGTTTGACCCGCCCCGCAAACGTTGGGCCAATCTTGTAGGTGTAACGAGCCTCAATGGTTCCGATGCCGAATAGCGCCGGTGAGATGCTCTTGTTCTCGACTGTGGCCAATACAACAGATACCGGAGCAAGCGGCCCCGAACGCAAGGCCACATAGACAAAAAGCGCAAGTAGCGGAACAATTACAGCTATCAGCGCCAGTGTACGTTTTTGGAAAGGCAATCTTTTCATGATGCACTCCTGATGCCCCGTTGATAGATGGCAAAGACTTTCGTCGCATTGCGGCCCATATGGCTCACATCCCCAGCTATAAACGATTGCATGACCAATCCTTGAATGGTGCCAATGAAGAGTGTGGCCGCAGCCTCGTTATCAAACTTTCCATCAAGCTCGCCGCAGGTTTTCCCTTGTTCAAACAAACGATTGAGGATCTCCCTATAACGGCGGATGAGTGTTTGCGCCATCCGCTTGGGCGCGGTTTCTTCAGAGCGTTGCAATTCGCCAAACAACATGCGGGGAATACCGGGATGCTCTGTTATAAAGTCCACATGCGCCATAAACATGCTCTCAAGTGCGGTAAGAGGGGATGACTTTGCGTGTACTGCCTTTTCAATGTGAAACAACAAACGCTCGGCGACCCATTCCATAACAGCCTGTATGATGGCATCTTTATTGGGAAAATGGCGGAAAAGTGCCCCCTGAGTTAATCCCATGCGTTTGGCGATGGCTGCCGTGGTAATTTCACTTGGATTTTGTTCTCCAGCCAGCTCGACCACCGTCTCAACAGTTACCACTCGCCGTTCTTCGGCGCGAAGATGTTTTCTCGATACACTCATACATACCCCTCCCATGAAGGATGATAGTAATCACTCACTATCTTTAATTCACTGGAGGTTCTTTGTCAATAGTCTTTTTCGAAAAAGGTCTTTTGGTTTTAGAAGACAACAGCCCATTCGGTTCCGGGCTGGAGAACTGAGTCGACGCACGAAGGGCACAGCTCCGGTAAGCACCCAGTGGAAACGTTCGCTTGGGCCGGGGGAACCGGGATCGGAAACCGTTCGTACAGTCGTTGAAAACCTGATCCGCCTGGTTAAAGCGGAGATCGACGCGGACGCAGTGCTCGTCGCCGCAGCCGATGTCTTCGAGGTGCCGAACGTGCCGAGATTGATCCTGCAGGGACCGACGCTGGAAAACGATGACCGACGCACCATGGCCCACGTAGGGTAAATAACTCTACATTAATATTGACGCATAACCAATTAATATCTTGAATGTTCGTGTGCGCTTATGTTGAGCGGCTACACCCGGGTTTCCACGGATGATCAGTGTATGGACCTCCAGAAAGATGGTTTCACCAAAGCAGGGTGCGACTGCGTCCTGGAACACAGGTTGAGCGGCGCCAAAGCGGAACGTCCCGATCTGAAGGCGGCCCTTGATTATGCCAGACAGGGAGAGTCTGGCGTCTGGACCGCCTCAACCGTTCCCTCTTTCTCCATGACCGCCTCGGTAACGAATGGTATCAGGAAAAGGTTCAGTGAAACACTGGAACGGAAAAAGCATGCTAATGAATCCGTTGCGGCAGGTCGAGAATTTGTGGAGGCCTATGTCGATTACACACACTATCTTGAACGGTTGTATAATGATGCCGTCGGTCAAGCTCCTATCCATGCTAAACCGGACGAAAATAAGGCGAACGGCGGGCACGCCCACTGATTTTCTTTAAAACATACCGGAGGGACGCACACGGGGGCCGCTGGGCAAATCTATGCAAGCGAGAAGATTCAGGTAGCCTATATCACCCTGAAGCCGGACCAACAGCTCAATAAACATACTACCCCGGTTGATGCGTTGTTTTATGTGTTGCAGGGGACCGGAGCGGTCGAGATCGGAGACGAAAAAAAGAAGTGGCAAAGGACACTCTCATCGATAGCAAGAATACCTCATTGCTGGTATAATCAAGCAGAGACGCCATAGCTCCTTCTTTTGAGGCCTCAGCAGCAGAATTCTATTGAAGGTATTACCGCCGGGTGGAAAGCGGGGACCCTGCCGTGCGCCAGCGCGTCCTCGGCTATAATGAAGATGACTGCCGTGCAATGAGGGTTCTTCTGGACGGCCTCGGCAAACTGGATGTCAAATAGATGTTTCTAAGCGACTTCCCTGGATTCACAGCCAGCCGCTATGTAGAACAGGTGTTTCGCGAAAGCGATCCAGCGGAGGGTGAGAGGTGGACATCTGATTGACTTGACTTTATGATGTGGGCTACATTGTAGTTCGGGAGGCAAGAACTATGGCTGCAAAACCTGTTGTCGGGGCGCGGGTCGATAAGGACATAAAGGCTGCGGCAGAAGCAATTCTTACCTCTATTGGACTTACCGTTTCAGATGCTTTCCGGATGATGATTGTTCGGATAGTGAGGGAAAAGGCCTTGCCTTTCGAACCACTGGTTCCGAACGATGAAACAATCGAGGCAATGAAAGCCGCCCGACATGGTGAGCTCACGGAGGCGGGAAAACCTGATCATCTCCTCGAGAAGCTCAATGCGAGAGATTAGATACACCTAGCAATTCAAGCGCGACTATAAACGGGAAAAAACAGGGCGGCATCGGAAGATACTGGATGCCGCTTTAATGGAAACTGTCTACCTCTTGGCCGATGACATGGGGCTCCCGTCAAAAAAGCCGACCACCCCCTTTGTGGTGAATGGGCCGATTACCGCGATTGTCACATCAGGCCCGATCTCATCTTGATTTACCGCAAACCAGACGAAAAATATCTCCACCTGGCGCGCCTTGGTTCCCATGCGGAATTGGGGTTTTGAATCTTTGGTCCAGTCT
>JBDKUG010000068.1:0-13925 GCA_039679815.1 Smithella sp.
CCGGCACGCTGGCCCGAATCGGAAACCACCGGCGGATCACCCCTAGGCGCGCAAAAATCACACCGATTTGACATCATGTTCAATAATCATTCACGGAATAAATAGAACCGTGAATATTTTCCAAAAGTGGGAACAAAGTGGGAATTTATAACATAAAAATGAAAAGAAAAAAGGTTTACAAACCTACTAAAAGTATGCAAACCTTTGATTTTACTTGGTACCTGGGGTGGGAATTGAACCCACACAGAGGCAAGCTCCGAGGGATTTTAAGTCCCTTGCGTCTACCAGTTCCGCCACCCAGGCCCAATGTGAATTACACAAAAAGTTGCGCGGTTTATATTATGTTTAATTTGGTGTGTCAAGGATTTGATAAACCGATGTTTCCTGACCACATGACGATTTTTTGTTTCTTGAAGCTGTTCTCTGTTTTATGATAAGCAAGGCTATGTTCCTGAAAGGATTTTCAAATGCAAACCATTGACCTTATCATTTCCGGGGGAAAGACCCTGCTGATGGACAGCAGCAACACCTGCCTGGAAAATGCGGGGATCGCCATTCACGACTCCGTGATTATTGAAATCGGAAAGAAAGAAGACATCCTGAAAAAATACGCTGCGCGGGAACTGATTAACGCCGAAGGTTCCCTCACCATGCCCGGATTGATCAACACGCATACCCACGCGGCCATGACCTGCTTCCGCGGAATGGCCGACGACCTGGAACTGATGGACTGGCTGAACAACTATATATTTCCTGCCGAAGCGAAAAATGTGAATGAACATCTTGCTTACTGGGGATCTCTGCTTGCCTGCGCGGAAATGATCAAATCCGGCACAACAACATTCTGTGATATGTATATCTTCGAAGATGAAGCGGCTCGCGCGGCAAAAGAGGCCGGCATGCGCTGTCTTGTAGGCGAAGTCCTTTTCAATTTTCCTTCGCCCAGCTGCAAAACGCCTGAAGAGGGGCTTGCCTATACACGAAGGCTTGCTGAAAAATGGCAGGACGACCCTCTGGTCAATATTATTGTCGAACCGCATGCACTCTATACCTGTTCACCCTCCCTCCTTCAGGACGCGAAAAAAATTGCTGATGACTATCATCTGATGCTGGGAACACACCTTCTGGAAAATCAATCGGAGCGGGATCAGCTTCAGGCTAAATTCGGGAAAAGCGCGGTTTCCTTTCTGCAAGACATCGGTTACCTGAATGACAGGCTGCTCGCCTTTCACTGCGTCTGTATGTCCCCGGAGGAGATGGAGCTTTTTGCGAAACACAACGGCAAGGTATCACACAACCCCGCCAGCAACATGAAACTGGCCAGCGGGATCGCGTCCGTGCCGGACATGATCGAAGCCGGAATTACCGTCGGACTGGGGACAGACGGATGCGCCAGCAACAATACGCTGGATATGATCAGGGATATGTCGACGGCTGCAAGGCTTCATAAGATTGCTCATCTTGATCCAACCGTCATGGACGCAAAAACAGTTGTGCGCATGGCCACCATCAACGGCGCAAGGGCTTTAGGGATGGAACACCTTGTCGGCTCCCTGGAGACCGGCAAGAAAGCTGATATCATTATCATTGGATTGAACAAACCTCATCTGACACCCATTTTCAACGAACATTCTCACCTGGTCTACGCGGCCAGCGGCGCGGACGTCGATACGGTCGTCATTAACGGTAAAGTTGTTATGAAAGATCGCCGGCTTCTGACGATTCATGAGAACGATGTCATGAATGAAGTCAGGGAAATCGCGGTCAAAGTCAAAAAAAGCATGAAGATGTAATTAAAAGAGACCTCCGGTACATTTTTTATTTCGACACAGGCGCATGGTCATCACTGTGCCGCGGGTTCCTTCCCCTGATGAATGTTTCTTAATTCCGCCCTGTGTTCTTCCGGGGCTGCTTCATCATCAGCAGTTGATTGAGGAAACATAAGTTGCACCGAAACCATCCATACATCCGGCTGAAAAGGCTGATTGAATATCATGCCGACGACATCATGATTGCCGATTATCATCATCTTCTGAAACCGCTTAAAGCTTTAACCGGGGGCAGTTCAGTGGATCGCTTTCCTTCGAATAGTGCCGTGTTGAGGATGCAGAAAAGATTTGATGATTCGCGCCGTCGGATGGAGAACCGGATACGAAGCATTCCCGAATTTGGTTTCCCTCCCGAACTGCCCATCACCGCCAAACAAAAACTCATCATTGAAACCCTCAGAAATCATCAGGTTGTCGTCATTACCGGTGAAACAGGATCAGGCAAAACGACGCAAATTCCCAAGATGTGCCTGGCGGCGGGACTTGGCAGGCGCGGGATCATCGGGCTGACGCAGCCCCGTCGGATTGCCGCGGTCAGCATTGCCTCGCGCATCGCCTCCGAGCTGGGCCAGTCCTGCGGGAAATCTGTGGCATACAAAATCCGCTTTGAAGAAAAGACGTCCGCCGAACCGCTGATCAAGGTGATGACCGACGGCATCCTGCTTGCCGAAACGGTTCAGGACAGGGATATGCTCGCCTACGATGTGATCATCGTGGATGAAGCCCACGAGCGAAGTCTCAACATCGACTTCATTCTGGGATACCTGCAAACCCTGCTTGTGAAAAGAAAAGACCTGAAGTTGATCATTACTTCCGCCACGATTGACACGGCAAAATTTGCCGCTGCATTTGACAACGCCCCGGTGATCGAAGTTTCCGGACGTCTGTATCCGGTTGAGGTCCGCTACCGGCCGATCGATCCCGTCAAGGAAGAAAAGGGTGAAACGACTTACGTCGACGAAGCCGTGGCCTGTGTTGAGTCTCTGCAGCAGGAAAGACGTTTTGAAGACATCCTGCTTTTTATGCCGACCGAACAGGACATTCGTGAAACATGCGGGCGCCTGTCCAGGCGTTGTTCGGGTCTGGTGCTGCCCCTGTTTGCAAGACTTTCGGCAGGAAACCAAAGGCTTGTCTTTAACCCGGCTAATCAGCAGAAAATTATCGTAGCCACCAATATCGCGGAAACATCCCTGACGATTCCCGGCATCAAATACGTGATTGACACGGGTCTTGCCCGCATCCTGGAATATAATCCCCGCAGCCAGACAACCGGATTGCCGGTGAAACCGGTTTCACGCAGCAGCGCTGACCAGCGGAAAGGCCGCTGCGGCCGTGTCCAGGACGGTATCTGCATCCGTCTTTACTCGCGGGAAGAATTTGCCGAAAGACCCCTGTATTCAACGCCTGAAATCCTTCGCTCGAATCTGGCCGGCGTGATTCTGCGTATGCTGTCATTGAATCTGGGGCATGTCACTTCCTTCCCCTTTATTGACCGGCCCCATCCGAAAAACATCCGCGACGGCATTGAAATCCTGCGTGACCTTGGAGCGCTCACCCGCGACGAAAGCGAAACAGAGACCGAACACTACAAACTGACCCCGATCGGCCAAACCATGGCTCAATTTCCGCTCGATCCGCGGGTGTCGCGAATGATTATCGAAGCAAAGAAAGAAGGCTGCATCAACGAGATTGCAGTTGTGGCGGCAGCCCTGAGCATCCAGGACCCACGTGAACGGCCCTATGACAAAATCGACCAGGCAGCGGCGGCGCACGCGCAATTCCAGCACCCTGAATCCGATTTTCTCACCTACCTGCAGATATGGAACCGCTATTCCGATTCGATCGAAAAAATGGAGTCGCAAAGCAAATTGCGAAAATTCTGCCGCGATCATTTTCTTTCCTACAGACGGATGACGGAATGGCGGGATATTCATCATCAGATCCTGGAGATCGCCAGCGGCGGCAACATCGCGCGCAAACGCGGGAAAATGGTGAAGATCGAAATTGACCAGACGATTGCCGACAGGATTCACCGCTGCATCCTCAGCGGTTATCTTTCCAATATCGCGCAAAAAAAAGAAAAGAACATGTACACGGCAGCCAAAAGCCGCGAGGTGATGCTTTATCCGGGATCCGGACTTTTCAACCGTGGCGGTCCCTGGATTGTCGCCTCGGAAATCAGCCTGACCTCCAGGGTTTTTGCCCGTAACGCGGCCAACATAAAGAGCGAATGGCTCGAGGAACTGGGCAGGGAACACTGCCGTTACACTTACTGGGCGGCCCACTGGGAAAAGAACCGCGGCCAGGTTGTGGCCCTGGAAAAAGTGATTTTATTCGGCCTGACCATCATCGAGCAGAGAACGGTTGCCTACGAACGAATCAATCCGGAAGAGGCAAAAAAGATCTTCATCCGGGAAGCCCTGGTGACGGGAGAAGTCGCGCAAAAACTTCCTTTTCTCACGCACAACCTGTCTCTGTGGGAACAGACAAGAACAATGGAGGATAAACTGCGGAAACGAGGAATTGCCATCGATGAGGAAACGCTGGCCCAGCTCTATGAGCGGAGACTGCCGGTAATTTCGGACATCCGTTCCCTGCAAAAGCTGATCAAAGACAAAGGGACCGATGATTTTCTGCGCTTTCGTGAAGAAGACTTCATCGCGCATGATCCCGATCCCGGGGAACTGAACCAGTTCCCCGATCAAATCAAAATCGGCGGCGCAGCGCTGACCTGCCGCTACCGTTTTGAACCGGGCCGTGCGGAAGACGGTGTAACGGTCTCGGTTCCCCTGGGGCTGGTCGCCAGGGCCGCCTCGGAAAATATTGAAAGACATCTGCCGTCTCTTATGCAGGAAAAAGTCATGCACATGCTGAAATCCCTGCCCAAAAACGTCAGGCAGAAGCTGCCGCCTCCTGTTCAGATAGCGAAAATCTTCACGGAGCGGCCAGCGACTGATGAAAACTCCCTGCCGCTTCAGTTAAGCAGATTTTTACTCAATGATTTTAAAATTACGGTGCCGGCCGATTCATGGGCTCTGGACAAACTGCCGCCTCATTTGAATATCCGCTACAGGGTAACCGACGACCGGGGCCACGAGATCAAGACCGGCTGTGACATCGGCGAACTGCAGAAAGAAATTGCGGATCAGGTCCAGCAAGCCTCACTGGACTCGTATCGCCGGCAATGGGAAAAAGACGCCCTCACCGGCTGGAATTTCGGTACGCTTCCCGAAAACATTGAACTCACGGGGAAACACGGCGTGACAGGCTATGCTTACCCCGCCCTGCAGGTTACGGATGGTGTCGTCAACCTCCGCCTCTTCACCCATCCGGGAGAAGCCGCTGCCAGCCACATCCAGGGAGTCGCGGCACTTTACGATATTTTATTTTCGGACAAACTCAGGCAGCTGAAAAAAAATATCGCGCTGGGCGGCGAAGTGAAAACTTGGGCCATGAATGTCGGGAACCCGAAACAAATCGAGGAATCCATCATGAACCGCGTCCGGAAAGAGTTGTTTTACCGCTTATGGCGAACCGCCGAAGAGTTTCAAAATCACGCTGACGCGGTCAGTACACAAATCCTGCCCTCCGGACAGCAGATTGTGGCTTCCATCACACCGGTTCTCAAGAGCTTTGCCGAAACCTGCGATGTGCTGCAGAAACTGATGCAAAAAAACAGGGCAAACGCTCCCGTCCTGAAGTTTCTGAAAGAAACGCAGAACGAGCTGCATATCCTTCTTCCCGTCAATTTCCCGGAGCTTTATGCCCCTGACCGCCTGGCCAATATTCCCCGCTACCTGAAAGCGCTGTCTATCAGGGCTCAGCGCGGCAGTCTGAATCTGGCGGCAACGGAAGCAAGACTCAACGATGTGGCCGTTTATGTAAATCAACTGAAGGAAATCCGCGGAAGCCTGACGGCCGAATCGTCCGCGGAAAAGAAGAACAAGATCGAAGATCTCCACTGGATGATAGAGGAGTACAAAGTTTCGCTTTTTGCCCAGGAACTCAAAACGCCCTACCCTGTCTCCCCCAAAAGGCTTCATCAACTGATCGAAGAGATTGGCAACATTATTTACTGACCCGCCGCGCAGGCTTTAATCCATAGGGTTTCGGGCACTGCCTGAGGGTTGCGTCAAATCCGCGAATGGATTTGACGATGGTTGCGTCATCCACGCAGAAAGCGATCCGGAAATAGCCGGGACAGCCGAAACCGCTGCCGGGCACAACAAGAATGTTGTGCTTCAAGAGCATCCCGACAAATTCCACATCATCGGGAATGGGGCTTTTCACAAACAGATAAAACGCACCCTGCGGTTTGACAAATTGATAACCGGCCCTGGCCAGTCCATCGCAGAGCAGATCACGTTTTTTCTGATAGATGTTCACGTCCACGGTAATGTGCTGAAGATTGGCGACAATCCGCTGCATCAGCGCCGGCGCATTGACAAACCCCATGATCCGCGTGCACAAGATCAGCGCGGTGACCAGATCATCGGCCTCATGAATCTTCGGGTTGACGGCGATATACCCGATGCGCTCTCCCGGCAAAGACAGCGTCTTGGAATAGGAATAAGCGATGATGCTGTCGGCGTATGCTTTTAACAGGGAAGGCAGCGCGATCCCGTCGAAGAGGATTTCCGCGTACGCCTCGTCCGAAATCAGGTAAATCGCTTTTTTAAGCTTTTTCTCCTTTTCTTTTAACAAATGGACAAGATCCGCGCTATTCTTTTTGCTGTATACCCGCCCGGTCGGATTGTTGGGCGAATTGATGATGACGGCTTTTGTCTTCCGGTTGACAGCCCTGGCAATGGCTTCCATATCCAGGGAAAAATCAGGTTTTGTCGGCACATACTTCACAACACCGTTGTAATTTTCAATGTAAAAGGGATATTCAACAAAGAAAGGCTTGAAGATGATGACTTCATCTCCCGGATCCAGAAGCGACTTTAAAATCACATTGAGCGCTCCGCCCGCGCCGCAGGACATCACCACGTGATCGGCGCCTATTTTCAATCCGGTCGTCGCGCTGATTTTTTTTGCCACGGCCTGACGTGTTTCCGGGTAGCCCGCATTGGGTGTGTAGCCATGCTTGAGGAAGATTTCCTGGTCGGCGACTTTGATCAGTTCCCGCTTAAACTCCCGCGGATGATCCACATTGGGATTCCCCAGGCTGAAATCATAGACGTTGTCAGCGCCGTGCTTTTTTTTCAGGACGTTTCCTTCCTCGAACATTTTGCGGATCATGGAAGAATGCGAAATGGATGCTTTAATTTTTTTTGATATGCTCATGGCAAAATCCCCTGCCGGAAGGTAGATGGCTGTTATCATCCCGGCCTTTAAAAGTTCTTTTTCAGATACTCGGTAATCTCCCCGAAGTTGCTAAACGGCCGATAGGGCATTGTACCCTCTTCTTCGCACGTCCGTAAAAGTACGTCTTTGGCAAAAACCAGGTCGGCGCATCTTGAAGGACAAATATCGGAATGTCCATCGCCGATGTAGATGATTTTTTCATACATCAGGCGATAGTCGTTTAATATTTTATTTTTACAGGTTCCGCAGCGGCCGCATAATTCATTGGCCTGCGGAAAGCAAAACGTCAGAGAACCATTTTTGCCGAACACAACGGCATTGGAAAAAAACTCGATTTCACCCAGACGGTTCTTTTCCATAATTGTGCGGATGTAAAAATCAAGCCCGTCGGAAACGATCTTCACATCCACGCCTTTTTTCTTCGCCAGGCGATAAAACCTCGCAAAAAAGGGATCGATTCTGGAACGTTTCAACACATAAGTCTGGAGGCAATCCGGGTTCACTGTCATGAGCGGAGCGATCTTTCGATATGCCTCGCGCGACCCGAGACTGCCTTTGACATACTCCCGATCAATTTCGTCCCAACTTTTTTGTGTAAAGAGGCTCAAGACTTCACTGCCTACATCCACAGGACAGATGGTTCCGTCAAAATCGCTGATGACCAGTGCTTTTTTCTGTTTAAAGAGCATGATAACTATTGTTTCTTACAGCCGGTTTCCCCTTCAATGTTTGCGCTTCATTAACACGTAAACACCCAGCAGCACGAGGATAATAGGCAGAATAAACTGAGAATATTTATACAGGTCAAATCCATAAAACTCGATAAACAAAAAGATGACGCCGACGGTGGCGATAAACCAGCCCTCAATGGCTTTAATTTTATATATCAGTGTGCTGATACCAATGACAATCAGCAGAACCGGCCACGTCTGGCCAAAACTGTAACTGCTGGTCTTGCTGATGAAGATTAAAACGCCCAGGGTAATTAAAATGAGTCCACCGGTAAGAATGTGTCGCTTTTCATTTGGCATAAACTTCTCCTTTGATCATAATTTTATTTGTCGGCGAATGCAAAAGGCCCGCCTTTTTTATTGTTTTTCCGCTAATCTTAAGAATGGTTTAAACAAATCAATTGGAATCGGAAATATTGTCGTTGAATTATTTTCAGCGGCGATCTGATTTAACGTCTGCAGATAGCGAAGTTGCAGAGACATGGGTTGCGTTTCCATCAAGGCGGCAGCTTCAATGAGCTTTTGTGCGGCCTGGAATTCGCCTGCTGCATTAATGACCTTTGCTCTTCTTTCTCTTTCCGCTTCCGCCTGTTTCGCCATGGCGCGTTTCATCTCTTCGGGTAAATCAATGTGCTTGACTTCGACCACCGATATCTTAATGCCCCAGGGATCCGTGCTGCGATCGAGAATATCCTGCAATTGCAGATTAATTTTTTCCCGTTCCGAAAGGATTTCGTCTAATTCCACCTGCCCGCAAACGCTTCGAAGTGTCGTCTGCGCCAGCTGTGAGGTTGCAAAAAGGTAATTTTCGACATTCACCACGGCGGCATTGGCATCCACAACCCTGAAATAAACTACCGCGTTGACTTTAATTGATACGTTGTCTTTGGTAATGACATCCTGCGGCGGCACATCCATTGTGATCGTCCGCATGTCAATCCTGACGATTTTATCAATGCCGGGGATAATTATGATCAGACCGGGTCCTTTGACATCGCGTATTCTTCCCAAACGGAAGATAACCGCTCGCTCATATTCATTGAGCACTTTAATTGCCGATGCCAGAAACATAACCACTAATACGACAACAACAATCAAGGGTATCGGTAGAGATCCGTACATATAATGCATCCTCCTTTATATCAATTATTTTTATTTTCCTTCTTGATTTCTTCAACGATCAGCGTCAACCGATCAACTTTCCTGATCCTGACTTTAGCCCCTTTGGGGATGAACCGATCACTCTGTCCTGTCCAGTATTCGCCCTGAAAAAATACTTTTCCTTCGCCATCGATGTCCGTTGAGGCCTCTCCCTGACCTTCGATCATCGATTCCGTTCCTGAATAATGTTTCCTCATCTGCGCCTTGAGGGCAAGCCAGATGACGACAATAAAAAAACCGGACGCGACCAGGACCGCGGGAATCAAAACCTGAAAAGACAATCTCAGCGCGGGTTCCGGTGTCTCAAAAAGCAGGAAGGACCCCATCGCCAGTGATATCACGCCGCCGACAGTCAGCATACCATGACTCATAATCTTGATCTCCGCGATAAATAAAATAATGCTGAATACGATCAGCAATATGCCCGTGTAATTCACCGGCAGCGTCGAGAGGCCGAAAAACGCCAGCAGCAGCGATATTCCGCCAATCACGCCGGGCAAAATCGCGCCCGGTGTGGAAAACTCGAAATACAGGCCCGCCAAACCGATGAGCAGGAGAAGATACGCGATATTGGGATCGGAAATCGCCGACAGAATCCCCTGCCGCGTACTCATCTTTTTACTGTCTGTCACGGCATTGACGGTAGATAATTTTCTTGTTTTACCGGCCACGGTCACTTCCTTCTGATCAATCGCAACCAGTAATTTTTCAATATCCGGAGCCACGATGTCAATGACCTTCAGCTTCAGGGCTTCGTCCGCGGTAATGGACTCGCTTTTGCGCACCGCTTTTTCAACCCATTCCTCGCTCCGCCCGCGGATTTTGGCGATGCTTCGGGCATAAGCCGCCGCGTCATTTTCCACTTTTTTGGACATGTTCTTGTCCAGCTCGGCGGTGCCGCCGATTCCGATGGCCACGGGATGAGCGGCCCCGATGTTGGTACCGGGCGCCATGGCGGCAATATGGGCGGCCTGCGCGATGATCACACCTGCGGAAGCGGCCCTGGCGCCCGACGGATAAACATAAACAATGACCGGCAGCGGCGCATTAAGAATACTTTTGGTGATATCACGCATGGCCGTGTCAAGTCCTCCGGGCGTATCCATCAAAATAATCAGGCCTTCCGCGCCTGCCTGCTTTGCATCTTCCAGACGTTCAGCGACATATTTTGCCGAAGGGGCGGTGATGACGCCTTCCAAGTTCATTACATGGAACACAGGTTTCTTATCCTGTGCATCGGCAGCGCCGACCGCCGTTATAAAAATCATCAGCGCTGCGAGGAATATTTTTTTAAACATGACGGCACCTGTTGTTGATCTCATGACGGTCTGCCGGGTTCGATTTCTTTCATAATCAGCTGGACATCTTCCCAGACCTGCTTTTTGGCAGGCGGATTCCGTAAAAGATATGCCGGATGATAGGTCGGCATCAGCTTAATCCCCTCATACATGTGAAAACGGCCGCGCAGCGCGGTAATCGGGGTTTCCGTCTGTAAAAGCGTTTTTGCCGCAAAAGCCCCCAGCGCACAGATCACCCGCGGCGCGATCAGTCGCAGCTGCTGCCGCAAAAAAGGTTCGCATAACCGGATTTCGTCCGGGAGCGGGTTGCGATTTCCGGGTGGGCGGCATTTAAGGATATTGCAGATGTAAACGTCTTTTCGTTCCAGGCCCATTGCCTTGATAATGTTGGTCAGGAGCTGACCCGCCCGCCCCACAAAAGGCAATCCCTGCTCGTCTTCATCCGCTCCCGGCGCTTCGCCCACAAAAACAATCCTTGCCGACGGGTTGCCGTCTCCGAAGACAACATTTTTTCTTTTTCCGGACAATGAGCACCGCTCACAGCTCAAAGCCTCCCGGGCCAGGGCGTCCAGTTGCCCGTCATGATCCACAGCCTCTGCCTGATGGTTCTTCTGCTTCACCACCGTTTTTCTCCAGTCAACTTCAACATAAAGTTTTTCCGCATTCAGGACATGCCCTTTCACAGACTTCACTAAAGACATCATTTCTTTTCTTATCTGGTCAGATGACGACGGTGAAAGGGTTTCGGTCATTGTTTCACGCGAACGCCTTTCTTTCCACTCAATATTTTAACATGATCCAGGATCCTGTGCGCGGCGTCTATTTTGGTCATTTTCTCCAGGGCAATCGTTTTTCCGTTGCGGTCAATGATGGTAATGATGTTGGTGTCCGTTTCAAAACCGGCTCCCTTTTCCCGCAGACTGTTGGCCACAATCATGTCCATATTCTTTTTGAGAAGCTTCTGCCGTGCATTGGCAAGAAGATCCTGCGTTTCCATGGCAAAACCCACCAGAATACTTTTCCTCTTTTTTGCGCCGATCGCGGCGATGATGTCCGGATTGCGCGTCAGTTCAATTCCGGGCATGCCTTTGTCCTTTTTTATTTTTTCCCGAGCCTCCACTTTCGGCCGGTAGTCCGCCACGGCCGCGGTTTTAAGGATCACCGTTGCCTTTTCATAATGTTCCATTACCGCACGGTACATTTCCAGCGCCGTGCGCACATAGATGATATGATCCGCCGGAGGAGGAGGAATTTTAGTCGGCCCGCTGATCAGCGTAACTTTTGCTCCGCGCTGATGCGCCGCCCGGGCAAGTGCGTACCCCATTTTCCCCGACGAGCGGTTCGTGATGAAACGCACCGGGTCGAGCGGTTCTTCCGTGGGACCGGCAGTGACCAGCACTCTTTCACCGGCGAAATCTTTTGGCGCCAAAAGAAATTCCACCGCCTGCAAAATTTCAGGGATGTCCGGGAGACGGCCCGACCCGGATATTTTACAGGCCAGTTCGCCCGCGCCGCTGTCCATCACCGTGTAACCGTATTTTTTCAGTTTGAGAATATTATCCTGAACGATACGATTGGCGAGCATCTTGTCGTTCATGGCCGGGCATATCAAGGTCGGTTTATTTTGCGCCATCACGGTTGTGGTCAGGAGATCATCGGCTATGCCTGCGGCTATTTTACCAATCACGTTTCCGGTTGCCGGCGCAATGACAAAGGCATCGGCAAAATCAGCCAGCGCGATATGGGCCATGTCATACTGGTCTGTCGGGGCAAACACGTCCGTATAAACCGCCCCCTGCGAAAGGGTCTGCATGGTCAGCGGCGTTATAAATTCCATCGCGCTCTTTGTCATGATGACGCGCACCTGCGCACCTGCTCTGATGAGGGCACGGGTCAATTCCGCCGCTTTGTATGCGGCAATGCCTCCGGTTATTCCCAGGACAATTTTTTTATTTTCAAGCATACGGTTATCACTTCGTTATTTTTTTGGAATATAACAGTGTTTAACAGCAAGATCAAGGCATAAAGTCTTTTTAGCACACCATTACAACGGGAAATTTATTTCTCCGTCAGCCCCGTTGACACTTTATTTGCCTGCTGTTTCACCCGATAATTTTGTCATCAACCAAACGGTCACCCTGAAAACGGAATCTTTATGTCTTCTCTTTCGGGATCAGTTCAGGCGGAAATGGTTTGGGGAACAGGGAAAATGATATTTTGCTTGCAAAGAGCAGTGAAAGTCATTATGAAAGCCGTCACATAATTCATGCCACAAATCAAGGAGCAACAGATGAAAAGAACAGGCACTTACGTAATGATTGCCATAATTATCCTGCTGGCCGGTGCGGCAGGCTGGCTTTACTTTGCCAACTATCTTGACAGGGGAAAACCGACCATAACATTAAGCAGGAACATCATCGCCATTGGCAAACAGCAAGACATCGGCATTACTTTTTCTGATGACGGCGGCGGCCTGTCCTGCGTGAAGGTAGAGATCATCCAGGACAATCAGCCGCGCGTGTTAGCCCAGGAGAGTATTGCTTCCCAGGGAACCAGACAGAAGATTATCAAGCTGACAGCCAATACCGAAAATCTCAAGTTGAAAAACGGTCCGGCTGTTGTCCGTATAACCGCCGACGACTTTTCTCTTTTCAATAATGAAACCATCATTGACGTGCCGGTCGCGATTGACACGATACCCCCGCAAATTTCGATTCTCAATCCCGTTAATTACATAAACCAGGGCGGCACAGGCTTCATCGCTTATCGGATTTCTAAACCGGCCACATCGACAGGCGTCTATGTTGACGATCAATTCGCTCCCGGTTATACGGTCCCGATGAACAATGGAACGATGTCCGTAACCTATTTTGCCGTTCCGCTGGATGCCACCAATGATAAAACGAGAATTTCCGTCTTTGCCAGCGACGAGGCAGGCAATGTATCAAAGATTTCTCTGCCCTGCACGATCAAGCCGAAGAGATTCCGCTCCGACAGCGTAAATCTCAGCAATAACTTCCTCCAGAAGATCGTACCCGAATTTCAAGCGTCGGTACCCGGACTGCAGGGAAAGACTTCGGAAGAAGTCTTTACATATATCAACACGACCCTGCGTGAGCAAAACACAATAACCATTCAGGATGTCTGCAGAAAATCGGTCAACAAAAGACTGTGGGAAGGTACTTTTGTCCGGATGAGCAACGCCGCTCCCATGGCCCTCTTTGGAGATCAGCGGACCTACATGTTTGACGGTAAATCCCTCGGCAATTCCGTTCACCTGGGCATAGACCTGGCTTCGACCATCCACTCGCCTATTGAAGCCGCCAACAACGGAATCGTTGTTTTTGCCGGTCCCCTCGGGATATACGGCAATGCCGTCATCATTGATCACGGAATGGGATTGCTCAGTTTGTACGGGCATCTTTCCGCTATTGAAACCGCTGTCGGAAAGACCGTCAGAAAAACGGAAAAAATCGGCCTCACCGGTTCGACCGGCCTGGCTGGCGGCGATCATCTGCACTTCAGCATTCTGGTCAACGGACAGTTTGTCAATCCCACGGAATGGTGGGACCCGCACTGGATTGAAGACAACGTCA
>JBDKUG010000337.1:0-12988 GCA_039679815.1 Smithella sp.
GTTGCGAATCATCGCCCCGGCAGGCGGGATTAGTTTTCTCAATTCCCGCATCAGGCGGCCCGAAAGAGCCGGAAGTTCCAGATTCGCCTGTGCACAATTATAAGCAACCGATACGCCTATACCGCCGCCTAATCCGAGAACGGCCGTTTTCCTGCCGCATACTTTTCCCAGGCGATGAAGCGCCTGGGTGACATCCGCCATTTCCTCAAGGGATTCAACAGAAACGGCGCCGGTCTGCCGGAAAAAGGCCTTCCATATTTTCTCTCCGCCGGCCAGAGATCCTGTGTGGGATGCAACGGCCCTGGCTCCCGATTCCGTCAGGCCGCTTTTATAGATGATCACCGGCTTCCGGCGATTGATCCGTTTCACAAGATCCAGCAGGAGACGTCCATCCTTTACGCCCTCCAGATACATTGTGATGATCCGGGTTTCCTCATCACGGGCAAGATAATCCAGCAGATCGGTACTGTCCACGGTCAGAGCATTGCCGTAACTGATGGACTTGCTGAAATGTATTTTATAGTGATCGGTCAGATAATTTGAAAAATCCTGGGCATTCCCGCCGCTCTGGCTGATCAGAGAAACCGGTCCACTTTCCGTTGAGGCGCTTTCCCATGTCAGCATCCGCATTTCGGGAATATAAAATCCCATGCAGTTCGGACCGATCACCCGTAATCCTCCCTCCACGGCAATCGTTTCAATTTCCCGCTGGAGTCTGATCCCCTCCTCTTCCCCTGTTTCCTTGAAACCGGAGCTGAAAATGTGAATATTTTTGTTGTTCGTGGCAACGCATTCTTTCAGGATGTCGGGAACCAGCCGACCGGGAACAGAGATAATGACCAGATCCACAGGCTCAGGCAGCGCAGACAAATTGGGATACGCCTTCACGCCGTCGATTTCCTGAAGCCTTGGATTGACGGGGTAGAGCCTTCCCCGATAACCGAAATTTTTCATGCAGCCATACATTCCGGCAAACCCGCCTTCATCCGGGTGCAAAGCGCCCACCACTGCAATGGATTTCGCATGGGCCATGACATCAAGGGCGGCGCGCATTTCGACAGATCGCTTTTCAGACAAGCCCCTGCCGGGCACTGGGCCTGTTCTCGAGACCGCGCGTTCATCCAGCACGACCAGGGCGTCCACAGCCACCACTTTCCCCTTCGGAGTAACAATCAGTGGATTGATATCCACTTCCCTGATGCCGGGATGTTCGATCCCGAGCTTTGCCAGACCCAGCAATGTCT
Source organism: Smithella sp. (assembly GCA_039679815.1). GTDB lineage: Bacteria > Desulfobacterota > Syntrophia > Syntrophales > Smithellaceae > UBA8904. Next base: position 1,245 of record JBDKUG010000337.1, read on the forward strand.
TGACCAACTGGTCAAGATTGACCGGCGCGTCACCACGGAAATCACCGAGGAGCTTCCGGGATGAAATTTCTTCTATCATGCGTCGGGCCTCTTTTTCATCAAAAGGCGCAATACGGAATACGGTATCGGCCAGCGCCTCCGTAAATATGCCGCCGAGTCCAAACATGACCATCGGGCCGAACTGTTCATCTCTGAACAGGCCGGCAACAAATTCCCGCCTGCCCTGAATGAAAGGGGAAAGCAGGCATCCTTCCCAATCATCGCCTGCCGACTCCTTGATGGAGCGAAAAGCCTCACGGATTTCCCCGGCGGATTTCAGGTTTGTTTTCACCAGCCCGCGCTCTGTTTTATGAAGGAGCTTTGCGCCGTGTCCCTTGACAACAACCGGGAAACCGATTTTCTGCGCAAACGCAACCGCCTCCTTTACATTTACAACCACTCTGTCTTTAACAACCGGCACTCCATATTCACCCAGCAGCTTTCTGGATTCCGATTCGGTCATGGATAACCGCCCTTCTTTTCTCATCCGCGTGATCAGTCTGTCTGCACCCGTCATCTTCATTTTTTCTTTCCTCAGCTCTTTATCGTCATTGCCTCCGCCATCGGTATGCTTAACGCCGAGCACTATAACTGTAACGAACAAGAACCGTCAATATGTAAAAAGGAAACATTCTGTAATAATATGTTGACTCCCGGGTTTATTCTTCCTATAATTTATGACACTTATTTTGATTGTCCTTATGCGCATCCATTCAATCCCCGCGGAGTGGAATTTTGAACCCGCGGAAAGGAGGAATTCATGTTTGATTTTTGTCTAACACCTGCTCTGGCCTGGGCGGTCGTCGGTCTCGTTCTTTTGATTGCGGAACTGGCAACGCTCGGTTTTATCCTGTGTTTTATCGGCCTGGGCGCGCTGATTGTCGCACTCACCACGTGGCTCGGAATCACATCATCATTCAGCAGTCAGCTGATTGTCTTTTCAATAGCATCCCTGTCGCTTCTCTTCCTGCTGCGCAAAACAGCAAAGAAACTTTTTGCGGGACATGCCGATGTGCCGCCTGATTATGCAGGACAAAAGGTTGAAGTGGTCAAACCGATCCCCGCCGGTGGTGAAGGAGCCGTCAGATACCGTGGTTCGGACTGGATTGCATTCAGCGATACGGCCCAAACCATTCCTGAAGGCGCCACCGTGCAGATTCAAACCATTGAAGGCATTCGCGTCAAGGTAACGCCTGTCGCATAAAACATTAAGGAGGAATCATCATGGAAGTTGTTCTGCTTGTACTGGCCGCGCTGGCCGTGATTATCATCGCCAAGGGGGTTTGCATTGTCCCGCAACAAAGTGCCTACGTCATTGAACGGCTGGGGAAATTTGACCGGGTGCTCAACGCAGGCATCAGTTACATTATCCATTTCATTGACCGGAAGGCTTATGTGCATACGCTTAAAGAACAGGCCATGGACATACCCGAACAGATTTGCATCACACGCGATAACGTCCAGGTCGGCGTGGATGGCGTCATCTTTATTCAAGTCTTCGATCCGCAGATGGCGTCTTATGGCATCAGCAATTATATATTTTCCATTGTCCAACTGGCACAGACCACCATGAGAAGCGAAGTCGGCAAGATCGATCTGGATAAAACCTTCGAAGAACGAACCACTATAAATTCTGCAATTGTCAGCGCCATCAATGATGCCTCCAGAACCTGGGGCGTTAAAATCCTGCGCTACGAAATCAAGAACATTCGACCTCCGGAGAATGTTCTGAACGCCATGGAAAAACAGATGCAGGCTGAACGGGAGAAACGAGCGGTCATTCTGGAATCGGAAGGTCAAAAGCAGTCGGCAGTCAACGTGGCCGAAGGCCAGAAGCAGAAAGTCGTGCTGGAATCAGAAGCGGCGCAACAGCGTCAGATCAATGAAGCCAACGGCCAGGCGGAAGCCATCCGCGCGGTCGCCAGCGCAACGGCGGACGGCTTGAAAGCGGTTGCGGATGCGGTTCATGTTCAGGGCGGAATGGAAGCGGTGCAGCTTCGCGTGGCGGAAAAACTGGTTGAACAGTTCGGTAGCCTGGCAAAACAGGGAAATACTATGATTCTTCCGGCCAACTTCGGGGACATTTCCTCGCTGATCGCCACAGCCATGAGCGTCGTGAAACAGACAAAATAAATTTCAGCAGGCGGGCGGAAATACTTCCGCCCGCTGTCTTTATAATTATGCATCAAAATCTCATCACCCTGCCCCGTCCCACGGTCAAAGGTATTTATTTTTCCCGCCGATTGTGATTAGATAAACTGTCTGCGTAAAAAGTAATGACGCGGCGGAGCAGCCCATGAACCTGGAAAAAAAGTCAAAAAAAGAATTGATCGATCTGGTGAATCATTTACGTGCACCGTTATCGATCAGTGACCCCAGGAAGATCAAAGGAACATCGGAAAAAGACCTGTACAAAATCCTGGCATACAGTTCACAAGTGGGCTGCTATATTTTACAGAACAAGCGATTTCAGTTCATCAATTCCCACTTCCTGGAATATACGGGCTATACGGAAGACAAGATGTTAAAAATAAATCCGTCTTCGCTCATTCTGCCGGAAGACCGGCGAAAAACGGCCAAAAACGCAATCATGATGCTCAAGCAGGAGCGCTTTTCACCCTATGAATTTCGTATTGTCACGAAAGACGGGCAAATCAAATGGATCATGGAAACCGTCATGTCCATTACCTACAAAGGGAAACGGGCCATTCTCGGCAATTCCATGGATGTGACCGAACGCAAGGAGGCAAGCCGCAGACTCGAGGAACTCGAGGCACTGGAATCCTCCATTCTCGATGCAATTCCCCAGGCGGTCGTCGGCCTGCACGAGCGGCGAATTAACTTCGCCAATCATGCGGTGAAAGTCATCTTCGGATGGCATCGCGAGGAACTTATCGGCAAGAGCATTAAAATGATCTACCGCAATGCAAAGGAAGCAGAAATAATTGGCGATCTCTTTTATTCCAAACTGGAGCACCAGCGTACATTTGAAACGGAATTTCCCTGTTTGTGCAAGGACGGGCGGGAAATTCTCTGCCGGATAAAAGCTTCTCGCATCGGGGAAAAGCTTCGCGAAAAGCGCATCGTCGTCACATATGAAGATATCACAACGGAAAAAAAGGTGCAGGAGGACCTTGAGCGATCGCGGCAGGAACTTCGCAACCTGTCCATTCATCTCCAGTCGGTGCGAGAAGAAGAAAGAACCCTCGTTGCACGGAAGATTCATGATGAACTGGGGCAATCACTGACAGCGTTGCAAATGGATCTGTCATGGCTCTCAGGACGGCTTCCGTCAGACAGTCAAATCATCCGGGATAAAACCCAGAGCATGTCGGATCTGGTTGATGCCACCATTGAAAGCGTGCACAACATCACGACCGACCTCCGTCCCAGCCTGCTGGATGATCTGGGACTTCCGGCGGCCATCGAATGGCAGGCCGCAGAATTTCAAAAACGCTTCGGCATCCGCTGTCATGCACATATCAAATGCTCAAACAACAGCATCGACAAGGCACTGGCTACGGACATCTTCCGTATTTTTCAAGAAGCACTCACCAATATCGCAAGGCACGCCAAAGCAACGCTGTGCAAAGTCAACCTCACAGGCAACGAAAAGGAACTTTGCCTGGATGTGACGGACAACGGAATCGGCATCACTCAATGGCAGGTGGACGATCCCCGCTCCTTCGGAATGATCGGCATGCGGGAACGGGCCCATCTCTGGGGCGGCGCGGTTCACGTCCGCAATGTCAAGCCGTCCGGAACAACGGTAAAGGTGCTGATTCCAATCAAGTAAAGGAGAAAAACAGATATGATACGCATACTGGTTGCCGATGACCACGCCGTGGTGCGCCAGGGGGTGATACAGATTCTGGCGGACGTTAAGGATATTCTGGTCAAGGACGAAGCGCAAAACGGCGCGGAGACGCTGGATAAGGTACTGAAATATGAATATGATGTTGTTCTGCTCGATATTTCCATGCCCGGACGAAGCGGCCTGGAGGTTCTAACGGACATCAAGGCCCAGCGACCGAAGCTGGCCGTCCTGATTTTGAGCATGCACCCTGAAGAACAATACGCGGTGCGGGCACTGCGCGCGGGCGCGTCGGGCTATCTCACCAAGGCCAGCGCTCCCCAGGAACTGATCGGCGCCATCCGCAAGGTGGCCAGTGGCGGGAAATACGTGACGGCCTCGCTCGCTGAAAAACTGGCCGATGAACTGGAAGTAAACACCGGAAAGCTGCCCCATGAGCGGCTCTCAGACCGCGAACATCAGGTGATGCTGATGCTGGCGGAAGGCAAGACCGTTTCAGATATCGCCTCCGAACTCTGCCTGAGCGTCAAAACCATCAGCACCTACCGCACCCGCGTTATGGAGAAAATGGGTTTGAAAAAGAACGCCGAGCTCACCCTTTACGCCGTCCACAACAAACTCATCAACTAAGGAAGAACTTATTACGAGCAATTTACCCAGAGTCAGGCACCGGGTTATAAATTGAAGAAACACAAGCTGTCATTGCGAGCAGACCCTTGGTCTGCGCGGCAATCTAATCACACCGGGATTGCTTCACTTCGTTTGCAATGACCCGTTCAAGTTTCTCAGGAGCCGCATGCCGGCGTTGCGGGCGGTACCCAAATTGGTTCTGCCCGTGCCCACCCAATCCAGGGACCGGCTGCGCGAGCAACATCGCTCCGATGGAATGTCAACCCTCGAAGCGGTCGCTGCGGCGGTTGCCAGGCTTGAGGGGGCCTGCGTGGCCGAGCCACTGGAAAGGCTGTATGATGAAGTGGTCCGGCGCACCATCGCTTTGCGCCGGGGAATCAAGCCATCCTGCTCGCAGGGTGACACATAGAAAACGCAGTTTTGTGTTTCAAGGCGGAAAATAGCGGGATGCCCTTCAGCTCACGCAAAGATCAAGAGAAAATTGGGTGTTGTTGTCCATAATCACCCATGTCTATGGATTATAATATGGCATAGTTCCTAAAACCAGTTAGTCATTGACGTCAGCTTGCTATATTGTAGTTCAGGATTGAGGGAGAACAAAAATACCTCTGTCCTTCTGTGAATATACCCCATTGACATGCAGGAGTTCCTTGTTCTATGATTCATCGTAGAGAAGACAATACTTTAAATATATTAATTAATGTATCCATTGCTTTAAGTAGGTAGCGTGTTCGAAACTAAAACAAAAAACTTTACCACTAGTGAGGATGTGAAGTTCTCACTGAAACTTGTGGCTTTGATTTCCTATGATCCCTAAATTAGATTCTTCAAATAAATACATCTACATGAGCCTTCAATTCGTTGATGCTAATGATGGAGTTAGCATATCAGAAGACCTGGGGATTGAGCCAATGGGCAGCAAAAAGAAATTCTGGCTTATCCTCCAAGACAGCGAAGAACAGCAGCCATGGCTTTTTAAATATGCCAGGGAAAATACAGGCGAACACTGGGCTGAAAAAATTGCTTCAGAACTGGCATCTCGAATTCATATTCCTGCAGCGCGGACCGAACTGGCAGAAATTGGCGGCAAAGCCGGTATTTTGGTAGAATCTTTTATTCCCTGTGAGTGGGATGCACGTCTAAAAAATTCAGTTCGTTTAGGTGAACTAATTCACGGGAATGAAGTTCTTGCCGGTTGCCTTGACAACTATGATAAGCATAAACAATGGGGACATAAAGAACATTCTTGGCAAAACATACATCTATGTTTGCAACGTAGTCTTAATAACATTGATCAGGCGATGGAACAGTTTGCGGGCTTCCTGATTCTAGATGCGTTGATAGGCAATACTGATCGTCATCACGAAAATTGGGGCCTTATTTCCATCTTTTCATCAAGTAATCAAATGGATTCAAGTGATAAAATTAGCATGGCACCATCTTATGATCATGCTTCTTCCCTTGGCCGCGAATTGACTGACCAAAAAAGAAATTTTTATCTGAATAGTAGCAGGATGGAAGACTACGTTAGGAAAGCGCATGGCGCCATATTCCATATTTCACAAGGAAAGTATGGTGACAACCCTTTAAAACTCGTTCAAGATCTAAGTAAGTTACATCCAATTTGGTTTCGTCCATGGATGGAGCAATTGCATGATGTCACTGAACATGATATAGAAGAAATACTAATGAAGTTACCAGGTGAAGTGATTTCAAAGACGTCAATCGAATTTTGTCGTAAATTTTTAATTTATACAATGAATTGTTTAAAGGATATTCCCTTATGAATACATTATTTCTTGCATGGCAAGATTCAAGAACACGAGCATGGTATCCAATTGGTCGCTTGGATGCTGATGCAAACATGCCACGTTACAAATTCAAATATGTAAAAGGTGTTCAAAGATCTGGGATGAGACCGTTGGAGTCTTTTCCTGATTTCAAAAAAGTTTATGAATCAGCCGATTTATTCCCTCTATTTCAGAATCGTGTTCTTGCCGCAGACCGCGAAGACTTTAAAGATTATTTGCTTCTTCTGGACATGAAACCAGAGCAGGCTAATCCTTTAGAAATTTTGGCCATTACCGGGGGATACCGCCAGACAGATAATTTCGAGGTATTTCCTAAAATCGACCGTTCCACGGATGGGAGATTCAAATGTCGTTTTTTCTTACATGGCTGGCGACATGTTAATGAAGACTCTAAAAAAATGTTAGATACACTCAAGTCGGGAGAAGAATTGAAAGTAGCAATCGAATTAAATAATCCCGCTACAGGACTTGCTATTCAATTGATGACTCAGGATTATCATATGATCGGTTGGTCTCCTAGATATTTGGTAATTGATCTTGTAAGAGCAATTAATCCGGATTTTTCAGAAATCCAAGCCCGCGTAGTGAAAGTAAATCCATCATCAGCACCTTCAAATCAAAGAGTTTTGATTGAACTATCAGGAAATTGGCCCGATAATTATGACCCTATGTCTTCAGAGGAATACCAAGACATTACTTGATGTGAAACAATGATGGTTAAATCTTTAAGATAAATATTTAAATAGAACATCCGTCCCCATTAGTTTCATGTGTAAAGCTAATGCTTATTCAAATTTAAAGAATTAAAATAAATCTGTTTGCAGCTTAAGTGGTGGATAAAAGACCCCTACAATAACAAAAGGATTCCTTGCCCACCCATGATATTGCCTAAGGGTACCAAGAAAAAAGTATAAATCCTTTTTCAAAAATTCATTTAAATATTTTTGTTTCACCTTTTGTAGTGCCAGGTCTTCATGGTTTTTGCATTCTTTGAGGCAATTCCAATAAAGCATACCAATTTCCCAATCCTCGATCATCAGGGGTAGATTCGGTCCCTGCGTCGTCAACAAACTTATATGAAAATCGATAAGGTAATTTGGGCACTACAGAAAATGCTTCTTCGATTTCCTCTGGCGTCTGGAAGAATGACATTTGCTTTGATTTAGCTTTCAACATGTCCAACTTTTCTTTTGACCACTCCCTATCTGTTGTCTCCGATATGAAATCATGAATTCTTGTGGGCTTAAAAATCGCTAATGAGAGCTCGTTTTGATTTGCTTTCGCGATCAAGTTTTTTAAATTAGTAAAGATTTGTTGATTATTTAACAAAAATCTTCTTCTTTCCGACCAATTATCATTTGTGCCAATTGTATGGAGAAGCTTTATTTTGTTTACATCAGCAATCTGATAACTTTCTGGCCGGACATCGCTTTCATTTTTTTCAAATGGCGCTTCCAGCCACTGATATTTTTTATATTGGCTTTCAAAATCAAGCTTACGAAAAGGCATTGGATAAATTCTTATCCATGATCCATTTTCTAACACGCCTGCTGTACATACTAGTTCATCGTATTTTTTAGAGATAGTTGGATATGTTTTTACTGTTATTAAGACTTTCTTTATTTCCATCACAGATTAACAACCTTCACAGTGTAGTTGTCTTTCATATACTGGCTCAGAATATGGCGATGGCACTGGTTAGGATCTTTTTCAAAGCAGGTTAAAGCAATTCGTTTTTGATTTTGAAGCAAGCCTAATAATTTATCAATATAAATTTTTTTCTTTGGCAGAGTTTTTTTATATTCATTAAAGAGTGTTTTATAATCAGACTGTTCATTAAGGTTCTTACGCTTTTCGGAAACAATGCCTAGTTCGGGAATATGGACATACAAAATGTTTATCTCCTGAAGTATGCTCGACAGCGTTGTTTTCGAAAAACCGTATTTACGGCTGATGGGGTTATTTCGGACATCGCAAAGTACGCGAACACCGTTCTGAATTAATTTGTTTATATACGCTTCAATTGTTATACCTTCATAACCAATGGTGAACAATGTTGATGATTTGAAAATACATTTCTGTTTTTCATTATGGATTTTTATCAGTTCTTCTTTCGTCAGCAAATTATGGGCGATTTTACTGTTAATCGCATAATAAGGGTATGCCATATAAACAGATTTAATCAGCTCATCCCCTCGTATACCATAATATGTAGACAAAAATCGTTTTACGTCGGAGTAACAATCAATATTATTTGGATATCTATGTATAAGCTCAATTTCCTTGTTCTTAATTGATATCCATCTTTGTTTATTCAAAACTTCTATATCTTCATTTACTTGGAATGAATAACAACCATAAAAATATGGAATAAAATCATAAAAATATATTTTATATTTTTGTTGAAATAAAAATACTAACTTTTGAAGGTCAATTTTTGATAAACGGCCATCTGCAAGTTTTATAAACATCAATAGAAACTTCTGTCGTTGGAAATTTGGATTGCGTGGTGTCATTATTAACTACCTATGTTTCTATCAATAATCTTCATCGCATCGGTGTTAAAGATGTCCACCACTTTGACAGTGTTGAACAAGGTCAGGGCTTGAAATTAAAGTTTTCAGCTTCCAGTTAAAATTTCATCATTCTTTAATGATGCTTGGTGCATAGCGAATAGTACAACGTCTTAAAAATAATGCAAGAATAAAAATAGCTTATGGTGGATGGGCGAAGAAAAAGATTGCCACGTTCCGACGTCGGAACTCGCAATGACATGGACATAACTTTTAAGCTGGTTCAATCGTCCTTCGATTGAACCAAAACATTTCGGAGCAACCAGCATGGTTGCTCCAGCCTGAGCCGTTTTTAGGTTAAAAGAAAGATTGCCACGTCCCGACATCGGGACTCGCAATGACATGGACATTACCCTGCTCCCGGTCTTGCCACCCTTCAGTAGTTATTGCACGCCCTTGTTACAGGGAAGTGGAATTGGCATTACATCTTGTCGGACAAAATCCGTCATGGCATCCGGCATTGTTCCGACGCATAAATAAGACCTCCACCGATATTATCTTTTAAATGTCTGTGTTAACCCGTTATCGTGTTCAAGTTCCGTATTGGTTGGATACGGCGCGAAAAAGGACGCAGGGAATCCTATCAGGGGGAGGATATTATGGGACAGGCATTTTCAGAATCACCGAAGGTGACGTCGGGAAAACTGGTCACCCGGAAGGAACCATCATCCGCCGGAGACAAACTTCTGAAAGATGAGTTGGCTGAAATTATCCATCAGGCGGTGCGGGACAATCGCAGCTACCTGATGGAACATGAAAGCAAGGAAATTCTTGAAGGCATCGGCATTGCAACCACCGGCTACCTGGTGGCCCGCTCTGAGGACGAAGCGCTGGCCATCTGTGATAAAATCGGATTTCCCGTGGTGATGAAAATCGTGTCGCCGGATGTTATTCACAAAACGGATGCCGGCGGCGTAAAACTCAATCTGATGAGCGCGGAAGACGTACGCAAGGCCTATCGCGACATTCTGGAAATATTCAAGTATCAGCATATCGAAGGTGTCGCGGTGCAGCGCATGGCCAAAGCGGGCATTGAAGCCATCATTGGCGTGACGCGTGATCCCAGCTTCGGACCGCTCATCATGTTCGGCCTGGGCGGTGTGTTTGTTGAAGTCCTGCGCGACGTTTCATTCCGCATTCTCCCGATTACAGAAAAAGACGCTATACAAATGATCGAAGACATTCGCGGATCGGACATTCTGAAAGGGTATCGGGGACAGGCCGTCGATCTTGGTTCGCTTCAGCAATTACTTTTAAAAATATCACGGCTGGTCGTGGAAAATCCTGAAATTCAAGAACTGGATCTCAATCCGTTGTTCCTGTATCCGGACGGTTATGTCACCGTGGACGCCCGGATGTTTGTCAGTGAACCGGCGCAGCATGAAATCGTCACGGCAACCGGCAAGGAAAGTCTGCGTGATTTCTTTTATCCGCAAAGCATCGCGGTGATCGGCGCCTCCGATGTCGAGGGCAAACTGGGCTTTAACGTTTTTAAAAATCTGACGGGCCATCATTTCCCGGGCAAACTTTATCCGATCAATCCGGGCAAAGATTCCGTGATGGGCGTCAAGGCCTACAAGTCCATTCTGGATGTGCCCCAGTCTGTCGATCTGGCCATTGTGATTGTCCCGGCCAAAGCGGTCGAGGCGGCCATTGCCGATTGCTGCACAAGGGGCGTCCGGTTTGTTGTCGTAGAGGCGGCGGGATTTGCCGAAGCAGGCGTTGAAGGCATGGAGACACAGGAAAAGATTCTAAAAATTATCCGCGATCATAACTGCCGCGTCCTGGGACCGAATTGTTCCGGGGTCATCAATACCCATCACAACATGGTGCAATCCATCGGCCTGCTTTCCGATCTGAAAAAAGGCAATGTCGGCATGGTGGCGCAGGCCGGTGTTTATGCCGCGGGGATTCTCACGGGACTGAGTAACGTGCTGGATTTCGGCATCGTGGCGACCATTGGCAACAAGATGGATATCAATGAAACGGATATTCTGGAATATCTGAGCGACGATGATCATATCTCCGTGATCGTCATGTACATGGAAGACATCCGCAGCGGCAAACGGTTTGTCGATGTGGCCACCCGGACGGCTGTTCGCAAACCCGTGATCGTGCTGAAATCGGGCAGAACGGAAGCCGGCAAGAAAGCCGTATCCTCGCATACCGCGTCGCTGGCCGGCAATGATGAAGTCAACAGCGCGGCCTTCAAGCAAAGCGGCGTGATCCGGGCCCGGGACAACGAACATCTCTTCGCGCTGACCCGCGCTTTTTCCAAACAGCCTGTTCCAAAAGGCAACGGCGTACTGGTCATCACTTACACCGGCTCGCTGGGCGTTGCGGCCACCGACATGCTGTATCTCTCCGATATGCGCCTGGCTACGCTCGAACCGTATTTCCGGGAGCGGTTGAAAAATGCTTTGCCTGACTACGCCAGTGTCGGGAATCCTATCGATTGTTCTTTCTCCATGACACCCGAGCAGGTGAAAAATCTTATTGAAATCGGCGTGGAATCAGGAGACGTGCACAGCTTTATCGTGGTCATCCAGGGAGAAATACTGGGCTCCTTTGTGGATGTCATGAAAAATATTGACTACAAGGGAAAACCGGTTGTCTGCGTTGTGGCCTGCAAGGAATTCATGATCGACGATGTAGTCAAGATGGAGCAGGCCGGCTTTCCTGTTTATTCCACCGCTGAAATGGCGGCGGAAGTTTTAGGACAGATGTATCACTATGGTGTGAGACGGCAGATCGCGATGACCGATTCCATCGCGCGTCATCTGACGAAGGATGCGTTCTCCGTGGATAACAATCCCGTGCGCCTCAGGCTGATCAACCCCAGGGACATCGGTCTGTGGACTGATTTTGTGAACGGCT